>QIAH01000421.1:4140-8736 GCA_003225465.1 Acidobacteriota bacterium | reverse complement strand
GCAAGCGATACAAGAGATAGCAACAAAGACGTAATTGTACTGACCCCAGAAAATTGCCCGGTCCCCCTCCAAGACCCCATAAGCCGCAACCTCAGCGGCGGACCGGGCATTTCGTTGGACTTCCCTTCTGAAGATCTACTCGCGATTCCAGCCAGGCTTTCGTGCTAAATGAGCCGGCGCCTACCATGTGTCAAGCCTGACACGCTGTCTCCGCACAGACACTCATTCTGGCCTTCCCTAGCTCCTAACGCCATTGTTATCAACTTACTGCAATTGGACCTACTCCTGCCCTTCATGTCACCGCAAGCCACGAGACGACAAGGTGACCACGATGGCATGGACGATGGGCAGCCGCAGGGTAGTTCGGGTTCTGGGATGGTTGGTTCCAGCCTTGGCGACATTGATCACACCTTCAGCATTGGCGCAGAACCTGGTAGACCTGGCGCACGGTGTGGAATCCCAGGTTAGCGTCCAAAGAACGGACGCGAACCTGGGGCACCCGGCTTTGGACGCGGCGCCGACTCCGATTCGTGTGAAGCGGCAAGTGATCGTGAGCGTTCCCGATCGAAAACTGGTCGTCATGCAAAACGGCGCAGTGCTCCGGGTTTTTGAAGTCGCGGTTGGAGCCGATGTCAGCCCAAGTCCATCGGGAACGTTCGAGATCGTCAGGCGCTTGACCGAACCTACCTACTACCACGCGGGCGTCGTCATCCCGGCCGGTGACGATAATCCTCTCGGCCCGCGCTGGGTCGGACTCAATAGAAAGGGATACGGCATTCACGGCACGAATGCGCCGAGGTCGATCGGGAAGGCGGCCTCGCATGGCTGCATCCGCATGCGCAATCGGGACATTGTGCAGTTCTTCGCGATGGTCAGTGTGGGCGACACGGTGGAGATCCACGGACAGCGGGATGAACAGGTCGCCGAAATCTTCGGCGGTCAGGCAAGTGAGCCGACGGAAGTCGCACAGGCGGAAGCCAGCAGCACGGGCGCGGCGGGTGGGCAGTAAAGATTGGACCGACATCAAGCATTTCGAGGAGAGCGTTATGCAACTAGTAATCACAGCAATCGCGGTTATCGCAGGGATGACCTTCTCACTAGCCATCGCGCTATTGGTGGAAGAGTTCATTTTCGGAGAAGTGTTCCGCCTGTTCTTCGCCCGGCAGGCGGTGCGCGTAAAAGCAGAACAGAAACATTAAACGGAGAAGGAGAATCGCCATGTTGTTCCTGAAATATTTGCTGATGATCGGCGGCATCGGAATGATCGTGGTTGCCGCTGGAATTCTGAGCTACGACTTGTCCCTGGAAATCCGCTACCGGCGGATGATGGCAGCGGGAACCACTCCTCTGCCGCCAGTCCCGACGTTCCGCTGGCGAACGGCGCTGGCATTCGCGATGCTGGCTTGGGCGCCGATTCTGATCGCATTGAGCATCGTGGTCGTTCCCAGCGGAATGGCGGGCGTTCGCGTGAGTCAGACACAGGGCACACTCGCCGGAACGCTCTATCCTGGCGTGCACTTTGTGGCGCCACTGCTTGAGACAGTCGAACTGTTTGATACCCGGGATCAGCTGTTCACGACCGGATCGCTGGAGGACGGCAAGAATGCCGCCGGGGCCGTGGTAAAAGCGCAACCGCTGAATGTGCAAACCAAGGAAGGGCTGAGTGTCGGATTGGCAATCACGGCGCGATACCGGGTCGATCCGAGACACCTGGACTACATCGAAGCGAACCTGCCCAAGCCGATCGAGAAGGAGATCGTGCCGCCGGTGGTTGCCAGCACGTGGCGGGAGTTGGTGCCGAACTACACCGTGCGGGAAGTGTTTGCCGCGAAGCGCGAGGAAGTGCGCGCGCGCGCCGCCGCGATGATCACGCAGAAGCTGGCGGCTGACGGGATCGTCGTGAAGGAAGTGATGCTGCGGGATATCCAGCTTCCTCCCGAATATGCAAAGGGACTGGAGACACTGCTGCTGAAAGAGCAGGAAAGCGATCGCATGGGCGTGGAGACCGACATCCAGCAGAAGCAGGTGCGGATCGCGGAATTGCAGGCCGAGGCTACCAAGGTTCAGGAAGTGAAGCAGGCGGAAGGCGCGGCGCAGATGCACGTGCTGCAAGCTAAATCGGAGTCTGATGCGATGCAGTACACGCTGCCCTTGAAAGAGAAGCAGATTCAGCAGTCGAAACTCGAGGCGGAGGCGCGCAAGGAATCGACTATCAAGAACGCGGAGGCCGCTGCCGAGGCAAAAGTGATTGACAGCAAGGCGGAAATGGAACGACGCAAGTTGCTGGCCGATGCGGAAGCGGATCGCATTCGCGTGACTGCGGCCGCTGACGCCGAACGCATGAAGAGCGAGGCGGCGATCCTGAAACAGAATCCTCTGCTGATCAACAAGATTGTCGCGGAACGGCTCTCTGACAAGCTCCAGATCATGATGGTTCCAGCCGATGGCAAATTTTTCTTCGCCAATGACGTGTTGCGTGGCATGAACGTGGCGAATCATGGCAGCCAGGCGGAGCAGCCCGAAGATTCGCAGGATAAGTAGTTGGGTTGCGGCAGGCGGGTTCGACGGGCGAAGACGCCTGTCGCTCCACGGACCGGCTTCGGCACATGACTTCGAGGAGTACCGGCTCTCATGATCAGCCCCCAGCGCAACGCGGTTTATAATTCGCTCATCGCGGAAATGCGTCCTTCCTTGCCAGGCTCCTCACGCCGCAGTCTGCCCTGTGTCCTCGTGCTGTGGTTTTCAATGATTTCTGCGAGCTTTGCCGCGGACTGGGTGGCCCCGGAACAGGAACTCGCCCGCAAGATTGCGGCAGCAACGGGCCCCGGCGCTGTGGCGGTGGATGTGGTCAATCGTTCGTCACTCGGGAAGAAAGATGCGGACGAGATCAGCCGTGGTCTGCGGACACAACTGGAAGCGCTCGGTGTGCGCACAGTCAAGCCGGAGCAGGCAGCTGCAACGGTCCAAGTCTCGCTCTCCGAGAATCTGCAGAGCTATGTCTGGTTGGCCGAGATTCATCAGGGTGCGGGCGACTTTTCCGTCGTCATGATTTCGACACAGCGACTCGATGCACCTGCATTTGTGATTCAGGCCGCACCCTTGACGATCCGGAAGATTCCGCTGTGGGTGCAGGAAGAGCGCATTCTCGACGTCGCCGTACTCGAGGAAGCGACGGCTCCGTCGCACATCGCGGTGCTTGACCCTGAGAGAGTCGCACTCTACCGGTTCAGCAATGGACGCTGGCAACAGGAGCAGGCGTTGTCGATCGCTCATGCACGGAGTTGGCCGCGGGACATGCGCGGACGGCTGGTCATGCGACAGGATCACCTGCTTGACGTCTATTTACCTGGGGTGTTCTGCCAGAGTTCGGGAAGTGTTCCGCTCAGCCTGAGTTGCCGCGAGAGCGATGATCCCTGGCCGCTGTCGAGCCTGGTTCCGCTGGCTGGATTCTTTGCTCCCACGCGCAATTTTTTCACGGGCGTGTTGTCGCCCGGCATCGGCAAGCAAACCTCGACCGCGAAATTCTATTCCGCGGCGCCACTTCCGAGGCCGAACTACACATTGTGGGTCTTTGCGGGGGTAGATGGGCAGGCGCATTTGCTCGATGGCGTCAGTGATCAGACGGCGCGTTTGAATTGGGGAAGCGATCTGGCCAGCGTGAAATCCTCCTGCGGCTCAGGCTGGCAAGTCCTGGCATCTCGCGCAGGAGATGATTCGGGAGATGCGGTGCGGGCTTATGAATTTCCGGATCGGGAACCGGTGCCGGTGAGCGAACCGCTCGAGTTTGGCGGTGGGGTCACCGCGCTGTGGACTGAGGGTAAGGGCGGCACGGCAATTGCAGTTTCGCGGAATGCGGAAACGGGGAACTATGAGGCTTTCCGGCTGGCAGTGGCTTGCGGTCAGTAGCATCGTGCTGAGCGCGATGGCGGTGGCGGAAACGCGCCCGCAGTATGGAGCGACGTTGCGGACTGCGACGAGCATCGCACCGGTATCGCTCGACCCTAGCGACAAAACGCAGCCGGATACAGTGGCGAAGCGAAATCTGACGCGGCTGATGTTCGAAACTCTGGTCACGATGGATGACCGCGGAAGGCTGCGACCGACCTTGGCAACTTCCTGGCAGGCAGCGCCCGGTAATCAGCGCTGGCAGTTTTGGGTGCGGCATGGTGTCAAATTTCATGATGGCTCGCCATTGACGCCCGAAGCGGTCGCGGCGGCGCTGCGAGCCGCGAATCCTGACTGGAGCGTGTTGCCGGCGGCTGATTCGGTGATCATTGAACGAAATGTTCCGGACTCTGATTTGCCAGCCTGGCTGGCGCGCCCGCGGAATGCCATCACGAAACGAAGCGAAGGCGGGACCTTGATTGGGACCGGGCCATTCCATATCGTCGATTGGCAGCCCGCCAAGAAACTGGCTCTGGCAGCGAATGAGAGCTATTGGGGAGGGCGCCCATTTCTCGATGGAGTGGAAATCGAGTTGGGCAGGGCGAGTCACGACCAGCTTCTTGGGCTGGACCTCGGTAAGGTCGATATTGCGGAGGTGGTTGCGGAGCAGTCGCATCGTGCGTCAACGGAAGGGCGGCGCGTGATGACGTC
>QIAH01000421.1:0-4102 GCA_003225465.1 Acidobacteriota bacterium | reverse complement strand
AATCTTTGGCGCTGAGTATTGATCGCAATTCGATTCGAAGCGTCGTGTTGCAGGGCGCGGGAGAGCCGAGTGGCGGCATTCTTCCAAACTCGATCAGCGGCTATGGTTTCGTGTTTGGCGAAACGCAGAACCTCGACCGCGCGCGGGAGTTGCGGAGCGAAGTACCGCGCGCACCCGCGCAGACCCTGGGATATGATGCGGCGGATCCTCTTGCCAGAGTGATCGCGGAGCGCATCGCCCTGAACGCGCGTGATGCGGGAATCACGTTGCAGACTACAACTTCAGGCACATCCGATATACGTTTGGTGCGCTTGCCATTGGCTTCCTTGAATCCACGAGTGGCTCTGCTGACCGTTGCAGCGTCGGCCGGGTTGAGTGCTCCGAAGTTCACGGGCAACTCGGCCGAGGACCTGTACCAGGCCGAAAGCGGAATTTTGCGAGCGCAACGAATCATTCCGTTATTCCAGTTGCCGGTCGGCTATGCGCTGAGCCCGGCGATCAAGGATTGGAATCAGGATCGGGATGGGAGCGAGCATCTGGAAAATGTCTGGATAGGGAGCAAGCCTTGAACTTCCGCCGCAAGCTGCTGCTGCTGTTCGCGCTGACTGTATTTTTGTCGGTCGCGGCGGTGGCTTGGCTGGTTTCCACGGTCACGCGGCGGGCCTTTGAGCAATCCAACGAAGCACAGACGGCGGCGCTGGTTGGCCAGTTCCAGCGCGAATTCAAGCGTCACGCCGACGACGTGGTGCGTCGAGTTGACGCGATCGCGTCCAGCGACGCGACAACGCGAATGGCACTGACCTTGAATCGTGCGCCCGCGGATTCCGGCAGCTTTTTGAACGACGCGGTCCCGATTGCCGAGAGTCATCAACTGGATTTTCTCGAGTTCGTGGATGCGCGCGGCACAATCGTTTCGTCGGCGCAGTCGCCTGCAAAGTTTGGGTATCCGGAAACGTCCCTGGGAGATCTCTCGCAGTTGACGAGTAAGCCGGCCTTCTTAAAGAAAGAGGATCTGCCTGCAGGCAGTTCGCTGGGATTGTTTGCTGTGCGTGCGGCGAAGGTCGGGGATACGCCTCTGTATGTTGTCGGTGGACTGCGCCTGGACAGGAATGCTCTGGCGGCTCTTGAGTTGCCGGCGGGGATGCGGGCGATGCTGTATCAGGTTTCGGGGTCCGGGTTCTCGCCGCAAATGCTGACAACGGCTTCTGAGGCGCCGAAGAAAATCGAAAGGCTTGCGCCGCTCGTGCTCCAGGTCCAGCAGCAACCTCGCGAGATCAGCCAACTGGTGCACTGGTCCGAGAATCCTGCAGACGATGAGACGGTTCACGCCATCCCGCTGAACGGGCCGGACGACAAGATTTTGGGAATTTTATTGGTTGGGACATCGCGGCGGCCCTATGTCGAAGTCAAGAGGCACATTCAATCGGCGGCCATGCTGGTGGGGGGTGCGGGCATTCTGCTGGCTATCCTGCTGAGCAGTTGGGCAGCGGCACGCTTCACGCGGCCGATTGAGGAGTTAGCGGTGGCGGCTCGTGAAGTCGCAGGTGGAAATTTGCATACGCAGGTAGAAGTGAGCTCCGCCGACGAGGTCGGAGATCTGGCGGAAGCATTCAACCAGATGACACGAGACTTGCTCGAGCAAAAAGAACGGCTGGTGCAGAGCGAACGAGTGGCGGCCTGGCGCGAGCTGGCTCGACGATTGGCGCACGAGTTGAAGAATCCCCTGTTCCCTTTGCAGTTGACGGTGGAGAACCTGGTGCGGGCGCGAGAGCACAGCCCGGAAATGTTCGAGGAAATTTTCCGCGAGAGTTCGGCAACACTGCTGGCGGAGATCGGTAACCTGAAGCAGATCATTTCGCGCTTCAGTGAATTTTCGAAAATGCCGCAGCCGCAGCTTCAACCGGCAAATGTGAACGAGGTTGTTCGGGGTATCGCCCGATTGTTCCAGGCGCAACTGGAATCGCGCAGCGGCGGTGCGATTGCATGCAAACTGGAACTGGCCGCGAGCGACGAACCGATTGCAGCCGATAGAGAATTGCTGCATCGGGCGCTTTCCAACCTGGTGCTGAATGCCATGGATGCGATGCCGCACGGGGGAACGCTGACTTTACGCACGCGCGACAACGCAGATCGCGCATATATCGAAATCGCGGATACCGGAGTAGGCTTGACCCCGGAAGAGTGCGAGCGGCTGTTTACGCCTTACTACACGAGCAAGCAGCACGGAACGGGGCTGGGGCTCGCGATTGTGCAATCGGTGATCAGCGATCATGGCGGGACGATCAGTGTGCGCAGCCAGCCCGGCAAGGGCACGACATTCGTGGTGGAGTTGCCGCGCAACTTGGAAAAACTGCACGCGCCCGCGCTGGACGGTTCAGTAACCGTAACTCAACATCGGTAGAGGAGAAAGGCTTGCCGCAGAAAGCGCATCTTTTAATTGTGGACGACGAAGCCAATACGCTCGCGTCGCTGTCGCGTGCGTTTCGCCTGGCCGGACACGAGGCCACCGTTTGCGATAGCGCGCCAAAAGCGCTCGAACTGGCTAAATCGCGGAGCTTCGATCTCATACTCTCGGATGTTGTCATGCCAGGGAAAGATGGGCTGTCGCTACTGGAGGATTTGAAAGCGGAGGGTGTAGCCACGCCGGTGGTAATGATGTCGGGGCAGGCGCACATCGAGATGGCTGTGCGCGCAACGCGGCTGGGCGCGCTCGACTTTCTGGAAAAACCGATTGCAACTGAGAAGCTGCTGCTGACCGTGGATAACGCTCTTCGCCTGCAACGACTCGAGAGTGAAAATCGTCAGCTGAAGCAGCGGCTCGGGAAGCACGAGATCGTTTGGCAGGGCGAGTCGATGCGGCGCGTCATGGCGCAGGTAGATCGGGTCGCTGCCAGTGAGACGAGAGTCTGTATTCTCGGCGAGACGGGAACAGGCAAAGAATTAGTTGCGCGCACGCTTCATGAACGAAGCGCGCGGGCGTCGGCGCCGTTCGTCGCTTTGAATTGCGCCGCGGTTCCGGCAGAGTTGATCGAGTCGGAGCTGTTCGGTCATGAGAAAGGTTCGTTTACTGGGGCGGCCGGTCGGCATGTCGGCAAATTCGAACAGGCGGAGCATGGGACGCTGTTCCTGGATGAGATCGGCGATATGCCTTTACACATGCAGGCAAAATTGCTGCGCGTGCTGGAAGAAGGTGAGATTGAGCGAGTGGGCGGCGAGAAGGCGATTCGCGTAGACGTTCGCGTGCTAGTCGCGACGCACCGTGATCTTGAGACGCAGGTAAAAGAGGGCAAGTTCCGTCAGGACCTGTTCCATCGGATTTACGTTTTTCCGCTTTTGCTGCCGCCATTGCGCGAGCGGCGTGAGGATATCCCGGCGCTGGTCGAACATTTCGCCGCGCAGGTGTGTTCGCAAAACGGCTGGAAGCCAATCGTGTTCTCCGAAGAGGCGATTGCGGCGTTGCAGGCGCATGCGTGGCCGGGAAACGTGCGCGAGTTGCGGAATGTGGTCGAGCGCCTGATGCTACTGGCGCCTGCGGGCGAAGTGGACCTCGCAACCGTGCAGCTCGCGTTGCCTCAGAACTCAAATGCGCAGGCCCCGGCCAACTCGGGTTCGGGCGCGTTGGCCGATCGTGTGCAGGCCTTCGAGCGCGAAGTTATTATGGCTGAGTTGAAGCACAATCACTACAACATGGCGAGTGCGGCACGGGCGCTACATCTGGAGCGCAGTCATCTTTATAAGAAGGCGGAGCAGTTGGGGATTGATCTGCGCGCGGTGCGCAAGGAACAGGAAACGTAGTTTAGGCTCTGGGCTCTGGGCTCTGGGTGGCTGAGAGCCGGCGAGACGCCGGCGCTACTCGCGGCTTTTAGGGCAGGCATCGGATTTTGGTTGCTTGTAGACAGTTCCGTCCTTCATCACGAAGTCGACGTTTTCGAGGACGCTCACGTCTTTTAGCGGATCACCGGCCACTGCGATTACGTCCGCGTACTTTCCTGGCTTGATGGAGCCCACTTCTTTGGAATGTCCGAGCAGATCGGCCGCGTTAGTCGTGGCAGCCTGAATGGCCTGCATCGGAGTCATTCCATACTTCACCATGTAGGCGAAT
>QIAH01000420.1 GCA_003225465.1 Acidobacteriota bacterium | reverse complement strand
GGAATCAACTTCCCCACGACTGGATGCTGGGAAATTACCGGACGATATGAGGATGTCAAACTTACCTTCGTCGTATGGGTCGGAGAGCCGTAGCCCTCTCTGCTGCCGTGTCAATTGGTGATAAATCCCCATTACACTCATCGTGCGGGTTGGGCGACCGAGGTAAAATCCCGGTTTCGGATTGCACTACCTTCTATCCCCTCATGCTTGAGGGGGGTAGTGGAAAAACGAGACCGCCCCGTAACGTGCGAGCAAACTTACTAACTGATTACTAATTACGACAGGGTGGACGAGCGGCGAGCGACCCCGCGAAGGGGAGACGAGGAGGATCGATTTCATGGTGATCAGGGCTTCAGGTGATAGGACGCGGCCATCGGACCGGCACCCGCCTGGTATTTTCGGGCGCGGACCAGTTCCGCGACCTGTCGAATGTGGCCGAGATCATGAAGCGCCCACTCGTTCAACATCTGGGCGAGCGTGATCTCACCGAACTCCCGGTGTAGCGCGACACGGTCGCCCGCGCCGTCCGGCAGGTGGCGGAGAAATTCGATGTTGGTCTCGCGCTGATCTTCGAAGTGATCGAAGGCCTCCTCCGGATCGGCACCCCGGTACAGTTCGAGGTACATTTGCGCATCGTCGGGCTTGAATTCGGGACGTGTTTCGGCCATGAACCGGTCGAGGCGCATCCGGTAGCAGTGGCCCTCGGAATGAGAAAGATGGGCCAGCACTTCGGCGACGGAGAAGCGTTCGGGCGCCGGTTTCCAGCGCGCATCTTCTTCGGTCAACTCGCTCATCAGACCGCGCAGAATTCCAGGGGTCGCCTCCAGAAGGTCCAGGCAGGGGAGTCCATTTTCCGCCATGGCCTCATCCTACACTTCCCCTAAAGATGACGGTGGTCTCGTGAAGGGGGAGACATCCATATCTTTCCGCTCATCTCCTGCCGAGAACATGATCGCGTGAGCGGCCGTAGACCGCAGTTGGCTCAGTATCTTCTCCTGAAAAGTCAACACCGGGACAGACGGAGTTGTGTGCACATAATTAATTGTTTGCTGAGGAATCCGTGCGACAACGCCATACCGTACTTGGAGCCGAGCAGCCGTCGCGGGTACCACCTGTTCCAAAAAGTCCAGCACAGAACTTCGATCGCCTACTGGCCAAGAATAGTCTGATTCAAGAGTGATACTTTGTCGTTCTAAATAGTTTTGGTTCTCAAGAATCTGAGTTGTGACGTCGATGATGTGAATGGAAGGCTCTTCTACAACTGGCCACTCTGTAGGAACCAATGCCGCGAATACTGGTACAGGCTGATGAAACCAGTACTGCAGATGCTCGCCCTCGAACGAGCACCTCGCAGACCGACACGATGGATCCACCTTGCACTGATCGCCGGCCTTGACCTGAAGCCAAAAATGTAGAAAAGGGCGGCCTTCAGCAACGGTCTCGCAGTACAAATCGATGCCGACGTCCGTATCTGCCGCGACAGGTCTCACAAGGCATTCACCACTCAGTCTGCTCGCTACCAGTGCCGCGCCATAGTTCCCCTTCAGTCGATTGGGTGGAATAGCTGGCATGCTTGTATTTTCGCTCCTCTCGGTTGACTCGGGCCCCTTTACCATTCTAAGCCCTTGGTTCAGCGAGCCCCGCCACTTCCATCGCGGAAGGCTTTAGGACCCTCCAGCGCCGCCCGCAGCGGGGTGGGTTCTGAGTGTAAAGGTCTGGTTACATCAACTACGTAGCAAACAGCGTTACGCAACGGTGACGAATGCGCGTCAGGAAAGCGACCTAGGGCGTGCCGTCCACGCCGTTGCGGCGGAGATCAGGCCCACCACGATGGCGCCGAGCAAGATGAAAAGCGAGGTGGCAAGGTCGGGCTTGGTAATCATTAAATAGACGATGCCGAGCGTGAGCAGAAACCGCACTCGGATTAGTGTGAGGATCACGGGATCTTGGACAGACGCGCGCCCAGCTTCCGAAAGCGGGGTATTCCCCTCGGGCAGCACAGCACGCAGCATGCGCACGCGCGGCAAGATGAACACGAATCCGATCCCGAACGCGAACACGGTGGCCAGCAACGACGAGAGGAGCCAGCCTTCTTTCATGCTTTCAAATATGGAAGCGAAATAAACGCCGCTGAGGATCAGAAGCAGGAGGCCGGCCCCGGAAATGGGCAGTGAGAGTCTGTAGATGCGAAGCCAGGCGCGGACTTGCTCGGCGTTGATCGAGCGGCGCAGCAGAGAGGAGGCGACCCATTCGAGCCCGTAGCCCATAAACAGGCCGACCATCCCAACAAGATGAAGGAAGATTGCGATGGTAAAGCGTGTCCCAGCGGACATAGCGGACATAGTGTACAGCGGACCCGTTCGCGGATACGCCCACAAATTGTGGAACTTACCGGAAGCGCTCCAGTTTCGCGTACACAAAATAGGTGCAGGAGATCTAGGCATTCGCCTGCAATTTCACGCCTTAACGTTACCGAAGCCCAGAAAGAGTGGGGCCGCGCAGTTCGGATGAAAACTCCGCGATTCATCAAAGTTTGCTGGGAGCACTTACATTTGGGCTGGGAGGTAGACGTAGAACGGACCATCAACATTTTGATGGTGTCGCCGACTGCGCAGGGCGTTTGGCATGTATTAATTATATCTCGTCAACAAAGCAGATTCTCAGTTGGCGAAAAATCGCCATTAAACTCGTAACCGTATGGTTACAAATGTTAACCCGACGATTGCCTACTGGCTTCCAAGGGGGCCATCGTTTTCTCTTCGTCGTCTTTAAGGTCATCGAGGAACAGATTCTCTTCCCGATCAGGCGGTGTCACTCCTTCGGGATGCTGTCCGCCGTTGTATTCCGCCATCCGGTTCTGCCATTTCAAGAACTCCGTAATGGTTTGCGGCTCGATGCGGATTTCGACCCGTCGCAAACTTGCCAAGAGCAGGTTCATCTCGCAACGAAAGCCTTCCTCACTGCGCAAGTTTTTCCGCGAGGTGCGCAGCTTCTCGACGCACCGGTTGTGGATTTCCAGCAATCCCCACCCTTGCGGCAGCTCATCCGGACTCACCAGACCGCGGGGAACCAGATAAAAGCGCTCGCATCCCACCCCCAGTTCAGGCTTTTGCCGAAACGGCTTCGCGCGGTCGGCAAGGAAATCGGCGCGCGAGATTTTGCACTCTACCAGGACTGAGTGACACGCACGCTTCCAGCCGATGGCGTCCGGCATTTCGCCGCTGATGCAAGCCTGCTCCGAGAGCACGACCCCACAGCGGTACCGGCGCAACCACGCAACCGCATTGCGGACCAGCAGAGCGTGAGTCATTGGGACTTCTATTTCTAGTGGAAATGTCCGGTCGACGAAAGTATCTGGAGAGCTTCTAGCGGGTGGCGGCAGATACTACCCGCTTGCGGCTGGCATTGCCGTTGCGGGTTGGCTTCAACCACGGCAACGCTACTGGCCTGCGCAGCACCAGTTCGAGCAGATAGCTGGCACCCGCGATATTCTCGGCCGCGCGGGTCCACGGCGCAAAGCCCGCAGCCGAGACCTGCAGCCGTCCATCGTTCTGCTCGACGCGAAGCTGTTGAATCCGTCCGCCGCTTTCCGCATCGAGCGCGTTTGCGAATCGCAAGATCGCTGCCAGATTCAGGATGAGTTTCTTCTGGTCGAGCGCAAACTCCTGCAATGCCGGATGGCGAGACTGCGGCAGCGCGCCGCGGTGAAAACGCGCGACCGCGGCCGTCAGGCGCAGATCCGACGCGCTCCATCCCAGCGGCGGTGTGATCCGCCCAATCATTCGATAGGAAGTCTTGTGGTGTCCTTTGTTATGCTTCGAGCGGCCGACATCGTGCATCAGCGCGGCGGCCCACAAGATGGCGCCCAGATCCTGATTCGGACTGGAAGGAGCCAAGCCCAATTTCGCCAGTCCCTCAAACATCTGACGAGCGAGTTCTGCGACCCGCTGCGAATGCTCGAAGTCAGGATCAAGCACCGAGGCCCAAAGTTTAAGACGCGCCATGCCCGCCGCCTGCACTTGCTTCCCTTGCGGCAGCTCCGCTCGCCACACTCTCCAGAGCGATTCCGGACCGACCATCAGCTCGCGGTAGCGCGAAAGTCGTTTCTCGCGTGCCTCGTGAATGATCGCGTGCCAGCGTGCCCGCGACTCCGGGCTGGCAAATGCGTTGACCTGGGATGCCGTGGCCCAGAGCACATCGAGATCGTGAATGTCGCCCAGCAGGTCCTGCAATTCCTTGAGCTGCGAACTCCACGCCTGGTGTTGCTGCGGCAAGAAATTCTCCACGATGTAGCGGAAGCGCTTGATCCCGATCCGCAACTGGTGCAGGGCGGTCTGCGAGCGATTGCGCAGGGCGCGCCCGTGAAGCTCGTGCGCTTTCGTCCAGCGCTCGAGCGCGAGGTGCTTGAATACGATACTGCCAGGCCGTACCCGGGCCGCGCGACGCGGCAATTCCCTGCTCCACTTGCGCCATTGGCGAAGATCAAAGGTGCGGAGCGCCTCGGCGGCCACGACTTTATGCTCCTGCTCTCGTCTCGCCAGCAGTGCGAGAAGAGCCTGCGTCTCTGGATCCTCCGGTGGCCCAAGTTTCTGGACCCACTCCGCCATGACTTGCACATCGCGCAGGCTACCGAGACTGCTGAACAGAGCCTTGCCGGCCTTCTTCATGTCTTTCCAGGCGCGGTCCGGATCGACCGCCATGAGGCCGTCCGCCATGGAACGGCAGCGCCGCAGGGCGACACGAAGGTCATGCACGGGATCGGCAGCGAGCTCCGCTCCGGCGCGCTGACATTCTTCCGGAACCCGCCGCATCCAGTGCGCAAAACCCACGGCTGGCCGAGATTTGTGAGGCATTCCTACCGAAGGTCGAGTGGCCAAGGTCTTATTCCGGCGTCCGAGCGAAGCTTATTTTCGCACGGAACAGTATTACCTCCGTAACGTGCGCCGCCCAGCTTTTCGCATTACCCTGACTCTGAAACTCGAGCAGTACGAGGAGTGGCTTATCTCGACCGCAGGGACATCGCAAGCGGGCCGCGGCGCCTCGGCCGGCGCTTTTGTTCACAGCCTGAACATCCTCGTTAAATATGTACGCCTTTACGGATTCGAGCACAAACGCACCGAGACCCAATTTGAGATTGCCTGGAACGAACTCCAGCAATCACTCCCGCGAACCGGCGATCAGGGATTTCTGCTCGGGGTTTCCGGGACGAAGCTTCTGCTGGATGGAATTCCACTGGAGACCGGACAAGCCGAACGCAGCTTTGCACAGTTGCTGACCACGGCCGGGCTGGCCAGCATCAATTTCTCGAATAAGGTCACGGTGGAGGACTTCGCGCGCCTGGTGCGGGCTTTTGCGGTCGGCGGATCCAAAGGACAGGACGTCGCCAAGCAGATCAAGGAGACATTGGGCGACGGCAAAGGGACCTCGATCAGGATTAATGAAGTGAAGTTTGTGGCCGCCGATCCCGCCACCGGCGACGTCACGATCGCCGCGCAGATTGCCGCGCAGACACTTGGACCTGAATTCAAGCAGTGGTTGAATGATCCCCAGAAACTTCTTCAATTGATTGCGGCTGCCGAAGGC
>QIAH01000419.1 GCA_003225465.1 Acidobacteriota bacterium | reverse complement strand
TTTTACCAATCATGAATTCCAGCGTTCGACGAAGCTCACACTGTGTATTGATCCTCTTGAAATCGGCAAAGACCTTTGACATTTTCATGTTGCTTCATCCCATTCTTTCTTGTTGTGTTTGATTTCTTCCCACTCGCCTATTTGCCATTCTAAGGCCACGATGCAGCAGACATCAAACTCTCACAACCGTAACCGTCAACTGTCGCAATCAGGCGATAGCGCTCAAAACCCCTGGGAAGGGCCTGTCGGTAGCGACCCTATCCGACAGCATGGTGTGCAAGGTCAAGTCCTGGCCATCACACCTTACGTCCAGCGGCAGTACACTTGAAACGCGAAACCTGAAACTCGAAACTGAACCTTGAAACCCTTCCCCTCCATCTTCGATCTGGATTTCTCTCAGCGCCGTCGTCAAATGATCGACACGCAACTCCTGCAGCGTGGCATCCGGGATGAGCGAGTCCTGACGGCGATGGCCCGTGTTCCACGCCACGAGTTTGTCGCCGACTCCTACCGCGCCCAAGCCTACGACGATAACCCGCTTCCCATTGGTGAAGGCCAAACCATCTCCCAGCCCTACATCGTCGCTCTGATGCTCGAAATGCTCGAGGTCAGCGAAGAAGACATCGTGCTCGAGATCGGCACCGGCTCGGGTTACCAGACGGCGCTGCTGGCACAACTCAGCCGTCACGTGTATTCCATCGAACGCCACGCCACTTTGGCCGCAAAAGCGCAAGCCGCGCTCGCCAAACTCGGATACACGAACGTCACCATCGAAGTGGGGGACGGCAGCAAGGGCCTTTCCGCGCACGCGCCATTCGACGGCATCGTCGTTTCCGCAGCCGCGCCTGATCTGCCGCCAGCGCTTTTTGAGCAATTGAAGGAAGGCGGCCGCCTGGTCGTCCCCGTCGGTCCCACCGAAGCACAGTTTCTGCAACTCGTGACCAAGAAGGAAGGCAAGCCCGTACTGTCGGAGCAGATCCCCTGCCGCTTTGTCCCCCTGATCGGAGAGCAGGGCTACCGCGCTTGAGTGGGCATTCCTGAATCTTTTCGCAATAACACGGCGTGGCTGCTTCGAAACTCCCGATTCTCCGCAAGAGAGAATCCCGCTCGCGCCGCAGCCTCCAGTTCTGCCTTGAATTCCTTTTCTTTCACATGACCTGAAGGTTCGACCAGCAACAACGTCGCGCCCGGTTTCGATGCCTGTGCGGCCTCGGCAAAGAAACGGCTCGCGGACGGCATTTCGTGAACGACCGCGAAGGCCAAAGTGAAATCTGCGTGCTCCTTAAGGTCGGCGACATTGAGCGAGTCAGCCGACGCCAGCCGGGTCTCCACTCGACCTGCAATTCCTGCTTTGACCGCGCGTCGTTTGAGGCCATCCAGCATCTTCGGCTGGATGTCCACCGCCACCACGCGACCGGAGCGTCCGACCAGCCGCGCCAATTCAACCGTGAAAAAACCCATCCCGGGCCCGGGTTCGAGCACGGTCATTCCCTCGCGCACAAAAGGGCGCACTACTTTTTCCGGGTCCAACATCAGTCGGCGCAGTGGACTCGCCAGGAAGTACCCAAGCCACCAGGGACACACTCGATGCGACAAGACGAACCTCCATGGGCGTGATGCGCTCACGCCATTCGTAGAGCTGACGCTTAACCGCTCTACGGGGCGCTAGGCTTGGCCGACGGCGGTTCAAATCCACGGAACTTGCTGCGCATCCCCTCCCGGAATTTTTCACGCTCCTCCGGCGTCATCTGTTCCCAACGCTCCATCATGCGGTGACGCCAATGCATTCCCCTGGGGCCGCCCCGGAACCCGCCGAACAGAATCTTGCTCAGGATTACCAGTCCGATGGCTTGCCAAAAGGTGACTACTTTCCATCCAAACAGCGCAGGCATCAGCCAGTTCCACAACGACATCACGATCAGCCCGAACAGGGCGACGAACAGCACAGCGATCGGCAAAAACTTTAACGCTCTGATGAACCTTTTCTTCCTCATTTTCTACTCCTTCTCAGCTCTTCTTGAATTCTTCATGAATGGCCCGCAATCGGCGGCGCAGGTGCAGTACCGCATAGCGCTTGCGCGAGAGCAGCGTGTTTACGCTGACGCCCGTCTCTTCCGCCATCTCCTGAAAGCTGTAGCCCAGCAACTCGTGCCCGATGAATACCTCTCGTTGTTCTTCGGGCAACTCGAGCAAGGCATCGTCGATTTCCTCCAGCAATACGCTCCTGACGTAGGCGGCCTCGGGCCCGGCATCGGGAGAAGGCAGAAGCTCTTCTAAATCCAGAGCGCCCTCTTCTGGTAGCGCGCCGGCCGCATTTCGCAACACGTCCCGCGTCTTCCCGCGAAAGCGGTCGATAATGCGATTCCGCGCCACGCGGAACAGCCACGCCGTCGCGTGCTCCACGGGCCTCAGCATGCGGAAGGCCGCCACGAACTCGTAGAAAACATCCTGCAGAATGTCTTCCACATCGCTCTGGTCCGACACGTACTTCCGGACGAAGTTGCGCAGCCGTCCCTGCTCGCGCACGACGGCTTCGGAGATGCGCCGGTCCTCGTCGCTCATCTCGCCAATGTATGACAACTCGGCCATCTATTCCTGAAGACGAACCCGAGGCCAAAATATTGTGAAAGTGAGAAAAGACTTGTGAGGCCCAGCCAGCCCGGTTCACGCCCAGGGTATTCTTCGCGTACTTAGCGGCTTTTCTTAGCGAACTTTGCGGTTAAAAGCTCTTCTCCGCGTCCTCCGTGGTGGTTCTCCGCGCGCTCAGCGGTTTAAGATTTTTTCACGATCGAAGTCCTCGCCCATTCCTCGACGCACGATCCGCTAAAATACCTGTGTGCCGATCCTCCACAACCTGCGCGTCACCCTCGAAATGATCAAGTGGGAGCACTCGATTTTCGCGCTGCCTTTTGCATTATGCGGAGCCATGCTGGCGGCCGGGGGCGTCCCCGCTTGGCATCAGCTCGCGTGGATTATCGTAGCCATGATCTCCGCGCGTTCGGCCGCCATGGCGTTCAATCGCGTGGCTGATGCGGCGATCGATGCCGCCAATCCGCGCACCCAGACCCGCGCACTTCCGGCAGGCATTCTGACGCCATCGTTTGTCACCACGTTCGTCGTTGTTTCTTGTGCCGTGTTCGTTCTCGCCGCGTCCCGGCTGAACCACCTGACCTTGATCCTGTCCCCGCTGGCGCTGGGGATCGTATTGCTGTACTCCTACACCAAGCGTTTCACACGCTGGTCGCATCTCGTTCTCGGGTTCGCGCTGGGCATCGCACCGGCGGCCGCCTGGATCGCCGTGCGCGCTTCACTCGATCCCCGCATCCTGCTGCTGACCGCCGCGGTGACCTTCTGGGTGGGTGGCTTCGACGTGCTCTATGCCTGCCAGGACTTTGATTTCGATCGCGAAGCGGGACTGCACTCCTTGCCGCGTTATTTCGGGATCCGAGCCGCCCTGGTGATTTCCCGCCTGTTCCACGTCATCATGCTGCTCCTGCTGATCACGCTGGTCATCACCTTTGGCCTGGGCAAGTTCGCGATCGCGGGCGTCGTCGCGGTAGCTGTCCTGCTCGCCTACGAGCACTCCCTGGTCTCCTCGCATGACCTCTCAAAACTGAACGCCGCCTTCTTCACCATGAACGGCGTGATTTCCGTGGTCTTCTTTGTCTTTATAGCCGCCGACCTGCTGGTGCGCTGAGACGCGCTCAGAGATCGAGCTGTTGCCTCTGCCCGTATCGGGGCACGCTTTCAGGCGTGCCATAGAGCGGCCTATTAAACCGCTTTAGCGGCGGTCCTTGCGACCAGGCGCGCCATGCACCGCGCCTAAAGGCGGAGTAATAAGGCAACGGTTTCGGCACGGAGAGCAAATTTCGCGTGTGGCTGGCGAGTCTGACGATGGGCCTCGCCACCTCCCTGGTCCTTACGGTCGCCATGCGCAAAACACAGTTCGGCGTCTGGCTGCCCGGAACGCAGCCCGGCTGGATGTTGGCATGGGCCACGCGCCTCCTGCACCCCAACTCTGTGGCGGACGGCATCGCTCTCGTCACCGCCGGCAACACTTTGTTCTACGCGTGGATTTTCTCCCGCATTCTCCGGGCGGAAATCCTGGCTCGCGGAAGTCTGAGCCGCTACTTTTTGCGCTAGCCTCGGCACCCCTCCGTCACCCAGTCCCTACCACGTCCCTTGCTTCTGCCCGCACCACCACACCAGACCGACGGTCGCTGTGTTCTGCTGGCGGCTGCGTCCGGTGAAGGTGTCGGTCTGAAAAAACGCCTGGTTCGAGAAATCACGGCGCCATTCATAGCGCATCAGAAATCCATCCGCGATCTTGTAGTCGAACGTCGCCGTAGTCTCCTTCAAAGCCTGGTTCACGCCGCTGAACAGTCCCCGCGAATCGGACAAATATTCCGTCCGACCGGCGAGTGCGACACGCGGCGTAACCTGATAACGAGCATACGCGGCACCACCCGAGACTTCACTCGGCGCCGATGAGCGTCCCGGCCCCTCGTGCCGCCACAATCGTTCGATTACGTAGTCGCCCTCCAAGGCGAGCGTTAATTTCGGCGTAGTCTGCCAGCTCACGTAGCTGTCCAGAATGTGCAAGCGCCCATCGGGCGCAGGGCGGATCGGCACAAAATTCAGTCCTTGCTGTATGGGAATCGACCCGCTGTTCGGAACCTGCAACACGTCGGGATGGTTGATGTTCCAACTTATCGTCTTGCGCGGAGTGAGTGCCAGTCCGAAGAATTGATCTTTGAATCCATTGGTCGGCTCGGTCTGATCGGTGCCGTTGATCGCCCAGTAATTCACAGCGACCTTGTCGTTGAACGGATAGTTGGCCCGAAGCCCCATGTGATAGAAAGGCAGAAAATTGAACCAGTAGGAACGCGAGTAGTTCATCTGATCTTTGGTGTAGTTGTTTTCATAGCCGAGGGAGCTCGCCCACTTTCCGAAATCCACCGTGAGACCTCGGCCCACCGGCAACACATACGTTCCATACGCCTGGAAGACGTTGCGGTAAATCTGCGGCCGCGGCTCGTTGGCCGGATTCCCCTGCAAAGTCTCGGTAGCTTGCCCGAATTGCAGGTCGAGCCGCATCCCGAAACGCTTGCCGGCGGCCACATCGGGCGCATGCTCGAAAATGACGCTGGCCTGGTTCAGGCTGAACACGTTGCTCAATACGTCGTAAGCTCGCAGCAGATTCACGCGCCCATAGGGATGATTAAAGTTGTAGGCGTAGTATCCATCGAAGGCGAGGTTGAGCGTGTTTCCCTTGAGAAAGTCGAGCGCGCCCCGATCCGCGTCTGTTAACGTGCCCTGCGTCGCGGCCGCGGAATTGGATGGCACGGCAGCTTGCGGCGCCGACTCCATACTTGCATGCGGACCGCGTATGCCTTCACCGTCCTCCACAAAGTCCGCGTAGCCCTGTTGACGAAGATGGGCCTTCAGCGCCCGGAGCTCGCTTTCCATACGTGCATCCCGCGCTTGCAACTCCTCGACCAGCGCGCGCAGTTCGCGAACCTCCGCCGCAGAAGCAGGGGCGCCAGTATCGTTACCCTGCGCGAGCAGCGGCATCGACAGACTGCCTATCCATCCACTCAAGATGATGGCTGCCAAAAAATGGCGAACCCGCCTATGCCAGAGAGCGCGTTGCTGAGAATGAGCGTGACGAAAAGAAGTACGAATGCAGAACATGAGATTTATCTCCTGCGCAGAACCTGGGCGTCCCGTTCGAACGGGTCCGGGTCCAGCACGTTGTCCAACACCCAATTGAATCTCCGAAGAGGAATTGAAGCTTAGCGGATAAAGTGCATCAGAAGCCAAATGCCAACAGCGAAAAAAGTAGATCCTTGCAAAGCACAATCTCAAATCTGAAATCTGAAATCTGCAATCTGAAATGCGAAATGGAGGGGCCAGAGCCTAGAGCCCAGAGCCCAGAGCCCAGAGCCTGCCTTTCACTCCCGCTGAAATTTCCGAACATTCCCACGCACTGTGACTTCGCCCCAACCCTGCGCTATGATCGATGCAGTATGACGCATCCGTTCCAGACCGACGATGCGCGCCTGCCCGCAATCAAGGACAAAGTCCTTGTCGGCGAGCGCCTCAACGAAACCGACGCACTCACCCTCTACCGCACCGGCGACATCCTCGCCGTCGGCTGGCTTGCCAATTACGTCCGCGAGCGCCTGCATGGCAACAAGGCGTACTTCAACGTCAACCGCCACATCAATCCGACGAACGTCTGCGTCGCGGCCTGCCGCCTCTGTGCTTTCGGCCGCAAGAAAGACGCGCCCGGCGCCTACACCATGGCGCTCGAAGAAGCGTTCGAAACCGCCGCCTCCGGGTACACGGAGGCGGTTACCGAGTTCCACATTGTAGGCGGCCTCCATCCCGATCTTCCGTTTCAATATTTCCTCGACCTCTGCTCGGGCTTGAAACAGCGTTTTCCCCAGGTGCACCTGAAGGCTTTCACGATGGTCGAGGTCGCCTACCTGGCCAAACGCGCCAAGCTCTCGATCCGCGAGACCTTGGGACAACTGAAAGCCTCCGGCGTCGACTCGCTCCCCGGGGGCGGCGCCGAGATTTTCGCCGACCGCATCCGTCACATCATCTGCGATCACAAAATCGACGGTGACCAGTGGCTCGAGACCGCGAAACTCGCTCACCAGATCGGCCTGAAATCAAACGCCACCATGCTCTATGGCCACGTCGAAAACGACGAGGACCGCGTCGATCATCTCCTCAAGTTGCGGGAACTGCAGGACGAAACGCACGGCTTTCAGACCTTCATCCCGCTTGCGTTTCATCCCGATAACACGCCCCTCGAGCATCTCCCGAAAACCACCGGCATGCTCGACATCAAGCAGATCGCCGTCAGCCGCCTGGTACTCGACAACTTCCCGCACATCAAGGCCTACTGGCAGATGATGACGGCCAAAATCGCCCAGATCGCGCTGCGCTTCGGCGCGGACGACATCGACGGCACCGTAATCGAAGAAAAGATTTATCACGACGCCGGCGCCACCACACCCCAGGGCATGCGACGCAAAGATCTGATTCGCCTGATCACCGAAGCAGGAAGGGAACCGATCGAGCGCGATACGCTGTATCGCCCGGTGACGCGGACCGAGACCTCCGTCACGGTTGCGGTCTAGACGAGGTGTCAGGAATTCACTCTCGCGAGGCGCTAGACGATGTAGAGCGAAAACTGAAAGTGAGTAGCTATCAGCTATCAGCTATCGCCCATCAGCCATTAGCCATCAGCCAACCATGACCATTCTCGGCACAATCGCACTGATCGCGCTCGTGATTCTCAGCGTCATGGTCCTGAGAGTGAAGAGCGATCCCATGGAAAAGAAATCCATTCGGAAATATCTAGCTGACTCCAAACACTCCGACAAGCCAAGCAAGACCTAGAGCCCGAGAGCAGGCACCTGAGAACTGTGACCTGAGACCTGCCAGCCAGAGCCTAGAGCCCAGAGCCTCCTCCGCAAGTGCACACATCACAACCCTCCGCCCACGGGTAATACAAATTTCTACATTCTCCGGTTCCCACCCCGCCCGACAGGTGTAGAATCCGACTTGTAAGGGTACTGATAGCTTCACCGGATCTACTCCCGGTCTCCGAGGCTCTCATGAACGTTCATATCGGATACAAAGTCCGCAAAACTCCCGACCTAGAAAAAGAAATGCACACCCAGGTCGAGAAACTGCGCAAACGCCTTCAGGTGTTTCGCCCTGAACTCATCCACCTCAAAGGCATGGTCGAGCAGAACTCGCCTAGGGAAGGCACCGTAGTGTCCCTGAATCTCCGTTTGCCGTCGGGCCAGATGGCCGCGGCTCGGAAAGCGCCGATCGCAACCTCGGCCATCAAGGCTGCCTTCGACGACCTGTTGCAGCAGATTACCCGCCACAAAGACCTCCTTCGGTCGACTCACAAGTTCCCACGTTGGCGTCGGGGGGAACAGCTGCGTCCGGGACGGCAAGTCCCGTTCGAGGATACCCTCGCCTCCATGCAAGCTCCCCTGGTTTCGGGCGACGATATCCGCACCTACATCAACGTCAACCTGGCCCGGCTCGAGCGTTTCGTCGAACGCGAGCTTTATTTCCGTGAAACCGCCGAGCAGATTCTGAGCGACACCATCAGCAAGGACGACGTGGTGCACGAAGCCATCGTTACCGCACTCGGAGACGGCAGCAGTAAACCCGAACGCCTCGCACTCGAACCCTGGCTCTACCGGCTAGCCATGCGCGCGATCGACCAGATGTCCTCTGGCTCGGATGAACACAACGGCAACGTGCACCTGGAAGATTCGGCCCGCAAGCGCAACGTCAAGGCCAGCGACGAACCCGAACTCCAGTTTCACCAGCCCGACGAAGCGATCCTCGGCGAAACCGTCATCGCTGATCGCCGCGTCTCCACGCCCGAGCAGATCGCCTCTTCCGATGAAATGCTGCGTCTTGTGGAGGTTGCGCTTCGCGGGACCAGCCGCGCTGCCCGCGAAGTTTTCATCCTGTACGCCATTGAAGGCTTTACTCCCGACGAAATCGCCGCTATTACCGACCGCACACTGGACGACGTCCGCGCCTCCGTCACCGTCGCCCAGGAACATCTCCGCAAGTCGGCGATGTTCGCCACTCCGTCCCGACAAAAACCGCTCCCTCGTTCGAGCACTGCGTAACTCATCTCTGATTAGTAGGAGAATTACTGATGATGACCCGCGAGGACATCCGTGAACTAGCTGCTTTCCAGGCAGATTCGGACGGCTGTGCCCTGAGTTTTTACTTTCAACCCCGAACCCCGCAAAACAAGTCACACAAAGAAGAAAGCATTCTCGCCAAGGACCTGGTGCGCCAGGCCATGCGCGAAGCTGAGAAGCAAGGCAAAAACAGCTGCGCGCGCGCCGATCTCGACCGCATCCTCGAAATCGCCGGCAACCTGCACGGCAACCAGGCGAAAGCCAAAGCCGTGTTCGCCTCCAGCACGAAAAAATTGTGGCGCGAATTTGATCTGCCCCCGTATCTGCCTGCAACGCAGCTGTTCGTGAACCGGCGCTTCCACCTGAAGCCGCTGGCTGCGCTGCTCGGCGCCCAGCCCATGCTGTGTGTCACCCTGGTCGATCGCCAGCGTGGACGCTTCTTCGACCTGCGCGTCGATGAATTGAAAGAGCGCGGCAATCTGTTCCACACGCTACCCCGCGGCCGCAGCGACGGCTACGGCGGCTACGATGCCGGCCATGTGGAGCGCCGCGTCGCTAATGAATACAACCAGCACTACAAGCAGGTCGCGGATCGCCTGAAAGACGAATTGGAGCGCGGTCTGTGGGAGAAACTGGTCGTCGGCTGCCACGACACGAACTGGTCGGAATTCGAAGCGCACCTGCATCCATACGTGCGCCAGCGCCTGCTGGGACACTTTCCCGCAGATGTCGCCTCCGTGACCAACGACGAAATCCGTGAACACGCCGGCCGCATCCTGCGCGAATCGATCGACCGCCGCCGCGAAAAGCTGGTGCAGGAAGCGCTCAGCCAGGCCAAGGGCAACGCCCGAGGCGTGACCGGCCTGCGTCGCGTCCTGCGTTCGCTCGAACTCGGAGAAGTACAGACCCTGCTGCTGGGCGAGAACTACACTGCCCGGGCCGTCGAATGCGCAAGCTGCGGCCACGTGGATGCCCACATGGTCCCATTCTGCCCGGTCTGCGGGAAAGCTACGCGCGAGCTCGAGGACGTCTGCGACGCCATGATCCCGCTCGCGATCCGCCGCGACATCGAGTTGTTCTACGTCAAGGACAACCCGGAATTCGACAAGGTCGGCAACATCGCCGCCCTGCTGCGTTTCCGAGCCGATCAGGCGAGGGTGCCGGTGGCGGCTTCGGCGTAGAAAAAGAACATTGCGTTCGTGATGAACCGGAGAGCGACCCGCTCTCCGGTTTTCGCTTGCAACGGAATCCGCGGGCCCCCAGCCACGACACTTGCTTGCAGGCTGATCACCTTTGCTTAAGGAAGTAAGTCATTAATCCTAAGTGCATTATTTTGCGTTAGTTGATAAATCAAGATTATGCTTGATTTATCAGGATAGCGGGAGTAGGATGAATTATCAACAAGGAGGTAGGCTTCCATGCCAGGCACGACCAAGAAGTTTACTCCCGAGATCGACGCGGAGCTCTACGAGGAGTTCGTTGCTGTGGCAAAACAGAACCGCCAGTCCCAGCGACAGGTTCTCGAGCAGGCGCTCGAATTCTATGGTCCGCCCAGAAGTGATGGACGCGTTTCAGCAATCGGTCGCTCGCAATCGTGATCTGCTAGAGCGTCTCGCCAAATAAATGGCGGAGTATTTGACGATCGCAGAAGTCTACCAGATGCAGCACCTGCTAATTGAGATGTTCGGCGGCCTACACGGTGTTCGTGACAAAGGCGCAGTGGAGGCCGCCGTCTTCCGTCCGCAAACCGGTTATTACAACTCCCTCGAAGAAGAGGCAGCCGCGTTGATGGAGTCGCTCGGCAACAACCACGGCTTTCTCGATGGCAACAAGCGAATTGCCTTTACCGCAACCGACGTCTTTCTTCGCCGTAACCAGTTTTATGTCGATGTCGATGGCCCGCAAGGGCACGCTTTTATCGATGGCTCAATAAGTCAGGGGAAATTCCGCTTTCCCCAGATCCTCGACTGGCTCCGTCTCCATATCAAGCCTCTCACTTAAATAGTTCTCGACCGACCACTCGCTCGTCGAGAAAGCGCAGTCTTCAGTCGCACCGACGTAATCACAGGCCTCGCCAACATCGCGCTACAATCCCCTTTCATGGAACTCAAACACCTGGTGCAAAAGTTCGTCTACCGGATCGAGCCCAAGCCCGAGGGCGGATTCATCGCCCGCGCCGCTGATCCCACGGTCCCGCCTCTTGAGGCGCCCACGCGCGAAGAACTGCAGCAAAAGATGCAGGCAAAAATAGTCGAGGGCCTCAGTACCGCGTTTCCTGGCCTGAAGCTTCCGGCGTTGCAGAACCGGCAAGTCAAATGGGATGTCCACATCGACCGGAAACCGGGAGGGGGTTTCACCGTCCACTCGGAGCGCCCGGGAGCACCTACTGGCGAGCCCGCCACCCAGGAAAAGATCGATCACTTTGCCGAGGAGCTTCTCGGTTTTGTGGACAAACACTTTCCCGATCTTTCGCAGGCGCTGGCAGCCCAGGTCGGCGGGCGGGATATCAAGGTATTCACAACCGAGCAGAGCAGCGTCACGCTGCAGGGAAATTCGCTTCTTGGTGGAGCGAAGGGCCTATTACCCACTCAGCCCATGCAAGCTGCTGATCTCAAGAATGAGTACGCAAGTGTGGAAACCACCACGACAGAGAACGCGAACATCAACAGCGCCGCTTTCGCCAACACTCCTATCACTCCCGAGGCGAGCGGCAACTGGAAGCTCTTTCGCTACTTACTGCTGTTTGCGGTGATTGCAGCGATGCTGTATTTCTTGGTCCTGCGCCGGTAATTCTCACCAGGATAGCGACTTCGACCTGAACCAACGCCAATCAGGCCGCGTCTTTCTTCCCAGGCTTTTGCGATGACTCCTTGCTGGTATCTTGCGGCGACGCAGTTTTCCGCGATCCTTTCGCATTGGCGCGGTCTTGTTCCGTCGCTTTTGCCGTCTCGTCCCTCGAAGGCGGTGACTCCTTGCTGGTA
>QIAH01000418.1:2414-7236 GCA_003225465.1 Acidobacteriota bacterium | reverse complement strand
CGCATTTATGAGCTGTGCCCCGCGCACTGCAGCACACCAAGGTATGCGCTCCACGGACCGACGGCCTCCCGGTATTGTTGCGCCATGATCCGCGAGATTTGGTGCAGATGAGTCAAGTCGTGCACGGCCCAGGTGGCCAGCAATTGCGACAACGTCACTGTCCCCAGCTCAGGATGTTGTCCGCGCCGCTCCAGTTGCTCAGGCCCCAGTTTCATCGCGCGCAGCTCGTCCAGGTTTTTTGCTCGCAAGCGGGCAAATTCATCCAGTAACTGTCCCAGCGACTTGCCCTGGCTTGCTCGTGCTTGTGCCCAGCGATCGAAGGGCTCAAACGCGCGAGTGTCTCCGAATTCCAGAATCATCTTCGCGCGCGGCATCCAATCCGTGCGTTCGCCATGAATCAGATGACCGACCACGTCGAACGCGTTCCACGTGCCGTCCCCTTCACTGCGCAGGGTCCACGTCTCCGGCAGATCGCGCAAAAACGCATCCAGTGCGGCCGGAGTGCGAGTAAGAAGAGAGATCGTGTCCTGCAGGCTATGCTCCATTGGGTTCCTCAATTCCTACAAGAGAGATGTTTTGAGATATGGATTGCGTGTGTTCCGCGCAGGATGCGACTTATGAGCCCTCTTTACCGCAGGCCACGCAGGAATTCATAGCTTTCGCAGTGTTTGCCACTTCGCGGCATCCATGCCATCCGCGGAGAATAACGATACTCCCGAGGCCCCGCCATCCAGTGCCATGTGCGCCGTTCGGTCAAAATCCTCCACCTTCATGTCATGCACGAAGAGCCCGCTATACACAGGCTTGTTCACGGTGGCGACGCCCTCACGAGTTTGCGCCCGCACCCATTCCGGCCCGGCTTCGTAGAAGACGTGATAGAGCATGGGCAAAAACGCATCCAGCTGGAAACGTCCCCAATCCTGACGCACCATCGTCCGCGCCAGCGATGGCCCCGGAAAAACCGCCGCGCTGATCTGCTTTCCCTTCGCATGTGCCGCTGGGACGAGATAGTCGTTCACCAGCCCCACCACCATGTCGAGCTGAAACTCAAACCAAGCCTTCTCGAGCTGCTCATCTTTCAACTGCCCGGTCCCAAGCTTCATGGGGTCGACCCCAAACTTCTTTTTGAACTGCGCGCGCTCGTACGCTGTGTAGCCGTAGTCGTAATCTGGATATACCTTGTCCTGCACGATCTTGTACTTTGACCACAGCCCCTTGGGCAGAATCGCATCGGGATGCCGAATATAGTCAAGGTGCACGCCCGTGAGTTCCGGGATCGCCGCCAGTTCCGTCACCGTAGCCTGCACCCACTCACGCACCTCCGGCCTGCCGGGATCGAGAAATTTGTAGTAATCGACGTACGCCGGCTTGTCCACCGCCGACTGCCCCTTGGCGTTAACGTTGTACCAGTCGGGATGCTTCGTGATGATCTCGGGGACCATGCATGGCATCGACCACATCCAGGCATGCACCTCGAGCCCTTCGGCCCGCGCCAGCGGCAGAATGCGTCCCAATAGATCCATCGTCACTGGAAGGTGCTGGCTCGGGAAGTAAGCGTGTCGCCCGTCATAAATTTCCGGAAGAATGGCTTGTACATGGCTCGCTCGCATGGTGGCGAACAGACGCTTCCACTCCTCGACCGGCCGGTCAACATTCAGCGTGATCCAAACCCAGTTCTTGCGTGCAGTCGTCTGCGTGCCAGCCGATGCTTGCGCGCGGGTCCACATTGCGTCTAGCGATTGGGCGCCTAGAGCAGCCACCCCCATCGCTGCCTTGCGAAGAAAGTCTCGTCGATCCATCAGACCCCGCAGGTTAGCACAGAGGCCCGATCACGTGTGATTTGTCTAAACGACTGCGGGCAGCGGCGACAAGTCTGGCAAACCGTTATATACTTGCTTACGTCAATCATTATGGTTGATACTGTCAAGTATTCGGGAGGAACACTCAAGTGGCCCCGAAAATGTTCTCCTCTGCAGTCCGCGAAGTCCGGCGCTTCAACCGCTTTTACACCCGCCAGATTGGCGTTCTGCAAGACGGCCTTCTCGACAGCCCCTTTTCCCTCACTGAAGTCCGCGTCCTCTACGAACTCGCGCATCGCGACAAACCCACCGCTGGCGACCTGGGGAGGGAACTAGGCCTCGATCCCGGATACCTGAGCCGCGTCCTCGCCAACTTCGAAGGCCGCCGCCTGGTCCGCCGCGAGCGCTCCTCCACCGACGGCCGGCAGAGCTTTCTAAGCCTCACTGCTAGAGGCCGCAAGGTCTTTACCCCGCTCGAAGCCCGTTCCAACCAGCAAGTCGCCGCCATGCTGCGCACCATTCCATCCCGCCGCCAGAAGCAACTCGTCTCTGCCATGCACGTGATCGAAGACGTTTTTGCCGCCAACAAAAACCAGAGCACCGAAAAATCTCCCTACCTGCTGCGCACCCATCAGCCCGGCGACATGGGGTGGGTGGTCCATCGCCACGGTGCACTCTACGCGCAAGAATATGGGTATGACGAACGCTTCGAAGCGCTGGTCGCCGAAATCGTTGCCGACTTCGTCCAGAATTTCGATCCCAAGCGCGAGCGTTGCTGGATTGCAGAGAAAGACGGCGAGATCGTTGGTACCGTCTTCCTGGTTCGGAAATCTAAGACCGTTTGCAAGCTGCGCCTCTTGCTGGTGGAACCTTCCGCGCGCGGCCTGGGACTCGGCCGTCGCCTGGTCGCCGAATGCGTTCGCTTCGGCTGCCAAGCCGGCTACAAGAAGATGATGCTTTGGACGCAGAGCGAACTCGGCGCCGCCCGCCACCTGTACAAAGAGGCCGGTTTCAAGCGAGTCGAGCGTCAGGCCCACAAAAGCTGGGGCCGCAATCTGATCTCCGAAACCTGGGAAAGGAAGCTCGCGTCCGCTCCTCTATCCGACCGCTAAAGTTCGCGTAGGGACAGACGCCCTCGTCGGTCCGACCGCGGCGATTTCTGCCGCGGTTCCACGGCTCTCTCGGTGGCTGCCGTTCACTTGCTACCGGGAATATGAGTTAGGCCGCCCTTGGCCGTGTTCGGCTTCTCTCCACGCTCTCGGGCTCTTCCGGAAAATCTGTAAGCTCACTTAGAACGGTGAAAGCAAGCCCTTGTGCCAGGAAAACTTTCTTCTCGGGTTCATCGTCAAAGCCCAGAAAGTCCGGCATCGTGGCCATCATTGCGGCCAGTCCCAGGTCAATTTCGCGACGCGCCCCAAAGTGGATAACTCTCCTCACGCGCCCCGGATAGTCAGTGAGCATGCCTACGCCGAGTTCCGTGCCCGCGCAAATCAGCGCGGCAACAAAGGCGCGCTTGTTCCGCGGCCAAAGCCAGGCCGCGCTCGCGAACATCGAACCGGCGGCAAAGTAATCGAAAATCGCGTGCGCTCTTGGCGAAATCATGCGCGGTAACGGCTTCATCGCCATCCTTACGAGACTGTTCAAAATTGGCATCACGATCTCCCACGGCGAATCCGCCGCTACCGCCTTGTAAACATTCCTGCGAATCCGTGGCCTGCGAGCATCCCTGTGATGCTTACTACCAGCGCCGCCGTCGTGAAATGTGCCCGCACATTCCTCTGCACACTCAGCTTCTCGCGTGCCGCGGCGATCTTTTCCTTCAATTCCGTTGCGTCCTGATGCAGGCGGTTGCGTTGCTCCCGGGCACGTAGTTCCAGAGTTTCGAGCGGGTGCGTGCTCATACTTGAGTCTTGACCTCGGCTTGGATCCACAGTTTGTCTTGCTTTAAAACTTCAATGGTTTTCCGGGGCATCATTTCCTTCATCGCAAACTCGTATTTCGCAAGGTACGCCGCAATGCCGCCCAACACCGTCCATAGCGCAGCGATTGCCAGGAAAGCGAAACACCACCGGTACGGGCTATCCGGAAGAAATGCCGCTACCAGTCCCACGGCTGCCAGAGTGAACAGCAGATATGCGGTCCCAAGCAGCACAACTCCGACCACTGCCAGCGGAAGCGCAATCTTCAGTGTTTGCAGCTTGTCCTGCAACTCGGTCTTCAGTATTGTGAGACGCGTCTCGACGAACTCCCTCAGTTCTTCCTTCATATCAGCGAGAACGTCGGCCACGGTTCTTCCGTTGTTGTATTCAACTCGATTCATGAGTTCCGGGACCTCCAGATGCGGAGCGCAATTCCACATACAAACGCACCCGCGGCAATCATTCCGAGCGCCTGCAAGGGACGTTCTTGCTTGAAACAACGAGCGCGCTCGCGTGCTCGTGTCGCCAAGCGCTGCGCCGTCGCGACCGCTTCCGCGTAGTGAATGCGAGCGCGCACTTGTGATCCGCCACAGAGCCGCCCCACTGACGCGCCCGTCGCGCACATCAGGTCGCCGATCGCCGCAAGGTATGGCTGCCGAGCTTCCACCTTCCTGTCTCTGGTGATCTCGGCTAGGTCCGCCGATCCCGTACGCCCCGGGGCAACTCCCACTTCGTATTCTTTACTAGCTGGCAAACCCATAACGTTCGCTCGCGCAACAAGTCCTTCCCGTAAGGTATTTCGTGTAAACGGTCTGGTTGGTGCCTCTCGCAAAGGATTTATGCCGTTCAGGCTAATGAGAAGCGAACGCCGTAAGCGATCAGGCTCTTAAGGTAGGTTGCAATGAAAAGCGCTGGTTGCGAGCCGGATTCAACATAATGGAGGGACGGCGGCTCGCCCGTCCAGCTGGCGGGGACGCGCTTCTCCACGCAGCCCGCGATCGAAGCTGGCCCTCGTAATGTACACTTTCTGGTTTTCCGGAGAACCCGATGAATCTGCCCTTCGTTCGCTCGATACTCGCGATCATGATCCCGCTCAGCGTCCTT
>QIAH01000418.1:0-2406 GCA_003225465.1 Acidobacteriota bacterium | reverse complement strand
GGCGGGCCCCAGGAATTCACCCTTCGCCGCACGGAACTCGGCAAGCAACTCAAGACCGGCTACCTCATTCTTTTCGCCCGCAAGACGCTTCCTGAAGCCGTTCACTATCGCGAGGACAATGACTTCTTCTACTACACCGGCATCTCCGACCCGGGCGCCGTTCTTGTGATGGACATCGCCAAAGGCAAGACCCTCCTCTTCGAGCCCGAGCAGTCCCCCCGCGGCAAGCAAGTCTACGGCGCGAATGTTCTCTCCCTGCCGGAGGAGCAACGCAAAAAGCTTGGCTTCGAAACCGTTCTCCCGCTCGCTGTCCTCGATCGTGCCCTCGCGGGAGCTCTCGGCAGAGAAACCGACCTATGGCTGCGGCTTACTTTCCCCGACAAAGCCGACGGAGCCCGGCCCGAAACCGGCGGAGACTACGGCGAAGAGTATTCCCATCCCTACGGCGATCCCACGCCCGGCGATCGCGCCGCCATCCGCAAGCTAGCCGAACGTTACCCCGCCGCCCACCAGCGTGACGCCACTGCTTTCATCGACGAAATGCGAAACATAAAAACGCCGCAGGAGATCGCCGTGCTCCGCCGCAACGGCGCGCTCAGCGCCGAGGGCATCAAGCAGGGAATTGCTCACGCTCGCCCTGGAATGTACGAGTATCAGATCGAAGCCCAGGCCGCTTTCGTTTTCCGTAATGGCGGGGCCTCCGGCTGGGCGTATCCCGCCATCGTGGGCACCGGAGAACATATCAATACCTGGCACTACTTTAACGACCGCCGCCAGATCCAACCGAACGACCTTGTCGTTTTCGACTTCGCCGCGGACCTCGACCACATGGCCATGGACATTACCCGTACTTTCAACATCAGCAGCAAATTCACGGCTGAGCAGGCCCAGTGGTACGCCGTCGACCTCGAGTGTCAGAAAGCCGTGATCGCTCTGCTGAAGCCTGGCAACACCTACGAGCAAGCCTCCGATGCCGGCAAAGCCGTCTTCACGAAAAACAGTATCGAGAAGCAATGGTTCGGATTCCCCGGCCATTTCGTCGGACTAGCCACCCACGACGTGATGCTCCCCAAAGGTCCCATCAAAGCCGGACAGGTCGTCACGGTCGAACCCATCGTAGAGTTTCCCGACAAGCAGATGCACTTCCGCGTGGAAGACACCATCCTGATCACAGATAACGGCCCCGAAATTCTTTCTTCCGGTGTGCCCAAAGAAATCTCCGACGTCGAGAAACTGGTCGGCAGCGCGAAGTAGAAGAGAAGGGAATTACGCAAGGCGAGCACTCGTATCGCTCACTCCTTGTCACTCCGAAATCGAGTGCGGCGCTGGCGGGGGAATCTGCAGTTCCGGGACGCACACGATTATGCCTGTTCCTGCGCCTACCCGCCTTCAATCTACGACTGCCCCGATGTCATGCGTAGCAACATCTCCAGGCTCATCCACAGAGCGATACCGCAGACCGTCAAAATCGCAATCGCGACCGCGATTCTCTTGCGGGTAAAGAATGGAGATTCTTGTGCCTCAGAAAGGTCCTTCATGGTGTCCTCCAGGAAACAACATTTCGGGGGAGGGCCCGCTTAAATCAGGGGAGAGAACAGCGGTTTGCGCTAGCGCAGCCGATGAGTCACCGCGGCCATAGCCGCTAGGCGCAATGTCACTCTAGCTCGGTTCGCCAACGCGACTGAGTAACTTTCTTGTAAATTCGCATGGGTAAGTTGTATCCAATTCCTCTGTTTGGATGAGATCGATCGCAATCGATCTCCGCATCTCTCCTTCAGATGGACCTGAGAAGGGACTTCTATCGCGACTTTGCGAGGGGTGGTGTCGCAATGGCTGTAGCGACCGCCCTGCTCGTCTCACGAAAGTCAGTGACAGCGGTCACTGTATTTTCGTGACCGCCGGCACATAACTAATACTTGCATATGTCTTGAGCGCCCCTGCCAGCTTCCCATTCGGTCCTTCCAGCGGCGCGATCAACATGGTGGCCAGCTTTTCGAACCCCAATTCCACGAAACGCTGGGAGGTGTGGCCATGGAAGACTACTCGATCATTCAGGGGCAAACCATACTGGAACTGATGATTGCCCTCCTCCTCACGATGATTACATCGTACGTGTACGTTTCGTGCAGGGCTTATGCGCAACGCATGAATGCCACGCGTCCGGACAGGCTAAAAGCACTTTGCCGGCTGAGCACGGATAAAAACGGGGAGTCCTTTTCTGCCTTGCCCCACCGCAGGGCAGCGGAGACACACCAATCCTTGATCAGCACGTGGCTCGCTCCGATCATCGTCTGGGTAGCAGTTTTTTGGACCATGTTGGCGGTCGTAAGCATCTTACTTGGCGAGAGCTAGCTCCTAGGGACGCGCGGGAACGTGGCTGTCACGCCAGAACGCGAGGGGCGTTAT
>QIAH01000417.1 GCA_003225465.1 Acidobacteriota bacterium | reverse complement strand
CGCCTCTGCCGACATCAGAAAAAAATAGATTTCTCTTTGAGGTTTTCCCATTTTTCGGCGTGCCTTGTGGCGGTGCCGTCGCAGGCGGCTGTCCCGGTTGTTGGGCGAGCACTGCCGTTGTTAGCAGTAGCACGAGCCCGAGTAAGATCTGCTTCATACAGGCCTCCTGTTCTCTTTCTTTCTTACTGTCTTTGATGCCCCGAGCCGGGCCCATGCTTACACCTAAACTTCAGCTAAATCCCCTTTTGAGTACAGATCGTTAAGTTCCTACTCACTCCTCGATCTCTCCCTTCGTGATCTTCATCCCTACTTTTCGGTAGGTGATTTCCTGTATGGGTCAGCACAACCGCATTCAACACAACGTCATGTGAGGCTGCAGCGTCAAGTTGAGTCAAACGGAGGTTCGTTTTCGTGATGAACCGCACTGAACAGATCCGTTCTCATGCCGGTCCGTCCTTGTTGGCGCTCGCAATCGTGCATACGCTGTTGGTCGCCGCCAGCATCATCGCTGGTGCTCTGCTTAAGCATGGCGCTACGGTCGTGAATCCCTACAGGCCGGCGGAAGAGGCGCGGCGGTTCTTCGCTGACAATCCGCTCTCAATACGGGTTTCCACTTTCTTCTTGTTCGGATCTTCTGTGCCACTGGGAATCTACGCGGCGACCCGTGGTCAGCCGCTTGCGCTTCCTCGGTGTTTGCGCTGCCGGCAGTTACATTGCCCTATTCGGGGGTTTTGCAGCCTCGATCGCGCTGGCGGCTTCCGGCCTCTGCGGTTGGGTCCTATCGGTGCCGGAAGTGTCGGCATCGCTGGCCGCGACCCGAGTGCTCCATTTCATGACTTTGCTGTTCGGCGGAGTGTGCTTCGCGGTGGCTTTTGGGCTTCTGGCCGCGGGAGTATCGGTTACGAGTTACTTCTTCCGTCTGCTTCCGCGCTGGCTAGCCTGGTTCGGCATTCTCATCGCGGCCGCCGGCGAACTTGCTGCATTCAGCCTCCTGACCTCGTCGGCCGCGGTCCTAATTCCGATCGTTCGCTTTGCGGTTTCGTGTGGCTGATCGCGGTCGGAATAGCCCTCCCGAAGAACTGTTAATACCAGCGAGATTTCGACTAGCAAGATCATTGAGGAGCGAACACCGCCCGAGTCTCAGGCGGCTTGATCGCGCCGTGCGCCCGCTACTGCTTACGCTTCCAGCCGCGATATCAACCCTCGTCGGCGGGTGGATATGCCGGCTTTCAGCGATCTTCTTCCCTATGCTGCGATTTTCTGATGCTTTCCCTATGCCGCGATTTCCTGATGCTCGGTGCGATTCTTGCCATCCGACTTAACTCGATACATCATCTGGTCGGCTTTGCCGAGCATTTCCGAAACCGATCGCGGCGGCCTCAAAAAAGTCACGATGCCTATGCTGAACGTTACCGTCCGCGATCGTTCGTCCATGGTCTTCTCCAGGGCTTCTCGAACCCGAGCAACAACCCGCTCGGCAGCCGCCCTTGTGGTTTCAGGCAGAAGGATTGCGAATTCATCTCCTCCAATCCGCGCCACCAAGTCCGTGGGCCGCAATGCATCCCGGATAGTCATCGCGGTCGTTCTAAGGACTTTGTCTCCTGCTTCATGGCCAAAGGAGTCGTTCAACTGCTTGAAATCGTCGAGATCGATGTATGCCAGGCTGATTGTCGTATGGCGCCTCTTCGCCGAGCTCAGAGAAGCCGTGGCAGACTCCAACAGAGCGCGGCGGTTGGCAATGTGCGTCAGAGAATCCAGACGTGACAGGCTGCGCTCGCGCTCATAGAGCTTCTTCAATTCTGAGAGTACAAGGATTGCCGCGAGGTAAAGCCCAAACCAGACCAAGCCGTCCCAATAGACCGATAATCGTGGTATCGAGTGCAGCCTGGTGGCCAGCCCGATTGCGGCACACATCAATCCCAACCCAACCGCGGCATGCTTTCCGACAAACCAGGTGAAGAACGCCACAGGCACCACGTAAAACGGAGAGAACTCGAGCACGTAGCGGGTGCTCGTGATGTAGTCGATAGCAGCAACGAGACCCAACAGCAATAGCCCAAGCGTGACCAGAAACGCTTTGGAACGAGCCTCTAAATATTCCGTCAGCATCATCATTCGAGCTGCGCTACGCACCATCGTTTGCGATCAAAGCGAGCTATCCTTCCTCTAGCAATGCCAGAACTACTGACTAGATGGCGGTGAAGTTGGAATCTGCGCGGTCGTCGTCCCCTCCGGGTAGATCAGCACCTCCACGGTTCCACCCTCTGGCGCCTTGTCGGATTTTCCCAGGCCGATTGTCTTGATCTTCGTGTCTTGAAGTTTGAAGTTCTTAACCAGGTAATCGCGGACTACCATGGCCCGAGCTTCTGTAAGCAAGTGGTCGGTCTGGCTGTCCCCCTTCATATCGGTAGAAGCCGCAATCACCGCTACACCAAAGCGGTTCGACTGCAGGAAGCCTCCCGTGTCATTCAGGGCTTTCTCGCTCTTGAGCTTGGCGGTATCCGGCTTGTCAAAGAGCTTCTTGGCCTCGTAACTGAATTTCTTTTCGACCGGCTTGTCCGGCAACTGCGAGATCTCATTCTTCTTCAGATCGGCAGCGCTCTCGTATCCTCGTTCTTTGAAAAAGCCTCGGAGAAAGAAATTGTGCTTGAGGGCCTCCATATCTTCTTTGAATGCATTGGTGCCGGCATTCACATTCTGATAGATCTTCTTGTCGTTGATTAAGGCTCCGATCGACCCTTCACCTTGATTGATCTTGGTCGTGATCGAATTAAGGTTGCTCGCGGTCTGATTGACGTTGTCGATCGCTCCTTTGGTGGTATCGAGCACTTCGCTTGTTTTATTGAGCAGATCGGAGATCTGGAGTGGCGGCTGGCCCTGAATTGTATCGCCGTCCTTTACCTTGGGTGACTTGTCTGAGCCAAAAGAAATCTCCACAAACTTGTCGCCAACCAGACCCTCCGACTGGATTGTGGCCACGGAATCATTCTTGATGACGCTCCGGGTTGGCTTCTCCATATCCATCAGAACCCGCACTTTTTCGTTGGGCCGCATGGGCAATTGGATCTGCCGAACGGTTCCCTCATGGATCCCTCCGACCCGAACCTCGGCTCCGCCATTCAGTCCGGCGACGTTCTGAAACTCCGCCTGAAGGCGATAAGTCGAATGAAAGAGATACTGCTTCTCTCCGATCCAGAACACGGCCGCAGCAAAGATCAGCAGGGTCGCGACGATGAAGACTCCTAATCGAAAGGTTCGGGACATAGGCATCACCTGAGGCCGTAGCCGAAAAACCGTGAGACGAACTCATCTTTACTGCTTTTCAGATCTTCAAAACTTCCTTCAGCCTTGATGTTTCCGTTATGGAGCAATAGCATGCGATCGGAATAGGCGCTGGCTCCATGGACATCGTGGGTGACGACGATGGCGCTCATCTGGTGTTTTTGTTTCAAATCAGCGATCAGCTTGCCGATTTCCTCCGCTGTGATTGGATCGAGGCCGGCAGTAGGCTCATCGAAGAGCAGGATCTCAGGGTCAAGCGCCAGCGCGCGTGCCAAGCCCACGCGTTTCTGCATGCCTCCAGAGATCTGCGACGGCCATTTCGCGCGATCTTGGTCCATTCCCACCTCGCCCAGAAGCTCTCGCACCTTCTTCTCCTGTTCTTGGGTTGCCATGTTCGAGTGCCGGCTCAAGGGAAAGGCGACATTTTCCTCGACCGTCAGCGAGTCGTAAAGGGCCGCCTGTTGAAACAGGAACCCAATCTTTTTTCTGACTTCATTCAGCTGCCTGTCATCGACTTTTGTAACCTCCTGGTCGGCAACGTGGATCGAACCGGAGTCGGGCAGCTGCAAACGAATCAGCAGTTTCAGGAGTACGCTCTTTCCGCCCCCGCTCCGGCCAATCACCGCCACGGTCTCGCCCCGAGCGACCTGGAAGGTGATTCCGTTCAAGACCCGCTGATCACCGAACGCTTTTCGAAGATCCTCGACAGCAATTGCGGGATGCCCATTGCTGTTCATGATTAGTACCCCCAAATGGTGATGATTAACCGAACCAGAACAACATCCGCCAAAACAACGAATAGCGAAGACAACACCACCGAACTGGTGGCCGATCTTCCTACTCCCTCGGTGCCCCCTTGCGTTCGCATTCCTTGAAAGCAAGCGACAATTCCGATGATGAAGCCAAAAACCATGGTCTTGAGCGTTGGCGGAATGAAATCGCTGAACAGCATGTTCTTGAAACCATTATCGAGAAACAGCCGCAGCGAAACCGGTTCCGTCAGCGTATTGGCGACCCAGCCCATGAGGATGCCGCAGAAATCTGACGCCAACGTGAGCAGAGGGAGCATCACAATGCAAGCCAGCACGCGGGTCGCAACCAGAAACTTGAATGGATCGATCGCCGAAGCCTCCATCGCGTCGATCTGTTCGGTAACTCTCATGGACCCGAGCTGAGCCCCGATTCCGGCCGCGACTCGACCGCTCACCATCAGTCCAGTGATGATCGGTCCACTTTCTTTAACCAGGGAGAAGACGATCACTGCCGGAAGAAAGGACTTCGCCCCGAAACGCACCAGGCTGTCGCGGGTCTGCAATGACATGACTACGCCGGTGGCGGCTCCGGCCAACGCGATCAAGGGCAGCGACTTCGACCCAATCTCGTCACACTGACGGAGGAGTTCGCGGAACTCGTATGGAGGTGCCAGAGCAGAGAGTACAAGCCGGACACAGAAGAGGCCCAACTCGCCAAACCATTCGAATACGGAAACGAAGAAGTGCTTGGGAAGACTAAAGCGCAGCCGGTTGTTCACCAGCGTGCCAGAGACGGCGGTAGCGACAATGACGATCGCGAGATACATTTGCGACGACTCCCGTCATGGGCAGCGAGAGATCTCCTTCTGGGCATCTGTCCACCCTGTTTGGACTCTGCGAAAGAGCGCCCGGTTGTCCTTCGCCGTGGAAATCATGGCCCGCGTCTCGTGCCCAGAATGACTAGCATCAGTATCCTGTGACAATTTGGATGTCTTGTTGCAGGAGAACCTCAATACAGCGAATCGTGTATTGTCCGCCTCCCTGGGCCGCACGATAAGCTGAACTGTCTAGTGCCGCCTGTTCTGCGTTGTTCAGCTGGCGAGTTTCTTCTGCCTTGGAGGATCCACGCCACGTGGTGTGCTATCAGCAATCCGGCCTCTGCCAAATGCTGTAGAACTTTGGCGAGCGTTTCTTGAGGCAACCCATACGCCACCGCAAGTTCGGAAGAGTTGATCGCCCCGTATGACGAT
>QIAH01000280.1 GCA_003225465.1 Acidobacteriota bacterium | reverse complement strand
TTCTTCATGCGGTTAACCGTTTTATCTTGCGCGAATGTTTGGCATATACTCAGGGATCGTGCAACCCGCGCTGTGGATAAATCGTGCAGCCCGCGCTGTGGATAAAGAGAGGCTTGCCCCCGATACTGACCTCGAAGTCCAGTATGAACCGTAGAGCTTTTTTCAAGAGCATCGCCCTGCTCGCATTCGCGATCATCGTCCCGTACGGTCTGAGCCAGACCAGCACAGAACCCGTGATTCATGCCGAACCGCACCGGTTACCGGTCTTCAACGGCCGCGATTATGGCGCCACCGGCGAGGGCAAGGCGCTTGATACTTCCGCCATCAGCGTTGCGATCAAAGCTGCTTCGAGCGCCGGCGGCGGCCGCGTGCTCTTTCCTCCTGGAACCTACCTGACAGGAACCTTTGAACTGCTGAGCAACGTTCAACTCGAACTGATGGCCGGGGCCATTTTGGACAGCAGAAATGTGGCAGACTACGAAGAGCGTTTATCCCGGCAAGGAAAAATCACGGAGGATTCTCAATGTCTTCATACCCATTGTCGCGCCGCTCATTCTTAGCCCTTTCTGCGATGTTGCCATGGGCATGGCAGGCACGAGCGTCTACAAGTATTCCGGTCGGCCTCGAGCTGTATTCCGTCCGCAACGAATTGAAGCGTGATCCGGAGGCCACGGTGCGTGCTGTGGGCCAAATGGGATACCAGTGCGTGGAATTTTATGCTCCCTACTTCGAGCGCACCGACGCGCAGACAAAGGACATGCGGAGGTTGCTCGACGGTCTGGGCGTGCGCTGCTACTCCACCCACAACGAGCTCAACTATTTGAACCGTGAAAATCTCCAGCGCACCCGCGACCTGAATCTAACCCTGGGAAGCAAGTATGTCGTCGTGGCGAGTGCGCAGCCGAAACCCGGCCTTGACGGTTGGCGAGAACTCGCCGATACCTTGAACGCAGCAGCGGAGCAACTGGAGCCCGCCGGACTTAAGGTCGGCTATCACAACCATCAGCCCGAGTTCATGCCTGTGGAAGGAAAAAGGCCTCTCGAAATTCTCGCCGGCCACACCAAGCCGTCCGTGCTGCTGCAATTGGATGTGGGCACCTGCCTGGCCGCGGGTTCCGACCCCGTCGCATGGATTCGCGCGAACCCCGGTCGAATTCACTCCATCCACTGCAAGGACTGGTCCCCCGAGCCGGGCAAAGGCTACACCGTGTTATTTGGCGAAGGCGCAGCGGATTGGAAGGGCATTTTCGCTGCTGCGGAAAGCGTAGGTGGTGTGGAGTATTACCTGGTCGAGCAGGAAGGCAGCCGATTCCCCGAGCTTGAGACCGCTCAGAGATGCCTGAAAACATTTCGTAGCTTGCATTCGTGAGGAAGCACAGCGAATCCAAAATCCAGGAAGTCCTTCCGCATGCACAGGCAAGCCGCTCTTGAATTCCATGCTGACCATGGGTGCGGCGTGCTGACGGCGAGCATCCTGGAACTCCGCCTTGCTCATTTGAAGATCATTGAGACACTGGCATTGTGCTACATCCCGGCTCACACCAGGTAAGACAACAATCCTGCCGCATCTTCCGATCATTCCAAGCAGAAGAAGGGCTTCGTCACGGCACAGGGCTGTGTACGCCGATCGACCGGGGACTACGTATCAGTCAAACAGAATCCCGCGATGACTTATGAGCTCCAAGCTACGGGAAAGATCAGGCTTCGCGAATATCTTGGACAGAGGTCGAGGGGACTGGCCGGGAAGGGCCTGCGATGAGTTCCAGCTCGGACGCCTTGAATAAAACGGGTTCTGCCAGCCCTGTCACGATCTCGGTGAACGCGGTCAAGACAATTGCAAACGCGTGTTCGCAACGTTAGCGGACAATGTGATCATTACAGCAGGTTCAGAGGATCAAGCCGAAGTCCCGTGATCACATCCGTAAGGCTAGGCGCCGACTTCCATACTTCGCAAAGAAGCGAGTAGATGCTCGGTAACACTGTCGGACTTTGAAACAACGTCTCGGATACCCGCGGCTTTTGCGGCCTGCGCAAGTTGCTCGGACTTATGCATGGTGAACATCAACAAGACGGTGTTCGGAGCGATTTTCGTGATTTGACGGGCGGTCTCTAAACCGTCCATCACGGGCATCTGGAGGTCCAGAATCACGATATCGGGATGCAGTTGGATTACCTTCTCGACGGCTATTTTGCCGTTTTCTGCTTCGCCGCATACGTTCCATGCGGTGTTCGCCTCGATGCAACGCCGGACCAAAACACGGATGAATGAACTGTCGTCGACAATCAGAATACTGGGAAACATTGCCGCCTCCATGCCCTTGGCAGGTTGCTGGCCGGGCCACATCGTGCAAGACGACGGACGGCGACGAGGAAAGGCTGAATGTCTTGACCCTATTCCCCGCTATGCAGAAGCACAATACCAAAGACACTGTACGCCAGCGAACAAACAAAGGCGAGGCCCTTCCGCGCCTGTGGATAGACGGGCGTCCCCGCCCGCTTGTGACGGTGGCTCGCCGTCGAACGCAAGCGACGCACACTCACATGCGGAAGCTAGCACAACAGTTTCGCAGCAGATTCGCCAGGCACTCTCGAAGCATCGCGCAAACTCCCGCAATTGAAATCATTTAGGCTCATCCCGGCTCGTGTGGTCACCTCGCAATTTTCGCGCGAGATAGCTCAAACAGCGTATACTAGAGGCTACTTAACCTCGAAGACACGCCATCGGAGCAGCTTGCGCCTTCGCGATTGAGAGATCGGGAGGCGTTCGTCTTGCATCAGCAGCTTTTCCAGAACCATTCAGCCCGGTTGTACAACCGAACGCACGGAGTTACACGTTCTGCATCCTGACGCGAGTCATGAAGCTCACCGCCTAGCGACCTTTTTCACCAGCTCAAATTAAGGGGAGTTCATCTATCTATGTCTGCACTGAATGGCGACAAATCCAGATACAACCGGGAACGCAAGCAGAAAATCGCTCGACGGAAACGAACACGTGAACTGCTGGCACGGGCAGCGGCTCAAGGCAAATCGGCGAAAGGCTCGGCTGCAATGTCGCCAAGATCGGTGCCCGCATGACGACCTCGCTGCTGACACCCAAGGTTTCGGCACCCATCCCCAGCGCAGACCGAAAGAAGCGAGTACTCCTGATTGACGCCTCTTCGCGTAAGCGTGAACTGCGCGCCGAAATCATGCGAAGACTCGGCGTCGAGGTCGACTCCGCCGCTGATATTGGCGAAGCACGCTGCTGGTGGAAGGTTGACCTGTACGACCTGGTTCTTATCAACATCGAAAACCATCGAGGCAGCCGCGACAAGTTTTGCGACGATATTCGCGCCGCTGCGCCCCGCCAGCGATTTGCTTTTCTGGTCGGAAAACCCGAGTACCTCTCCGGTTCGCCCGGTCCAGACCTTCCCAGTCATGAGGACCCTCAGGACGCTCCGAGAGCGGATGTGAGAGCGGCGCTTTCAGCGGATCTCGGAGATCTGCCCCGGCGCTGGGGATTCGTGGAAGCTTCGCGGCGGATCTCCGCAGTCCGAGCCGCATCCCACGCCCGAACCAATGCAATGCGAAGCAGGCCCGCGCCGCCACGCGATCTCGAAACCCGATACGCGGAGTACGCTGCTGCCGAATCCCGGAAGCTGGATGACTTGCTGAGAGATGACTTGTTAGGAAAGGATATGCAATGAAGAATCTTTACGTCGGTAACTTACCCCACAGCACAACCGAGGCTGAACTGCGCAACGTTTTCGAGGCGCATGGCGCCGTTGAGAAGGTCAGCCTTGTGACGGACCGGGATACGGGACGATCGAGGGGCTTTGCGTTTGTAGAAATGACCAATGCCAGCGAAGCTGATAAGGCCATCGCTGCATTGAATGGAAGCGAACTGGGCGGCCGGCCGTTAACAATCAACGAGGCGAAGCCCAAGTCTGACCGGCCCCGTAGCGGCGGTCAGCGCTTTGGTGGTGGCGGTGGCCGTGGCGGTCGCGATGATTATCGTGGCCACGCGCGTCAACCTCGCGAACCACGCTGGTAGAATCCTTTTCAACGAGAAGTCCGGTAATTCTAGGTCGACACTACCGGTGCGCCACGACAACAAACTATTTGGGAGACAGATATGCCACGAGGCAGATCCACGTTTACGAAGCGCCAGAAAGAACAGACACGGCAACAGAAACAACGGGACAAGGCAGAGCGCAGGAACCAGCGAAAACAGGAGAAGCCCGTCGAAGGCAGCGTCGACGAGATGGCCGAGCTGCGCGAACACGCGGCAGCCCAGGCAGCCATGTTCCAGATCGGTTCGGACGAGCCTGACGGTGTCGAACCGTCTCCAATGTTTAAGAAACCCTTTTAAACAATTCGGAAATTCGCTTCGCTTCTGGCGAGCACGTCTAACCTCTCGCTGGCGCTCGGTTCTTGAGAGCCGAGCGCCAAAGCGAACCAGTCGGAGGGAATCCGCTTAGTTCCTACCGCGTTACCCGAACACCTCTCCTGGCAAAGCAGTCAACGTCCGCGATGCAAGAGTGTTTTGGATGATGCGTCTCGATACATCCACGGCTGAAGCAGTGATCTGCACGCGTTCGATGCGCAGCTTCAACGCGCGCTCGATATTGCGAAGCTCCAGGACCTCGGCGCCGGCGCACAGCGTCGTAGCGCACCCTTGCAGTCCGGCCCGGCCGGTGCGACCCACGCGATGGATGAAGTCTTCCGCCATCTTGGGTACGTCATAGTTGATGACGTGGGCTACGTCGTCCACATGCAGGCCACGCGATGCAATGTCGGTGGCCACCAGCACCTGGAATCGGCCTTCCTGGAATCCGCTCAACGCTCCGTTCCGCTGCGATTGCGAGCGGTCGCCATGAATCACGCTGGCGCTGAATCCGTCGCGCGCCAGTTCCTTGACCAACCGGTCCGCGCCACGTTTCGTGCGTGTAAAGATCAGCGTCTGACCCTTTTCTGAATCGAGCAACTGACGGAGAACCTCGAGTTTCTCTCCGGGCCGCACTTCGTAGGCCTTGAGCTGTACGCTTTCGGCAGGCTTCAGCACCGAACCCAAGGCAACCCGTACTGGGTCGCGCATGTAATCGTGCACCAGCCCGGCGACGGACTGCTCAAGCGTGGCGGAAAAACAGAGAGTCTGCCTTTGCGCTGGGAGCGCCGAAATAATGCGTCGGATCGCGGGCAAAAATCCCATGTCCAACATACGATCGGCTTCATCGAGCACGAGTATTTTGATCTGATTCAGGTTGGCGAACCTGCGGGTCATCAGATCCTGCAAGCGTCCGGGAGTAGCAATCACTAATCCCGAACCAGCGCGCAGACCCTGAATCTGCGCCCTCTCCGACACGCCGCCGATAACCAGCGCGGCCTTGGGCATCGCTTTGGTGCGAAGTTGCTCGTACTGCTCATGAACCTGCATTGCGAGTTCCCGGGTCGGCAACAGCACCAGGGCAATCGTATGTCGCGCTGGCTCCCGCTGCAGTGTCTCGATAAGCGGGATGAGAAACGCTAATGTCTTGCCCGTGCCTGTTTGGGCAGTGCCGATAACATCTCGGCCTTCCAGAGCTGGAGGAATCGCGCGTTCCTGGATGGGTGTGAGGTTAGTGAATTGAGCAGCCGCCAGCTTCTGCTGTAACACAGAGGACAGCGGCAGTTGTGAAAAAGTGGTCATTCGAATTGTGTTTCTTTCTGGAGGGGCTTGGTCACGCACACTCTGACACACGTCGAGAGCTACGCCGCCGCTCACATTTGGTTTTAAATTTTGGCGCTAGCAAAACGGCGGGCAGGAAAGGCGGAGATGAATCTGGTCGGAAAGAGAGTGACCACCGCGTGACGAGCAAACCGTGACAAAAGCGTCAAACACATTATAACAGAACCCAAACTGGCATCCCCGCGTTGAACCACCAACGCCAACGGAAACACCACGGGTGGGGTTCACGGGGTAATTTTAAGGGCGCCCGCGGATGCATAAACAACAACCATGGCAAGAGACCAATCCTGTGAAACTGACGTCCGACGCTCGGTTCCGCGCACCCCGCCAAGGCGCCGTCCGTGCCAATACCAGCAGCCAGCTATCCGTTACCCAGCATCTCAGCCGCCGTAAGCGCGTAGATTAATGCGCATTGGGCGATGTTGCGGATCGGAACGAACTCGTTCGGCCCATGCGACACCGTCAGCAATCCCGGTCCGTAGGCGAACGCGGGTATGCCCCGAGCCGCATAGAATCTTGTTTCGAGCAGACCTGGGCACATCTCAAAGGCGGGTTCCCTTCCGGTCACGCTGCCACTGTGACGTGACAGAATTACGCCGAGCCGATCTCCTGCTGGAGTTGCTGCCGCCGGTTCCTCTTGAAGGACCTCGATCTCGAAACCTTCCAGCGCATCGCGTAGGCGGCGCTTTTCTTCTTCCAAGTCTTCTTCGGGATTTAGACGGCGGTCGATCGTGAAAGAACAGAATTCGGGGGTCACATTAAAGTTCGTGCCGGCCTCGACTTGCCCGCCAAGCAGCAGAATGGAGTTCCGCGCAGCCGCCGGAGCTATGTTCTGCTGGGTTTCGCGAAGCTCTACCTCCTTCTTGATTTCGGCCAGGCGGACCATCGCAGGCAGGGCGCGCTCGAATGCGTTTAGACCTTCGAATTGACGACCGACGTGTGCGGCTTTCCCACGCATAGTGGCGCGAAGCGAAATAGCCCCCCGATTGGCGTTCCAGATGACGCCACCCGTCGGCTCGGGAGTGAGCATGCCGATCGCGTCTGTACCCAGCAACCCACGGGCACTAAGAGCGCGAGATCCACGCGGACCGGCTGTCTCTTCATCGGGTACGAGCACGATCCCGATACGGCCTCTGCTAAGCAGTCCCTCATCCCGTACCGCTGCCGCTGCGTGCATCATCGCAGCCAACCCGCTCTTCATGTCCGACGAGCCGCGCCCGAACAGATTCGCACCCTCGACACGCGGCTGAAACTGATCCCGGCTCTGCGCAGGCACAACGTCGTAGTGACCGCTGAAATAAAGGGTTCGCGAGCCAGATCCAGCCGACGCGAGAACGCACGCGCCTTCGCGTCTCACATCGTTGAAATCGAGCCTGCGCAATTCATCGATAAGCGCACGAGAGCATTCTTCGTATTCATTCCCGGGTGGATTTTCCGATGGGATTGCAATTAATCGTTTCGTAAACTCCAGCATCGCCGGTTCGGAAAGCCGTTGGCTTAATCGACCGCTAAGCTGCTCGGTGTCGAGAGTCACTTTCCTCTCTCCTATAGAGCCTCTGACCCAGTCTCCATCTCTCCAGCAACTGGGGATTTCCCAGGTCCCTAGGCTAGACGAGAAGGACAGCTCCCGTTTATCACTTGATAGTGGACATCTGCAAGGTCTGTTCATCGATCTTGGCTGAGTACAGAATGAATTTGAACGGGTCGGTGTTTTGATTTTTCTCCATCAATTTCAGGTAGACAAGGCGCTTGGCCCTGGCTACAGACTCGCTGTGCTCGAACCTGCTTTCCGATGATTCAAGCAACGAGGCTGCGAGTTCGTATTTGCCGTCCGCGGCCAGACGTTCCACTGCCTTTGTCAGTTGCCTTTCCGACAATCCCAGATAGTCAACCAGGAGTTCTGTGCGGTCGGCCCGACTCAGATGGTCGAGGCCTTTGAGGTCCGCTTGCCAATAGCCGACATTCTGGTCATACAGCCGATCGATGACATGTTCACGCATAATAAAATACGGCAAAAACACAGCGGGATTGCCGGTAACGAGATCCGGGGGAATCAAATTCGCCTGTTGAATTACCGCGCGTTCCTCGCCCCGGCGGACCGAGTTTAGTACCTGTTCGCGCAGCCAGCCCAGGTCCAGTTTGAGTTGTGCCAACATGGCCGGGGACCCGAAATTCCGCGTGAGTGGCTCGTGTCCGTGCAGTAGATGCTGTGGATTCTTCTGGACCACGATGTCGATCGCATCCAGGAGTCCCTGCAGATCGCCTTCCTCCACAAAGGGTGCTCCCAGGTAAGGCATGATGAAGTCTCCCACGAACAGGACGCCCTGATCCGGCAGATTGATGAACATCGCGTCGGGCGTTTCTCCTCCCTGCACTGGGATGAGCTCGATGCGTGTCCCCCCGATCTTCAGCTCGGTCCGACGGTCGATTGTTTTGTCAGGCTTGAAGTTGCTCACGTCGTCGACGTTGAAGCGTTTACCAAAAAAGCGCTGGCCAAAAATTCCTGGTCCGTTCAGCTCGCCCGTGAGCTCTTCTTGATAGTTGCTCCGGGCATAGAAATGCACACGGGGATTCAGGGATTGAAAGTATGAGTGTCCGCCGACGTGGTCCCAGTGAGAGTGGGTTATAAAGATGGTGGTCAGCTCCGGCAGGTTAGGCGCATACGCTCGCAATGCTTCGTAAGCTTCCTTCGCGGAGTCTGGCCGGGTGCCGGCGTCGATCCCAATCAACTCCCGTCCATCGTCTGTGACCACGAAATAGTATTCCGTGAATTCGTAACCGGAGAGCGCGTATACCCTCCGTGGCACGATCTCAGTGATTCGCCGCGACGCGAAAGCATGTCCAGACATGACATCCTCAGAAAAAGGAGTGGTCAGCGTGATCGGGCTGCTGAAGTCTTTGTAGCCGCTTCGCCGCAAATAGTCCTGTGCTCTGGCTTGTTCTCCGCGGGCGAGAGCGAGCTTTCCAAGGTGGTAGTAAACCTCCCGCAGCCAGCCCGGGTCCGGCGCCTTGCTGGCGTTCTCCGCGCACCAGTTCAGCTCGTCCTGGGCTGCCTTTTGCTGGTGAAAAAAGCCGGGAAGCTCCGTATAGACGATACCGGCAATCCAGTTCACAACGAAGATCTGCCCTCCGGAAAGTTGCCGCGCTTGTTCCAGTATCGCGATGGTGTCTTTGACGTAGCCGATTCGGTGCAGAAACGAGACCGAAGAGGCATTCTGAGCCCGCAATAAACCAATCGCGCTCAGATACAGGGACTTTTGAGCATCCGAAAGACGTGGCCCGAATTCCTTCAGCCGTGCCGAGAAAAACTCGACGCCATCATTCTGCAGGTTGGCACTCGAATACTGCCCCATCAGCAGAAACAGGATCTGCGGATCCTGCGGTGGGGCCACGCTGTTGATGGCCTTGAAATATTCGAGTTCCGGGCGATGAGGGCCAGAAGAATTCCCTGGGACAGGGCCGGCAGGCGCTCCACGCAGGCCGACCAGGAAGACTCCGAACACCAGCAGCACAGCTAACAAACCGAAGACGGAGATTTTCATAAGACCTCGCTTTTTGGATAGTTGCCCTCGTCACAGTAGATGTATATACATGTATATGGGTTACAAAAAATCACGCCGCCATCGCAGCTTCTGTCACCCGCGATACCGTCTCTTTCATTTGTTTCCATCTGGCATCGCCAAGTTCTCGACGCAGTTTTTGCTCTGCCAACTCCCAGTACGGTTGAGCCTTGACCATTTGCCGCTTGCCTGCTCGCGTCAGGCTAAACAAGCGTTCCCGCCTGTCCTTCCCCCGCTTCACCTGCACCCAACCCTGCTTGCGGAGCAGGCCTAGAGTTCGTGTCAAGGTCGTACTGTCCATTGCAAAGCCCGCACTGAGCCGTTTTTGATTAGCCTCTCCGGTCGCAGCCAATGCCGTGAGCAAACCAAATTGCGTGATCTCGAGTCCCGCCTTCCGCAGCTCTTGATCATAAATCCGCGTTATCACCCGCGTGAGTCGCCGCAGGTTCTGGCATGCACAGGGCAACTCGAAGAGAGAATCCGCGGGCTGCCGTCGAGAAACATCTGTTTCCATACTGTATGTATATACATCCATTATACCCTTTGTCAATTTCAGTCTCGGACTGACCGCGCTTATTCCGAGTCTTTTACTTCCGCAAAGCTGAACCGCTTGTCGACTTTTTCGTAGGCTTTGCCGTCGACTTCGACATAGGGGTAGACGAAGTAATTCAGCGCCGGGCCATCCTGCTTAGGAGACAGCATGATGTCGCGTCCCGTAGAGAATTGCACGCGATTGGCGTCAACTGTGCCGAAGAAATAATCTTCCTTCTCTTTGGCTTTCCACGCCTCCGAGATGTCAACGGGGATCCAGCCGGTTTTGGTTGCATAGAATTCGGCCCAGCAGTGATAGCCGGCGATGTCACCTTTGTCCTTGTTCTCCGGCAAAGGGAAGCCGATGTCGAAGCGCGCCGGAATCTTTTCAGCCCGCAGCATACCGATGAACGGAGAATGGAAGTCCGTGCAGTTGCCGTGCTTGGCGTCGCAAGCCCACAGCGCATCACCGCGTCCCCAACCGGAGCCCGTCTTGTCGTAGCGCATATTCGTGAACAGGTAATCATAGGCAGCCTTGGCTTTTGCGATCGTACCGGTCTGCGATCCGGTTACGTCGACCGCCAGCGCCTTGATCTTGCCATCCGTAGGAATCAAAATGTCGGGCGCGACCAACCGGTTCATCGACGCGGACACGACGCTAGGCTTCTGGTCTTTGCGCTGCAGTTGCGCGTAATCGCCGCGCGAGTATTCCCGGCGCGTGACCTGGTATTCGAGGGTGAACTCTGCCTTACCCGGAGCGGAGTTCTGTATCTCGGCGTACATCATCCGATTGCCGTACTCGGGGTCGCGCGTCATCTGCGTATTGGCCGGAGCTTTGACGGCCAGAACCCGCACAGTCTGATGCTGGTCAGTCTGCGGCACTGGAACCCACACGCGCACTTGCTTCGCGCCGGCGGGAATATCCTTCACGGCGAAGTTGTATGTAAAGCGAAAGGTGCGCGCTGGCGGGCTGAACTTCTGCGCATTCGAAGGGGCTTCGGCGGCCAACAGACACGCCGGAAAAAAGAGCACCAGCAACGACGAGAGCACTCGCAGCCTCATGGAGACACTCCTTGCAATTGAGCGGTCGATTTTGAGGTGTGGAATCGGTGCGCGAAGAGAGTGAACTGGTGCATGTAAAACCATGAGTGGGAATTGAAGTTGCACCAGGGACATAGGTCGAGATTTTACCAGCAGTGGAGGCTAGCTGTCAGACGGCGAGGAAGGTGCATTTTAGCGGCAAGCAGCATCCGATCTTTGCTGAAAGAACGTTGACGTCTGCTGAAACTTCTAATCTGGTGTAGCATCCATTGCTTGCGAGGTTCACGATGACTACGAACATAACGGCAGTGCCAAATGAGGTAACAAAGGTGGCCTACCAATCGCAAGCGGCGAACGGTCTCGCCATCGTGCGGGTGACGATCGGCGCGATGCTGGTGTGGGTCTTCTTCGAGAACTTGGGGAAAGGCCTGTATACGCCTGCGGGCTACGCTGGCCTCATCAACGACTACATCAAACATAGTCACTCGCCGGCTGTGTGGAAGGCTGTTATGGGCCTGGCGGCGAGCCATGCCGCGATGGCGGCTCCCATGCAAGCCCTGACGGAAATCTCGCTCGGCGTTCTGCTGGTCATCGGTCTGCTCACGCGCCCAGCTGCTTTCGTGGCGTTCCTATACCTCGGAAGCCTTTGGGTCTCAGAGTGGGGGACCTCTTGGATCTGGGAACTGCTGGTTCCGGTACTCGCATCGCTTGCGCTCGCGGTCGGGCGCGCGGGCAGAGCCTGGGGCGTAGACGCATGGCTGGCGGAGCGTCGGCCGTCCTCTCCGTGGTGGTGATTTGAGCCAAGGCCCTGTGCGAGTGTCGGTCATCATTCCTACGCGCAACGAAGCGTCGGCTATCAGCCGCGTTCTCGCCGATCTCCCCGCCGACCTCGTCACCGAGGTGCTGGTGGTCGACAGCAACTCAACTGACGGCACACCCGAGATCGCGGCGAAGATGGGAGCGCGCGTCGTCCACGAACCTCACCGCGGATATGGCCGTGCTTGCCTCAAAGGGCTCGCCATCGCGGATGCACCCGATGTAGTCGTGTTCCTCGACGGGGATTACAGTGATCGACCGGCTGAACTGCCGCTTCTTCTCGCACCTATCGCCGAAGGCCGCGCGGATATCACACTGGGGTCGCGTCTCGGGGAGCAACGTATCGTCGGGGCGCTACCGTGGCACGCTGTGTTTGGTAATTGGCTGGCGGCCAGCTTGATCAAGCTTCTGTATGGTGTGAGGATCAGTGACCTCGGCCCGTTTCGCGCGGCGCGCGCCGATGTTCTGCGCGAACTCGCGCTCGAAGAGGCCACGTACGGCTGGGCTGTAGAAATGATCTTGAAGGGCGCCCTCAAGGGATTCCGCATTGTCGAGGTGCCGGTTAGCTATTATCCGCGCATTGGGAAATCGAAGATCAGCGGTACCGTGCGAGGCACGCTCGGAGCGGCGTGGTTCATTCTCAGCCGCATAGTGCGTTATTATTTTCGGCGTCGACGGGCTGGCACGCCGCGGGCGGCGTGAGGTCTGCACGGCAATCGCTTATGGAATCCTCCAGCCAGCCTAAAGTGGGTCCACCCGGTGGGGACTGCACGTTGGTCATTATGGCCAAGGCACCGAAGCCTGGCACGGTCAAAACCAGGCTGGCACATTGTCTTCCTCCACCTGCTGTCACGGCGCTTTATCGCTGCCTTCTGGACGACACCATGACGCTGGCGCAGTCGGTGGGCAACGTTGAGGTTGCGATTATGTGCCCTGCCTCGGATGTCGACGATCTGGCGCACTTGGCAGGTGATTCGGTGCGCGTCGTAGCGCAGACGGGTGAGGGCCTTGCTGCAGGCCTTAACTCGGTATTCGCGCACTTCGCGGCGACGGGTCAGCAGCGCATCATCGCGTTCAACAGCGACAGCCCACATCTGCCAGCATCTGTATTGCAGAGAGCGTTCGAGGCCCTCGCTACGTGCGATGTGGTTATCGGACCGACACACGACGGAGGTTACTATCTGGTCGGAGCGAAGGCTACCCATCCTGGACTTTTCAACGGCGATGGGATGGGAACGTCGAGTGCGCTTGAGACGCTCCTGGGACGCGTCCGGGCCCAGGGGCTTTCAGTACGGCTCGCAGATCCCTTTTACGACATCGATGTGGCGTCCGACTTGATCCGGCTCGACGAGGAACTGCGGCTCTCTCCGCCGAGGGCACCGAGAACGGCCGCCTGGTTGGCGCAGTGGAGGCAAGTGGTGGAGCAGCTGCGGCTCGGAGAACTGTGAGGCTCACGCCACCCCGCAGGCTCTACATTCTCGGGGTCATCTTGCTTGTGGCGTTAACGATCTGCTCACGCCAGTTCAGCAGCCGGGGCGCACCGTCCTTCCTCGTTCCGCTTGCAGTTGCCGGCGTTGCGTATCTGCTCGCCATCCGCGAGTTTCTCTCCACGCCAAGTTTCCCGAAGCGCGTCATCCTCATCGGGCTCGGGTTGGCTGCTGTGTGGCATCTTCTATTTCTGCGGCTGCCGCCGGGTTCAGACGATGACATTCACCGCTATGTTTGGGATGGCCGCGTGCAGCGGCTTGGCTATAACCCTTACATCCTCGTTCCGAGCGACCCTGCACTCGAGGGGGTGCACACGCCCGAAACCCGCACGCTAAACAATCCTTATCTCCCAAGCCCATACCCGCCAGGCGCTGAACTTTTCTTTCGCTCCGTAACGGCGATTCACGAGTCTACCTTCGCACTGAAAGCGGCGTTTGTATTGTGCGCCTGGGTAATTGTTCTCGTTTTACTCGATGTCTTGCGCAGCAGCCAGCAGGGAAAGCACTGGGTTCTGGCGTATGCCTGGCACCCATTGCTCGCGACGGAGGTGGCGGGCAGCGGGCACATCGATATTGTCGGGCTACTGCTGCTGTTGGTGTCAATCGCGGCGCTGGGCCGCCGCTGGCGTACCGTTGCGGCCTTGGCATTTGGGCTGGCGGTTGCAGTGAAATTGCTCCCGATTGTACTGCTGCCGCTCTACTGGAAGCGTGTTCGTGCCCGCGACGCTGTGCTGGCGGCACTCGTGCTGGCAACCTTATACATCCCATTTCTCAACCATGGCCGCATTCCGGTCGGGTCGCTCGGCACCTACCTGCACAGTTTTCGCTTTAACGATCCGGTGTTTGCAACGCTGGAGCGAGTGGCGGATCCGAAGTTTGTAGTTGGGTTGGCGGTACTCGTCGGCTTGCTTACCGCAGTATGGCTGAGAAGAAATTGCGCAGCGTGGTCTTCGGACGCATTTGCCTGGCCCATGGCAGCATCGCTCCTCTGTGCACCGGTCGTCTATCCATGGTACTTGCTCTGGCTGCTACCGTTCCTGCGTTCGGCCTCCGCCCTGCCGATTGTCATCTGGACCGTGAGCATTCTCCCTACATACTACGTTTGGCATCTGCGCACACTTGGACGCCCGTGGTTGGTTCCTGGCTGGATTATGCTGTTAGAATACGGGTCCGTCGCCATGGCCGGTGCGATTATGTGGTTGTGCCGGAGCAGACGAGCCTAAGCGCGCTCTACCGATTAAAGTAAGATGCAGCGCGCCGGCGGACCACTTCTGTATCCGGAACCCTTTGTCCGACATCCAAGGCAGCATCCGTCCGATCTACGAAAGGGGAACCTCCATGACAAAATCGAATCGTGTTTCGATGATTCGTCTTCTGGTTTTAGCCGTGCTGGTCCTTGCTACAACTTCCTGGGGGCAGACGCGCCCGCCAATTCTCGAACAGGTCGCCAAAACCTATGGTCTCGATTCGTGGAATCAAATCGAAGCGATCCGCTACACCTGGAACGGAGAAATCACCGGACTCTTTAAAGCTTCCCGCACCTGGGAGTGGGAGCCAAAGACGGGCAAGGTCTCCTTTGAGGGTAAGGATAAAGACGGCAAGCCGGTCAAGGTTGCTTACATGCGATCGGAGATCAACCCACAGGCTGACGATGTGAAAAAGCAGACCGACGCAGGTTTCACCAACGATAATTATTGGCTCCTGTTCCCCTTACACGCTTACTGGGACACCAGCGCCACCGTTACGGATCAAGGCATGAAAAAACTGCCGACAGGCGCCGGTTCAGCCACGTTAGTCTCCGTGAAATATCCAGCTGAACTGGGCGGTTACACGCCCGGTGACACCTGGGACCTGTACGTCGGCAAAGACAACCGAGTCCAGTTACTTGTCTTCCACCACGGCGGGGACAAAAAGCCAAGCCTCGTCACCGCAACCTGGTCAGGCTACAAAAAGGCAGGTCCTCTGCTGATCTCAACGGAGCATCGCGGCAACGCCGATGGCAAGCCCCTGCACATCTCCATTTCTGAGGTGTCAGTTAAGCTGACAGGCTCGGATAAGTGGATGAAAGCGGAATAAACGAGAGACAGGCTTATTCGAACAGTTAACGTCGTTCTTACCTGGCAATCACGACAGTAGTACACGAACTGCTCAACTTGGGCAGATCGCGGTTCGCGGCCAGCCGCACCTCCAGCCTGGGGCGTTGCCCGCGAATAATCGGACAATAAAAATCAGGCTGTAGAAGTGCTCCTTGCAAGCGGCGCCGTCCAGCACATCCGCCGTGGCATGAGTCCCGGAATTCGCACGGCTCGCAAGCCTGTGGAAGGGTCCGTGCCTGCTCGAAGGGTGTTGAGTTCAGGATGTCGGGTCCTGCAGAGATCAAATCCGAAAGCGGTTCACCCAATCCCGGCCAATAAACGCAGGGTTGTGTCGTGGCTCGGGGTGTGACTCGTACGGTGCTCACGCCACAACCTGCCCGGAGAGGTGGAAGCCCCGCCATTGCTCGAACTAACGGTTCCCCAATGGCGATCACATCGGTCTCCGCAAACAGGCGCCGGAACCCTTCCCAATACTCTTCGTATGACAACGCATAAGCGTCAGACCGCACGGCCTGGTACACGTTCACACGCAGGGGAGCGTCAAACTGTTTGGCCACGCGAGCCACATCTGCCAAGCGCAAGTAATTCGACTTCATCATGACCGCAATGATGGTTACAGGAATACCCAACCGCACACAGCGTTCCGCCTGCTGGCGGATGAGTTCCCAGTTGCCAACTCCGCGCTGTGCATCCTGCTCGGCTTGTGTGGGGTAATCGAGAGAGAATTCGATGTCGTGAAAAGCGCGCAATTCGTTATCTTCCAAAATGGCCACGCTGTGCCCATTAGAAGTGATGGTGAGTTTGATGGACCGCGTGCGCAGGTAGGCGAGTATTGCCTTGAAGTCCGGATGCATGCCGTTCTCACCTGTGCCGAGATTCACCGAGCGTACGGGCAGGCGTTCCATAACTGCCTTCACTTGCTCCAGGGAGAGACGGTCCGCGCGAGTTGGATCGCGGTAGCAGAAGGCGCAGGTGAGATTGCACTCGTTGGTGAGGCCGAGCCCGAGCGAAATTCCGGCTTTAGGCGCTACCACGTCGCTTGTGGTCGATGAAGAATGCAATGTGTTCATGAATCATCCCTCAAGACTGGGCCTGCGCGACGTGCCAGGTAGTGCGTGTAACGGCTGACGGCAGCGAAATCCGGCTGGCTCCCTAGCTTGCGCTCCAGTGCAAAAACGCGTTCGTACTCAGTGCTGAGCGACACCCGTGGAGATAAGTAATCTGCCATGACCCGCACGCCGCGCTCCGCAATCACTTCGAGCGACGCCGCTTTCAACATGGCTCTTGTCATGACTGGCGTAAATAACCGCACTCTGCCTCCATACAGAGCTTCATTGCCCCACTCAGCGGTGAGGTTGTTTTCGGCCGCAGCCAAGTCGCCCGCCAGGATAGCGGCTTTCAAGGCCTCACCGGCGCGGTTGCGCACAAGAACAGACAGTATCGCCGATGAATTTCGCAAAGCGCGTTCTGCACCGCTCAACACAGCCCCTGGGTCGTCGACAAACTCGAGGACATTGTGGATAAGAATTACATCGAACATGCCTTCTTGGAACAAGGTCGACAGCCGGTCGGCGTCGCCCTGTTTGGTTTCGATTTTCTCAGTAATCCCGGCTTCCTGCGCGGCGCGTTTCGCGATATCCAGCATCGCCGGAGAGGAGTCCAGCAGTGTGACCTGAAAGCCCAGGCGCGCGAGGCGCAACCCGTTCGCTCCGGTACCGCACCCGAGATCCAGAGCGCGCACAGACGCTTTGCCCTGCGGCAGCGCCAGAAATTCCTGCAAGTTAGAAAAGGGCAAGTCGAGACGTAACCGACCTTCCGGGGTTTCAAGGTAGGTGGCATACTTATCCGCTTCGCTCTGAAAGCGCTCGCTATCG
>QIAH01000346.1:63544-67548 GCA_003225465.1 Acidobacteriota bacterium | reverse complement strand
ATCCACCACAGGTTTCGCTCGTCCATCCTTGTCGCCCTAATTATCCAAGTCTGCTCTACCGGCGTGCCTCCTGCATTCGCTCAAACCGGTGCGATGCAACTACCAACAATCGAACGAAACTATCAGCCTCGTTCTTATCAAGGTCAACTCGAACCTGACGATGGACAGTGGATTCGCCCCGCCAAAGATTATGCGAGTACCCGTTATAGTTCGCTTGATCAGATCAATGCCAAGAATGCCAAGGATCTGAAGCTCGCTTTCACATTTTCCACCGGCATGACACACGGGCATGAGGCTGCGCCCTTGGTCGTGGGCAACACGATGTTCGTCGTCACCCCCTTCCCGAACAATCTGTACGCCCTTGACCTTACCAAGCCGGGCGCTCCGATGAAGTGGGTGTATGAACCGTTGCCGACGCCCGCATCGCAAGGAGTGGCGTGCTGCGACGTTGTCAACCGGGGCGCGGCCTATGACGACGGCAAGATTTATTACAACACGTTGGACAATCAAACCGTTGCTGTAGACGCGAAGACTGGCCGGGAAGTCTGGAAGACGCGCGTTGGCGATATCAACAAGGGCGAGAGCATGACCATGGCGCCGCTTGTCGTCAAAGGGAAAGTTCTCGTAGGAAATAGTGGCGGTGAATTCGGAGTTCGTGGCTGGCTGACGGCGCTTGACGGGAAGACTGGGAAAATCGCCTGGAGAGCCTACACCGCAGGGCCCGACAAGGATGTTCTGATCGGCCCTCGTTTCAAACCATATTACCCGCAGGATCGAGGCCAAGATTTGGGTGTTAAGAGTTGGCCGCCGGACGCATGGAAAATTGGCGGTGGCGGGGTGTGGGGATGGATTTCCTATGATTCAAAATTAAACCTCATCTACTACGGCACCGCGAACCCGGGACCGTGGGACGCTGAGGCTCGTCCGGGCGATAACAAATTTACATCTGGCATCTTCGCGCGCGATCCGGACACGGGCGAAGCGGTGTGGTTCTATCAGTTCAGCCCCCACGACCTTTACGACTATGACGCGGTAAACGAAAACATTCTTCTCGATCTTCCGATCCACGGACAAACCCGGAAAGTTCTGGTCCATCCCGATCGCAACGGCTACGTGTATGTCATCGATCGCACGACCGGAGAAGTCTTGTCTGCCAGCGTCTTCGCACCCATCACGACTAGCCGCGGCGTTGATCTGAAGACAGGTCAACTTCGATACGTGGAAGAGAAGCAGCCGATCACGGGAAAAGTGGTAAGAGGCTTGTGTCCCGCATCCCCCGGTGCTAAGGACTGGCAGCCCTCGGCTTTTTCTCCGCGAACCGGATTGATTTACATCCCTCACAACCATCTGTGCATGGATGAAGAGGATCTCACGCCAAACTATATCGCCGGCACTCCCTATGTGGGAGCGAACGTCCGCATGTATGACGCATCCGGAGGATACGGGGGAGAATTCACGGCATGGGATCCGGTCGAAGGCAAAGTCGTGTGGACGCTTCCTGATCATTTCCCCGTGTGGAGCGGAGCACTCGCAACTGCGGGAGACGTCGTCTTCTACGGAACCTTAGACGGATGGTTCAAAGCCGTCGACGCCCATAGCGGCACACTGCTGTGGCAATTCAAAACCGGTTCAGGAATTATCGGCCAACCCACAACGTACAGGGGACCGGATGGGAAACAATATGTCGCCATCCTGTCTGGTGTGGGCGGCTGGGCTGGCGCGATCGTGGCGGGGGGGTTGGATGCTCGCGATGAGTCCGCGGCTTTGGGATTCGCGGCAGCCACGAAGGATCTTCCGCATTACACGAACAAAGGGGGGATGCTTTATGTATTCGCCGTGCCTTAAGTTCTTAGGTGGCTTCTTGTTGCTGATTTCTGCAGCAGTGGGAGTGAATGCCCAGAACCGTGAGTTGCGTGTATGCGCAGATCCCAACAACATGCCGTTTTCCGCTCGCGATCAAGCCGGCTTTGAAAACCGCATCGCAGCACTCGTGGCACAGGATCTAAGCGCTCGTCTCACTTTCGTTTGGCAAAGAATGGGGCGCGGATTCGTTCGAGAATATCTTGATAAGGCCCAATGTGATTTGGTAGTCGGTATCCCGATGAACTATCGGCCTCTTCTCACCACCCGCCCGTATTACCGCTCGACGTATGTGTTTGTCTCCAGGCGAGGCAACCCTGTTATCCCGTCACTCGAGTCTCCCGCACTGCATGGGCTAAAAATAGGAGTACAAGTCTTAGATGAAGAATACACTCCGCCGGGAGAAGCGCTGGCGCGGCGGGGATTGCAAGGCGAGATCGTGGGCTTCGACACGATCAGCGACGGCGCAGAATCAATTGTTCAGGCCGTTGCAGATCGAAAAGTCGACCTCGCGATCGTCTGGGGACCTCTCGCTGGGTACTTCGCCAGAAAAGTTGGTCACGACCTTAGAGTTACTCCTGTTGAACCTGAAGTCGATCCACCTGGTCTACCGTTCACCTTTGCAATTTCAATGGGTGTCCGAAAGGGAAACCTTGCTCTGCGAGATCAATTGGAGAAAATCCTCTTGGACCGAGGATCCGACATCCGAAACATTCTCGATGAGTATGGAGTTCCGCAGTTGCCAATCGCTTCTCTCGCCAAATCCCAAGGAGGCGCGAGGTGATGCGTCACTATACGCAAATCGGCGTTCTGCTCGGAGCTATCGCGGTGCTCGCTTCATGCAGTCGTGAAGATCGGATTTTGCGTCAACCGCCGCCCGCAAATGACACGCTCAACACCGTACAGATCAGCGGCCTCAATCCCGGCGCGAATTTAATCCGAACCCCACCAAATTCGAACATGTACCAGGCGAGCGCCTACGCAGTATCCGAGGGCCAAAAACTCTACGAGGCCTATAACTGCGTAGGTTGTCACGCACATGGAGGCGGAGGAATCGGCCCCCCGCTCATGGACCGCAACTGGATCTACGGCAGCGAACCCGGGAATATCTTCGCGACGATCATGCAAGGAAGGCCGAACGGCATGCCATCCTTTCGAAATCGCATTCCCGAATACCAAGCTTGGGAAATCGCTGCCTACGTACGATCGATGGCTGGGCTGCTTCCTAAGGGCGTCTCGCCGAACCGCACCGACCAGATGAATATTAAGCCGGCAGAGTCCTCCACTCCTGAACAGACCCCAAACGGAATCACCGGCGTCCCGGAGCAGCCGAAATGAACGCGACACGGAGTCTGATTGCTGCTTCGCTGGCTCAGGCTATGCCACTCGATCCGGGTCGCCATCACATGTTGCACGCGGCCGCCCCGCAAGCCGGCCACATTGAATGGCTGTACTGGATCACCTTCTGGATTCTCTTCGCGGTCTTTGTTCTTATGATCGGCGCTTTCGTCAGAGCCAGCGCGAAGACACATGTTGAAGCTATCCATCCGCTTCCCATCCTTGAAAAAGATGAAAAAGCAGACCGCCGAGCGGGTTGGGGTGTGGGCGCTGCCCTCGCTGTCACCGTGATCACATTGTTTGTCATTCTGGTGCTGAGCGTGATCACCGGCAAGCGTGTAGAAGGACTGACATCCCAAAATCCAGTCACCATCCAGATCACGGGCCACCAGTGGTGGTGGGAGATTACCTATCCAAACCCAAAGGCGGACCAGACGGTGACAACTGCCAACGAGATTCACGTTCCGGTGGGAACTCCGGTCGTCGTTCTAACGAATTCGAAGGACGTAATCCATAGCTTCTGGGCGCCAAACATTACCGGCAAACGCGACTTGCTGCCCGGGTACTCGTCGGCTTTCTGGTTCCAGATAGACAGGGCGGGAATTTATCACGGCCAGTGCGCCGAGTTCTGCGGCTTGCAGCATGCGCACATGGGATTTTCGATCATTGCGGAGTCCGTCCATGAGTTTCAGGCATGGCAGCAGCAACAACTGAAGACCGCGGCCGAACCGTCGACCTCCGAAGCCATTCGAGGGCGTGAAGTTTTTCTCACTCATGCCTGTTTGATGTGCCATACGATTCGTGGC
>QIAH01000346.1:14337-63521 GCA_003225465.1 Acidobacteriota bacterium | reverse complement strand
GATGCCGGCTCACGAGTCGGTCCGGACCTTACCCACGTTGCCAGCCGCAACATGATTGCTGCCGAGACGCTGCCCAATACGGCGGGCGCGCTGGCAGGGTGGGTCGTCGATCCACAACGCATTAAGCCGGGGACTCAAATGTCACCGAATCCACTGGCCCCAGACGATCTTCAGGCGGTGGTCGCGTATTTACAGTCGCTTCATTGAGGAACAGAGACTTGGCAGTTGCAGAACCCATCCTCGCGAATGATCAAGACACTGGGCAGTCGGAACTCGCTCAGCGCCTCGCTCGCACGTGGTCTCAACCGAAGGGTCTCTGGGGATGGTTTTGCAACACCCATCACACCGATATCGGTATCCGTTTCATGGTGACCGCCTTCATCTTCTTTCTATTGGGAGGAGTGCTGGCGGCAATGATCCGGCTCCAGTTGATCCGGCCAGAGAACTCTCTGATGGGTCCCGATCTCTACAACCAGGTCTTCACTATGCACGGCAGCACGATGATTTTCTTATTTGCCGTGCCCATGATGTTTCAGGGATTTGGTGTGTACATCGTTCCATTGATGTGCGGAGCTCGCAATATCGCTTTTCCCCGCTTGAATGCCTTCAGCTACTACCTCTACGTCGGAGGTGCTCTCGTCCTTTGGGGTGGTCTTCTCACGAATACCGGCCCCGATGTTGGCTGGTTCGCCTATGTGCCACTTTCTGGACCGGCGTATTCCCCCGGACACCGCGCCGATATCTGGTCTCAGATGATCACCTTTACTGAGGTCTCGGCCCTCGGTGTGGCCATTTGCCTGGCAACGACCATCTTGCGACACCGCGCTCCCGGAATGACGCTCAATCGCATGCCCATCCTGCTCTGGGAGAAGCTGGTGATCTCCATCGCAGTCATATTTGCGATGCCGGCAGTGATGGTAGCGAGCGGCCTGCTGCTGCTGGACCGATTGGTGGGCACGCACTTTTTCAATCCCGCGGAAGGCGGAGACGTTCTCTTGTACCAGCACTTGTTCTGGTTCTTCGGACACCCCGAGGTCTACATCATCTTCCTTCCGGGAGCTGCCATTGTTTCAACTCTGGTGGAATGCTTCTCGCGACGCCGCATCTTCGGATACACGCCCATTGTTGTCTCTGTCGTAGCGACGGGATTTATCGGATTCAGTGTGTGGGTCCACCACATGTTTGCAACCGGCTTGCCCCAGTTGAGCCAAAGTTTTTTTACAGCCGCGAGCTTGATGATTGTGATTCCCACCGGGACACAGTTCTTCTGCTGGGTGGCGACCCTATGGTACGGGCGGCTGCAGCTTCGATTACCGATGCTCTGGTGCCTCGGGTTTTTCTTCGTTTTTTTAATCGGTGGATTGTCGGGAGTCATGCTGGCCTCCGTGCCCGTGGATTTGCAAGTCCACGATACCTATTTTGTTGTCGCGCACTTTCACTATGTTCTGATTGGCGGCGCTCTTTTTCCGATGTTCGCGGGCATCTATTTCTGGTTCCCGAAGATGACGGGACGAATGGCAAACGCGACATTGGGAAAGTGGCATTTCTGGCTCTTCTTCATCGGCTTCAATATCACATTTTTCACGCTGCATTTTCTGGGCCTGCGCGGCATGCCCCGTCGTGTTTACACCTACGGTCCGGACATGCATTGGCAGGGATTAAACGTACTCGCATCCAGTGGGGTTATTTTTATGACCGCCGGGTTGCTGGTCTTCCTTGTCAATGTTTTCCGTAGTGTGCGGGTTGGAGGAATTGCGGGCAATAGCCCTTGGGGAGATGCGGGCCTCGAATGGTCGATGTCGTCTCCGCCTCCGCCCTACAACTTTCTTCATGTGCCAACCGTCAGTGGCCGGGATCCTTTGTGGGAAGACCCACCGGATCAACCCGTTGTGGTAGGGCTGCGCGACGACATCCGCGAGACGCTTGTCACTCACAGTCTCGATGCCGATCCGCAGCACAAGGACGAGGATCCCGGTCCAAGCATCTGGCCATTCTTGAGCGCGCTCACCGTATCGGCCGCATTTGTCGGATCGATTTTTACGCCGTGGGCCGTTCCGATTGGAGCGCCGCCGGTCATAGCTACTTTGATCGGATGGCTCTGGCCGCGCGGACAATCCCCAACGCCTCGACAAACTGGTGAATCATGGGTTCATTGAACGAACCAATTCGAAGGCCACTGACGCTGGATGTTTCCGGTTTGCCGAGCGTGGCTTTTGGCCACCGCAACACGACATGGCTGGCAAACGTCTTCTATATGGCGATCGAGGGCATGATGTTTGCCCTGATGTTTGCGGCGTATTTCTACCTGCGAACGCGCTCGACGGACTGGCCTCCTGGGCACTTGCCGCCGGGTTTGAGATACGGTGCGCTGAACGCGCTGGTCTTTGTCGTGAGCACCATTCCCGCCTGGATCGTAAAGAGACGCGCTCCTGATTGTAATCGAAGGGCAGTCAGGAATGGCCTCCTTGTTCTCGCGTTGTTTGCGCTTGCGGCCACGGTTCTCCGCGTCTTTGAGTTCAGCGCCCTCAATTGCCGATGGACCGACGACGCCTACTCGTCCACGGTGTGGGTCCTGATTGGAATACATTCGGGGCATCTCGTGACCGAACTGATCGAAACCCTAGTTCTTCTCGCTATTTCATTCACTCCCAAAATGGAGGGGACACGACTTGCCGATGCCGCGATCAATTCCGACTATTGGTATTTCGTGGTGGTAACGGGTTTGATGGTTGATTTTCTGATTTACGGGACGACTCGATTTCTATAGGAAGAATCATGGGCGGGTCTGAACAGCAAATCCAGGCAGGGCGAACACCACTGGGACTGTGGTGGAGTCAGATCGCGGGTTTTGCGGCATGGGCCGTCGACCTCGGTTTCAGCTACGTGCTCGAACAGCACAGTTGTTCAACCGGTCATCATTATGTGCTGCATGTCATCAGCATCGTCTGCCTCGCAATCGCGCTGACGGGCTTTGGAACCGGGTGGGTGGAATTCAAACGTTTTCCCGGTACCACATCGGAAGAAGGCGGGAGCCATTTCGATCGTGCGCATTTTCAGGCGCTTCTGGGAATGGCCTTTAGTCTTTCCTTTGCCGTAATGGTCATTGCGGGTTCCGTCCCGCGATGGATTCTTGGTCCGTGTGAATGAAATGACACTGAAGCGTAGCCAAGTCGCAGCGGTGGCGGCAGTAGCGCTCCTCTCGGCGACACCCTCTTGGGCTCTAGAAACAACTGGTCGTTCGCTGGCAAACGACTGGACGTGGCCGCCTTTCATCGTCATTTCCTTGGTGCTAACGGCAACTCTTTACGGCATCGGTGTAACCAGGATGCGACGGCGGACCGCCCATCGACGATCGCTCCTTTGGCGGATACTCTGGTTTGTCCTCGGTTGGATTTCGCTGGTCATTGCACTGGATTCTCCACTCCACGAACTCGGCGAGCAGCTTTTTTGGGTGCACATGACGCAGCACGAGATTCTGATGCTGATCTCGGCCCCGCTACTCGTACTCGGACAGCCTCTCGTTGCCTTTCTTTGGGCGCTGGCCCCATCATGGCGAGACCGGGCGGCAACCTTGGCTCGCGAAAAAGCTGTCAGGACACTATGGGCCTCTTTTTCCGCCCCAGTCTCGGCATGGTTACTGTCGGCGTTGGCGCTGTGGACTTGGCACATCCCGTGGCTTTTCGACCAAACCCTGCGCAGCAACTGGATTCACGCGGCACAACACACGACGTTCCTGGTCACAGCAATCATTTTTTGGTGGCCATTAGCGAATCGCATTTCGACCATCGGTTACGGCGGAGGATTGGCCTATGTCTTCACCACAATTCTGCATACAAGCGTCCTCGGAGCTCTTCTGACCTTTGCGCCTCGACCTTGGTACTCGTCCTACATCACAACCGCTCCCGCTTGGGGTCTCACCGCTCTGGAGGACCAACAACTTGGTGGATTGATCATGTGGATTCCGGCGGGGACCCTACTGCTGATTGTCGCTCTCTTCTTGCTCGTGAAATGGATGAACGAATCGCAGACTCGATGGCAATACACACGGATGGCGGAACTGGGTCGCTTATCTGAGAGAGGCCTCAAGTGAAAACGACGCTATTCTTGGCTTCGGCTGTTCTCACGCTGCTGACTACTGGCTGTGAGTCGCTGTCGCACCGCAAGGTGCAATATGCTGCGACATTAACCGGCGGCGGCGATGCTCGCATGGGTCGAACCGAAATTCGCAAATATGGGTGCAGTGCCTGCCACGAAATTTCCGGCGTGCCCGGCGCCCGAGGTCTGATCGGCCCGCGCCTCGACGGCCTTGCGCAACGCTATTACATCGCTGGTGAACTTCCGAATACGCCCGACAATCTCATGTTGTGGATTCAGCATCCCCGACGAGTAGAGCCCCATACCGCAATGCCAGAAATGGGAGTCACCGAGCAGGACAGCCGCGACATCGCGGCTTATTTGTACACCCTAAGATGAAGCGCAACAGGAGATTGATATGCAATTCTTAATATCCTCGCGTACAGCCGTTGCTTTGCTAGCATCCGTAGCTTTTTCATTTTCTTCCTTTGCTCAGAACCCGCAAGATTGTTCGAAGGTTCCGGACTACAACAAGCTTAAGGCAGCATTAACAAGCGCTGTTAAAGAGGGCAAAGGAGCGAACGGCGGACTCGGGAATCAGGAATGGGGCGCGGTAGTGAATCGCGATGGCATCGTTTGCGCCGTTGTGTTCACTGGCCCGAATCGAGGAGCGGAATGGCCGGGAAGTCGCCTCGTCTCTGCGGAAAAGGCGAATACGGCAAACGCCTTCAGCACCGACAATTTTGCTCTTTCGAGTGGCAATATCTATTCCGCTGCTCAGCCGGGCAACTCCCTGTACAGCATCGTAAGTGGACCGAATCCGAATTCCGCGTTCGCCGGTGATCCGGAAAAGTTCGGTCAGCCCGATGACCCGCTGGTAGGAAAGCCGGTTGGAGGGGTCATCGTCTTTGGCGGGGGGCTAGCCTTGTACGACAAAAATGGAAAAATTGTCGGAGGCCTGGGAGTGAGCGGAGACACATCGTGCGCCGACCACGTAATCGCCTGGAAGACCCGGCAAGCCCTGGAATTGCACGCAGTGCCAATGGGGGTGGCTCCTGGTCCGAGTGACAACCTCATCTTCGATATCCAGAATGGCGTTAGTAGCAGTGGCTTCGGACATCCAACGTGCAAGGGCGGTAACCCGAGTGAAGAGATAATCAACAAGTTAATCCAGACTCACCCCACCGGCCCGCACCGATAAGATCCGGTGCTGGCGTGGATTCGGGTCTTGTATGGATGAAGTTTGGGCGACCAGGCGAAGGCAGAGCTTCGCAGCCGAAAAGAAATGAGCGACCAAACTCTTCTGCGAGAGAAGCTGTCCCAAGGAAAGTTTCTTGAGATAGGAGTGGAGGCTGTCAAGATTGAATCGCGCACAAATCTGCTTTTCTCTTTCGAAAAGATGGCAATTCGCGACGCCCTGAAGTCCGAGCGCGCAGCGCAAGCTTTTGCTGAAGGTCTGTACGCTTTTCTGCACGGCCGCGGAAACCTGCAAACTAAATTCACCCGCTGGTGCGAAGTTGTCGCCGGACTACCGCGCAAACAGAGCCGCGTGCTTACCTGGCCTTTAGCGACCGTGCTCGGGTTCATTGCTCAACCGGACACTCAGATCTTTTTGAAACCTACCGTGACTCGCCTGGCTGCCAGAGGATACGGCTTCGATTTTTTCTACCGATCCGGACCGTCATGGGAGACATATTCCAGTTTTCTCGCTTTTGCCGAAGAGATCAGACGCGATCTCCGCGACCTTCGCCCTCGAGATCTCATCGACATTCAGTCGTTCATTTGGGTGCTGGGATCCGATGAGTACGAAGAGTAGACATTGGCTGGATGAAGACTAGCAAAGCCTCGCAAAACAGCCTATGGTTGTTTTCTGAGTCGTGCCAAATTGAGCCGCGACGAAGAAGTGGTATTGGCACCGAAGCTATCCTTCATGACGTCGAGTGAACGCCGGTGTTCGCGCTCTGTGAGGGCAGCCACACAGTCGGCCGGGACGAACAATCTGAAATCCCGGACGTGAAGATCTCCAGCGGCAATCAGGACGCACGCATTCGTCGTTACGCCGGCGATGATCGCAACCCGAGCACCGATGGAATCGAGTATCGTCTGCAACGGCGTTGCATAGAACGGGGAATGTTTAGGCTTGAAGACAATGTAGTCGTCCGCTTCAGGAACAAGCATCCTCGTCATTTCGCGGCCAGGAGAGCGCGTGTCCAAGCAATGACGCAACACTGCGGAGAGATCGGAACGCCATCGACCCCGATTGTCGTTGACGTAGATTGCTGGGATACCCGACTTCTTGCACCGCTTCTTCAGTTTGGCGATCGACTTGGCAAGCGCTACGGAACGGCGGACCAGATCCTGGTTATCAGGAAAGCTGAGATCATTGATGACGTCGATTAGCAGCAACACGGCTTGCGACTGATCCGGAGCATTGCCATGCAAATCGTCATGGCCCTTCCGTAAGCTACGCCTACGATCAAGCGGCATATGTCTTCTCTATGCGGCTGTCTGTTCCGTTTATCAGTCGCTTGACTTCTAAGGCATTCCGAGCGGCATAGCCCGCTTGATCGTTGTCGAAATAGATGTAGATTGAAGCCAGGCACTTCGCCCATTCCTCGACCTGTTTGGCCCAGCGGCGCAGGCGATCGGTGCTGTACGACTCCTGATATTTTCCCAGGCCGGGTCCATGCAAACGCACATATGCAAAGTCGGCGGTAACGGTCAGAGGAGAATGGTAGCCCGCGAGTTCGTATATGCAGAACGCAGCGCCGAATCTTGCAAGTAGCTTGGTGATCTCAGGGCGAATCCAAGTCAAATCCCGAAATTCGAAGGTGTATCGGAGATCGCGGGGCAAAGCCTCAAGCAAAGCCTCGAGGCGTCCTGGATTTACCTGCCATTTCGGCGGAAGCTGAAAAAGAATCGGTCCCAGCTTGGCAGAAAGCCGAGAGGCTCGCGGAAGAAGGTTTTCCAATGCATTCTCTGGATCCTTCAGCTTTTTCTGGTGGGTCAAAAAGCGGCTGGCTTTCACCGCAAAAACAAAATCCGGCGGAGTCGATTGTCGCCAATTGTCGAAGGCGGCCTCTGTAGGGAGACGATAGAAGCTGTTGTTCAACTCAACGGTGTCGAACTGTTGCGAGTAAAAGTCAAGCATCTCGTCAGAAGATATCTTATTCGGATAAAAAGACCCTCGCCAATGCTTGTAGTGATACCCGGATGTGCCGATGCGAATGTCACACTTCATGAGCAGCGCAATCTTCTCAGCCTCTGCTGCGGGACTTCCTACTCTTTTTAGCGACCGACGAGGCTTTCTTCCCCAGTGCGGTCCGTACGGATTTTGGCAAATGTGCGATTGTGCGCTTTCTTTTTGCGGCAGACGCCGCTTTCCTAATGTTCTTCTTTGCTGCGCTCTTTTGTTTGGTTGAAGCCATGTTTCCACACTCCATTGATTCCGGTTCGGCCAATATTTGATGCACCTTCCACTCCTGAAGGCAGCTTCCAAAAAACCATCGCCCTCCCATACGCTGCCAACAACAATCTTTCGGTTTGAAGAGTCATTCGGTAAGGGCTGCGACGGAGCGTTTAGATCTCGAACTTTCCACGAACTCAAAACAAACAACCGCTCGTAGCCCACTGACATCCAAGCTGCAGTCAAGATCTGGAAAGCCTACGGTCTGATTTATGGTGCATCGCAACCTCACTGTGAGTGCTGGAATCGTACTGGGTATGGCGGCATCGATGTTGCTCGGGCGGCGAAAGCCAATCTCGATACGCGGCAAAACTGTGTTTGTGACTGGAGGCTCGCGAGGGCTTGGTTTGCTGCTGGCTCAGGAATTTGCGCTGCGGGGGGCAAAGATCGCAATCTCGGCGCGAGATCGAAGCGAGCTGCACCGGGCCGAAACCCAACTACTCACGATCACCGACCAGGTACTCACCCTCGAAGCAGATATGACGATGCGCGAAGAGGTTGAGCTGGCGGTTCATAAAATCGAGCAACATTTTGGCTCTCTGGACATTCTCGTAAACAACGCCGGAACCATTTGCGTTGGCCCAGTTGAGACGATGACCATTGATGACTATCGCAACTCGATCAACACACACTTCTGGGGCCCGTATTTTGCCAGTATGGCCGTTTTGCCATCATTTCAAAGACGACGGCGCGGCCGCATCGTCAATATATCCTCGATTGGCGGCAAAATTGGAGTTCCGCATCTCGTTCCCTACTGCGTAGGGAAATTTGCCTTGACTGGGTTTTCGGAAGGCATGCGCTCCGAACTCGTTAAAGACAACATTTATGTGACCACGGTATGTCCCGGTCTCATGCGCACTGGCAGTCCAAGAAACGCCTCGTTCAAGAGCAACAACGAAGCCGAATATGCTTGGTTCAGTATTAGCGACGCCCTGCCGGTGATTTCCATGAGTGCGAAGCGTGCCGCTCGCCGAATCGTAAATGCTTGCGTCCGGGGCGAAGCCGAGATAGTTCTGTCCCTACCTGCCAAGGTTGCCGTCAAATTCCACGGCTTGTTGCCCGGAACCACGACTGATGTGCTCGGTTTGATGAATGTACTATTGCCTCCGCCCGGTGGGATTGGCAGCGATGTTCGCACCGGCAAGCAAAGTTCCTCGAGTGCGTCGCCATCCTGGATCACAACATTGAACGAACAGGCGGCGCAAGAGAACAATCAGGTCCCCTGACTCGTTCTTTTTTATCTCAAGCGAGCTAAAAGAGGAGCGGAGGATCTCCACATTTTGGGGCTTAGTTAAGGGAAATCGTTCACGCAGATCAGGAAAATGAGACCTGCTGGGTTGGCAGCGAGCCCAAGATCTTACGGCGTCGCTGCGGGATCTTTAACCGGGCTTGGGCCATGGGCGGGAGCATTCAAATGGTCGGAGCAAACCGGGACTGGAACGTGCGGCGTCGTACTGACGGGCAGGCGTTCTAAACAAACGAGCAATAAAATTATGTCGCTGAGTGTGCACGTACAGGAGAGAACTACCGATGGCCAAAGGCAGTGCGGAAGCCTGATTCCGTTTGCGCCGGGCCGGTGACACGGCGACACTGAGATGTAACTTATTGATATCAAATGGTGTCGGCGGACGTCGTTTGATACAAATGGCATCGGGGCAGATTCTGGTAACGCAGCACAGCCGCGGCACGGGACACGGATCTCCGCAAGCTCCCCAGCCGCACTTAATAACGCAGTTCGGAGATGATCGCGTTTCGCCTTCACAGGCGACAAGGGATTAGTGACTCGATTTCTTATGGCTATGGCGCCCGCCTCTCTTTGAGCCGGCCTTACCGGAATTGGCAATTTTGGCAGCTCGCGTCTTGCTCATGCCCTTGCGTTTCAGGGCTTCATATTTATCTCTGTCTTTCACATGTCCACTGTGCGCCTTGCCAGGCATATTCCATCTCCTTTGGAATTCTGTGACGTAAAGGAACTGACCTTGGACTATTTCTAAATTTACTTGCCCAGATGTTTTCTGACGGCGTCGGCCGACGTCCCCACATTTTGCACCGCCTTCTTGAGCTGCTCGGGTGTGACACCAAGCTTTTTCGACCAGCCCCGCAATTCGTAATCCTCGTTCACATTGATTCGGTCGCGATCGGGCGCTCCCGTTTTGCTTTTATCGTCGCACATACCAAACCCTCCTGCCTTATAGATGAAAATCGTCCGCCCAGCGTTGGTTGCTTCAATTTTTGCTGTGCCGGAACGCTCCCGCTCTGGTGTGCATGAGTGCCATGGTTTAATGCTCATTTGTATTCGGACTTTGCAAGAGGCCCTAGGTTTCCTGTGGCAGCATAACGAAGAATATCGACAACGGAGAAAAGCTGATCGGCCGAGGGTTCAAATTTGTAGTGGAATAGTCCGGCGCTCCGCTTATTTGCTCCGGATGTCAGAGTGGTCACGTCGTACCGCCGTTTTTCAGTTCCAATGCGCATAGCGTCTGGCCGACAAGTACCAGAAGGTGCGCTAGGAGTGTGCCGTCCGCACTCGACGGGGGAAGGACGAATCGGAATGCCATCGGGCGAAATGCTGGTCGGGCAAAGTCCTGTGTGGATTCTGGACTGTACCAACTTCTCGAACCGACCGCAAGAGACACTTGCGTTCGCCTACGGTTGTCCACCGTGCGTCAGGATCATCAGAGGAATAGCGGCAACGGCGGCCGCGGTGATCAGCGTAAGAAAAACGACGCCCAGGAAAGTCACGATACGGCCATTGACGTGCTTGCCCATAACGTTCCTGGCGGCTGCCGTTCGGAGGATTGGATAGTAGGTGAGGGGCATCACCACCATGCCAAAGATGATCGAGATGTTCACGAGGGTAAGCGGCCGCACGCCGGTCACAGCTATGACGAGCGCCAGAGCGAGCATCCCCAGCCAGCCGACACTGAAGACCGGAACGTCTTTTGCGCGGTGATTCTTGCCCCATCCGAGATTGTAGAACTGGCAGATGTTGTACGCGCCTGACAAGGCGGTCTCGACCGCCGCGCCGCCGATGCAGGCGAGGGCGCCAAACATCGCTACTGTCAGGGCCTTGCCGGCGAACGGAAAGGCGCCCGCCATAATGGAAGTGCTCAGCAAGGCCGGGAAGATTTGGTGCGGCAGAAAGAGAAGAGCGCCGAGTACCATCAGGGCGATGGTCAGGAACGATCCCAAAATTGAGCCCAGCGCCGCGACCATGAAATTCTCGCCGAGATCCTTGGGCTTCCACTCTTCCTCGATCGCACCCGAGGAGTAGAAGTGGACTTCATACTCCATCAGCATGGCGCTGAAAATCCCGACGGCGAAGTAGGCATATAGAAGTACCTGCTTCTTGCCGGACATTTCAGCGATAGGATTCAATCCGCTGAGGACCTCCCGCCAGTCTGGATGCAGGACCACGGCTGCAACTCCGAACACAATCATGAGCAGGCCCGAAAGGCCGAAACTCCTCTCGATCCACTGAAATTTCGATAAATAAATGATGGCCGAGATAGCGACGCCGCTACCGATCAGGACTGCACGTTCCGGCCATCCGGTAAGGAGATGCAGGATAATGGCTACGCCACCTATCTCTGCGGCGCAGGTAATCAGGTTGAGCAGGTTCGACGCTACCAACGTGGCAAGGCCCAGGCGATTTCCCAGCCGCCTTCGGACCACCGCAAAGACCGGCTCTCCGGCCACAACGGCGACCCGGCCGCACATCTCCATATAAAGGATGATGCCGACGGTGCCAAGGACAATCGTCCAGAGCAGCTTGTACCCGAAAAGAGCGCCTGCCTGTGTAGTGAACACGATCTGCCCGAGATCGACAAACCCGCCAAGCGCCGTCATAATCCCGAGTGTAACGCCGAGCAGTTTCTTCATAGCTCGGCTCTTGCCGCGGTGATAGAACTCTTGATCGCTTCGACCCGCTCTCGAGCTTTAGGAAGCGCTTCATCATTGCCGGACATTGTGCTTAACAGCGCCAGTTCGCGGGCAAGGGATTCGAGTTGCTCGGCACAAGTCGCAACTATTTTTCTGTCACCGGAATCTCGGGAGGATTCGCGCAATTTGCTAGCGTGTCGCATGGCGGCATCGCGCAGATAATCAGCATGGCCTGCCTGGAATTGCGCCAACAGGCGGCCCTTCTCGATCTGACCGATAAAAAGTTCTGTTTCCGAAGCAAGCGAGAGTGCCGACTGAAAATCCGAGCGCAGCTCTTCGTTACTGAGTGTCTTGGCTTGCGACGTGAATACAAGCGCTAGTGTCACGACTGAAAATACGGACCAGAATTTCATAGCCAGGCATCAAAGAGCCTGTTCATTGTAACGCGAGAATTCAGCTACGCCGTTTCCCGCTGCACGTCAGTGGCCGTCTTGTCGTCGCGCAGTGCAATGAAGCGCGTGTGGCGGAGGTGAAGGTCGGCGGTCCATTCGACAAATTCAAATTGCCCAATGAGCGCGGGCTTGAGCCAACGGCATTCCTTCATCTTGGTGGCGGTCAGGCCCTGGCCCCAGCGCCCGGGTCTCTTCTCCGGAAGATTGGCGAATGGGCAGGTCTCGGTCCGCAGGGGACGGAGCCGTTTCATGAGTTCCACTCGAAGCGGAGGAGTGAAGCCATTACGCGTGCGGCCGGCGTAAAAGAGTTTCCCTTCCTCGTAATATCCGATAATGAGCGCGTCAAAATTCCGGTCACTCGGTGTATAGCCCCCGATTACGAATTCCTGGCCCTGATTCACCCGCATTTTCTGCCAGCTACCGGAACGCTGGCCGGGTTCGTAGACCCCGCTGCGTCTTTTGGCGACGAGCCCCTCCAAACCTTGCGCCTTAACGGAGACGATAAGGTCGGGCAGACTAGCCTTAAGTTCGCGCGAATATCGGATGGGATCGCGCAGCTTCGGCAGGATGCGGTTTTCGAGCAGTGCCCGCCGTGCGACGAGCGGCTCGCTCATCACATCGCGACCTCGGAGCACGAGCACATCGAATGCGTAGTAGAAAATCGCCGTCGGCGACGAGCCGTAATTCTGAAGGACGTTGAACGACGGCTTGCCCGTTTCGTCGAAAGCAACAACCTCGCCATCGATTACGGTCTCGTCCGGCAGGGCGGCGAGAGACTTGACGATCGTGGGATAACGCAGGCTGAAATCATTGTCATTGCGCGAGCGTAGCGCGACCCGACTGTCGTTCTTAATTACGAGAGCACGATAACCATCCAGTTTGATTTCATACAGCCAGTCGACACCCTCGGGGAGGCGCTCTTTTCGCTGCAGGAGCATAGGTTCGACAAATCGGGCTTTGAAGTTATCCCTAGCCATGATCGAAATTAAACGCGACTATGTTGAAGAACCTTAGTGAAACCAGCTTGGGAATTCTCGCGGTCTTGGGCATTGTCCGAGACTCACGCACGTACTTTTTGCGGTTTCTTTTTCACAACGGTCAGCGCCTTGCGTCCTGGCTTCTTGGAGGGATTTGCATCAGGTTTCTTCGATTCAATCTGAGCCAAGCTCAAGCGAATCTGCTCCATCAGGTCTGGAGCACCACTCGTCGGGATTGCGTGCGCTGGATCCATCTCGATACGATTGTCCACTTGCGCCTCGATAATTTTGCTTATGCGTTCTTGGTATAGGTCTTTGAACTGCTTGGGGTCGAAATCTCCCTCATAACCCTTGATTAGCGCCGTCGCCATAGACAATTCTTTATTGCTGAATTCGGCTGTTAACTCCAGTTGTGGTGCGGGGCGTACTTCGTTCGCGTAGAACATCGTATATGCGACGAGGTAACCTTCCGAAGGCCGGAGAATCAACATGTGCTCCCGACGGTGCATACCGATTCGGGCAATCCCAAGACACTCCTCTCTCCTCATTGTTTCGAGTAGCAGTGCGTAACCTTTTTCCGCGCCTGAGTCGGGAGCGACGTAGTATGACCGCTCGAAGTAAATCGGATCAATTTGTTCCACATATTTTGAAACTGAGTCATGACGACCGTTCCAGCCAAACCGCTGATCGCTCCGACGATCAACGATGTAAACGGATGCCGCTCCCGGTATCCACTTCGCATATGTCCTCCCGCACGACTTTGATGCGCGCTTCGGCCTTTCCAGATGTTAGGAAAAGCCTTGCGGGTTGGATGGCAGAATTCCTCATGATGATTGCAAATCGCGCGACACATCCATCTGGGGAGTGATCGATTGGCGGCTGGGCACAATGGTTTCGGAAGTCGGAACTGCTTTTCTCTGCCAGAACTTCAGGCAGCTTTCTTAATATCTGTAGCTCCGGTAAGAATCTTCAGCGCTTCGCGTGAACCAGCATGCCCCAGAATTCTGACCTCAATGCCACAAACTTTTTGGTAGTTGACGAAGAATTCCTCGACTTGTTGCAGTATTTTCGGATTCAAGTCTTTCAGCGTCTTTGTGCCGGAATAAAGGAGTGATTGATTCGCGACAGCAATTAGTCGGTCATTTCGATTTGTGTGCCTTTCTTCTTTTTGTTCGGCTTTCGGAACTCCGATTAGTGAGCACTCGACCAGACAGCCTGGAAAAAGCGGTTCATCGGTGAGAACCAGCACGTCCAATGGATCACCGTCGTCAGCCTTGGTGAGGGGCACAAAACCAAAATCGTAAGGAAACATCATGCCCTCGGGCATCACTTTAGACAGCTTAAATTGCCGGCGCGAGGGGTCGTATTTGATTCTGTTTCTGCTACCTTTAGGCGTTTCGATGGTGACGGAGCAACGTCTGCATTGAGAGCATTTTGCCTTGTGGAATTTAGCGAGCAGGGCGAGCGGTCACAACAAGTTCATTGCGAGTGTTAGTTTTGATTCGAATTGCTTTGGACCCGATGAAGTTCGTGGTTCCTACGCAGACTTCTGGGCCAACACCTTCGTGAATACGATCAGTTTCCCGCGCTCGTCCATCGGAACCCATCGCTGTTTAGATTTGTAGTTCTGTGGTACGTAAAACTCAATTACTCTCGCCATAATTCACCTCGTAGCGCCAGACTCTTAGAACTGATTGTCGCTTGTCTCGCTACGTGAGACTGCGATTCCAGCAAAACGTGACAAACACTATTCGCGCATTCAGTTCGTAACTTTCCGCAGTTTTCCGAATCAGACAGCCCGCAACACAAAAACTTTCCAAGGAGAATCAGAAATGAAATTTCTATCTAGCTCACGGGTCCTGGCGCTGGTCGTATTCGGATGTTTGTTGACGGGCGTCGGCTTCGCTCAAGACGCGCACACGACAAACGAATTCCGCGGCGTAAAGGTGAACGGCGGAACTGTGACGCACTCGAAGCAAGGCGATCGCAATATCCTCACGCTTTCCGATGATTTTAAGGTTCCCGAAACGCCCGATCCACACTGGCAGGTAGTCGACTCAAAGGGCAACGTCTACACGCTTGAACGGCTGCAGGCGAAGAACGGCAAATTCAACAAGTCGATCACGCTACCCCCGTACATTCCAAACGTCACGCGAGTGCAGATCTGGTGCGCTTTTGCAGAGACGCTACTTGGGGAAGCATCGTTCACCTCGCCGGTCATGTAACCACTGACAAAAAAGCCGGCTGATCGTGCGCGGAATCTGTACTGAAGATTGGCCGGAAAGGAGAAAAGATGAGAAAAAAAGGCGCAATTCCTCTCAGTTTCTTGCTTGCAGTAATGACTGCTATTACTGCATCCGCTCAGATCGCCGACAAGAAAGCCTTAACTCTCGATGGCGCAAAGCGAGTCATTGCGGCGGCGGAAGCTCAAGCAAAACAGCTCAATGCTCCCGGCGCGGTGATCGCAGTCGTTGATGATGGCGGCAACCTAATGGCGCTTGAACGGCTCGATAATACATTCTCCGCCGGCGCCAACGTTTCAATCGGCAAAGCGAAAACCGCCGTGATGTTCAAGAAGCCCACCCGGTTCTTTGAAGAACTGATCAACTCCAATGGCAAAGGCCGGACGGTGATGACGGCGCTGGAGAACTTCACCCCGCTCATCGGCGGCATCCCGATCTTGGTTGACGGTCAGATCGTGGGCGGCGTGGGCGTTAGCGGGGCCGCGACCGCAGATCAGGACGAGCAGTTGGCGATCGCAGGCTCGAAGGCATTCGACACCAGCGCGACGAGCACGAATGGCGACTCGTCGCCGGCCGTGTCTTATTGGGACAAGAGCCAAGTCGAAGAAGCCTTTGCCAAAGGGTCAGTGCTTTTTGACGGAAGGGATGGCCGCAACTACATGGTTCACGCCAGTCGCCGGGAAAAGCCCGGGCAGGTAGAGATCCACACGAAAGACGCCGACGTGATCTATGTACTAGATGGGACGGCCACCTTCATCACGGGTGGCGAAGCCGTCGACGCGAAAACCACCGCGCCTGACGAACTCCGTGGAAGCAGCATCCGCAACGGACAGACCCGGCAGATCGCCAAGGGCGACGTCGTCATCGTGCCGCACGGTGTTCCCCATCAGTTCCTAGAAGTGACCAATCCGTTTCTCTATTACGTGGTGAAGGTTCGTTAAGAGAGCGTGACATGAACAACCGACAGCGAACTTTGTGTTTCTCAATACTCCTGACATTGATCTTGTCACTCGCATTTCTGAATGCTGAGGGACAGTCAATCCAGGACCCTCCTTTCGGCCGCCCCGACGCAGTCGTTGATTTGGCTTCACGCGAAGGCGTGCAAGTGGTGAACGGCCAATGGCGGTATCACGACGTGAGGATCGTTGATGCCGACTCCCGCACGGTAGGACCTGACCTGAAGCCGAGCGGGGCACCGAGCAAGACCTATGATTACGCTCCTCACGCGGGCGCAGCGGACTTCGACGATTCGCAATGGGAAGCTATCGATGCCACCACCCTTGACCAACGGAGATCCACGGCCAAGGTGTGTTTCAACTGGTATCGCATCAACATCACCATCCCTGAGAGGATTGCCAACCTTGAAACCGCGGGTTCTACAGTCGCCTTGGAAATTGTGATCGACGATTACGCTGAAGTCTGGGTAGACGGGAAGATGCCGCGTGTACTCGGCCAACCTGGCGGCCCTGTCATCAAGGGATTCAACGCTCCCAACCGTCTGATTATCGCGAGGCATGTTAAGCCCGGCGAGCGGATTCAGCTCGCTGTCTTCGGCATCAACGGGCCGATCTCCTATAGCCCACAGAATTTCATCTGGATCAAATCGGCCACCCTCGACTTCTATAAATCACCCAAGGTTGCCATCGACGACACGCCGGCTCAAGTGATACGCAAAGACCCAGCGCTGGACGAGATTGTTCCTAGGGACGCGAAGATCGAGAAACTGGCAGGAGGGTTCCTTTTTACCGAAGGTCCCATTTGGGTTCCGCGGACTGAAGACACAGACGGCTACCTCCTATTCAGCGATCCCAACAACAACCTTATCTACCGCTGGACACAAGATGGTCAGCTTTCGATCTTCATGACGAAGTCCGGCTACCGCGGCGTGGACATTGGCGAGTATGGCCAGCCTGGCTCCAACGGGCTCACGCTTGATAAGCAAGGCCGGCTCACCATCAACCAGCATGGCAATCGGCGTGTGGTTCGCATGGAGAAGAATGGTCAGCTTACCGTGCTGGCTGATCGCTATGAAGGCAAGCGGCTCAACAGCCCTAACGATCTGGTTTACAAATCGGATGGAGCGCTGTATTTCACCGATCCGCCATTCGGACTCCCAAAGTTCTTCGACGATCCACGCAAGGAGTTGCCGTACAGCGGCGTGTTCCGCGTGTCTCCAGACAGCAAGATCGTCCAACTTCTGACGAACGAACTGAGCGGCCCCAATGGCCTCGCCTTCTCACCCGATGAAAAGTATTTCTATGTGGACAACTGGGACGAGAAGAAGAAGATCATCATGCGGTACGAAGTGAATCCTGATGGAACATTGTCGAACGGGAAAGTTTTCTTCGACATGACATCGGCCGAAGGCAAAGATGCGCTCGATGGGATGAAAATCGATCAGAAGGGGAATCTTTACGTGTCGGGTCCCAGCGGATTGTGGATTATCTCGCCGGAGGGTAAACACCTTGGCACGATCGTTGGCCCCGAGCACCCCCACAACTTCGCTTGGGGCGACGATGACGGGAAGACACTTTATCTCTGCGCGAAGACAGGACTGTATCGAATCCGGCTGAACATTCCCGGGATCCGTCCCTGAACGGGAGACTTGGTCGTCAAGCGCGAGAGGTAGCGGGCGCTTCTTGCGTCGTCTGAGCCGCTCCCTCACCCTGGCCGAGGGCGGCATTAATCTTCGCGTTGTGGAAGTCCGGGACGGTTCCCAGTCCAAATGCGACGGTGTTGGCAAACTGGGAAAAGCCGACGATCACAATTGCTTCCATTATTTGCTGCTCGGTGAAGCCATAGGTACGCAAGGTCTCGATATCGTTGGAGGCAATTTTGGAAGGTTGTTTGTTGAACTTGGCGCAGAAGTTCAGCAGTGCCTTGTCGGCGATCGGAATCTTGGCGTGAACGTGATCGATGGCGATTTGCTCGGGCTCAGGTCCTTCCAGCTTGAGCATGCGAACGATTTCGCAGTGCGCTGTTACACAATAGGTGCTCAGGTTGGCCGCTGACGTAACCAGGAAGACGTATTCCTTTTGCTTTCTTGAGAGGGCTCCATCTTTCAACAAGATGGCGCCCATGAGCGCAACCTCGGCCTCAATCAAGTCGGGCCGCGTGGTTTGGGCCACGTAAAAATTCGGCAAGAATCCGAGTTGCTCCCGCATCGTGGCGAATGAGGGAAAATCCTTTTCGTCAAACGGAGGGTTCCGCAGGTAGCTCATATGTTTCTCCCCAAGCGAACTCACAGAGTGGCGAAATTATAGAGCAAAACGCGCAAACCGTGTGTCACCAGGCGGATGCTGAGGTCCAGCCGATTCCGCAGCACGCGACTGCGAGTTTGTCTTTGGGATACCCTAGATTGCGCCTGCTATGAGCACCTTGCCCATAACGCCGAATGAGATCGAAGCTGTCCTGGTTGCGGCCTACGGTTTCGTTCCAAATCTGTTTCGCGCTCTGAGCACTGTGCCCGGTGCGATCCATGCAGAGGCACAATTGCTGGGAGCAATCCAAGGTAGCCGAGGCAAGCTAACCTCGAACCAGAAGCAGACGCTCCTCAAGGCCCTGGCCAGGACTTCGCACAACGAGTACTGTCAGGCTCTCTACGCGCAAACCTTCCCGACGCCTGATCGCCAAGACGATGCTCTTCTCGCATTTTCCTTGAAACTGGCCCACAAAGGACCGTGCTTTTCGGGGAAAGATGTCGAAGGCCTGGCGAAATTTGGGTTCGACGATGCAGCAATTCTGGAGACCATCGCCACAACGGCGCTCAGCCAAATGCTTTGTACCCTTGCAGAAGGCCTACAGCCAAAACTCGATTCTGAAGTGGTTCAGCCCCGCATCAACGAAATCTACGCGCTTCCGGAACTTCCAGAAGACTGGGTTCAGACGCCGGGACCCTATCTCCGTACCCCTCCGCAAGACGCTGTTGATTGCCAGCCTTTCATCTGCCTTCGAGAGCAGATCGGCTTTATTCCGAATCTCTTTCGCGCCCAGTCAGTCAGACCAGATCTGGTCGAGGCCGAGGTTCTGGCTCTCGAGCGCATCTTGTTCGCGGAAGACCTACTCAGTCGTATCCAGAAGGAAAACATCCTGCTGGTGATCTCGGCGGCGAACCTTAATACCTACCTTATCGCGGTGCACACCCAGATACTGAACGCGCTTGGTGTGCCGCTCGAAGAATGCGACCAGATCGTAGAAGACCATCGGGTTGCTCCCATCTCAACGGAAGATAAAGCCCTGCTCGACGAGGTGCGCAAGCTGAGCCAGTCATCCTGCCATCCTCAGGCTCAACTCGATAGAGGCACACTTCGACAGCACGGCTTCACCGAGCCTCAGATCATAGAAGCCATCGTCATGGCCGGATTGACTAATTTTCTCAACACCTTGCAGTTCGGGCTGGGGGCGGTTCCTGATTTTCCGCCGCGCCGGGTGTTCACGCCAAAAGATTTGTATCCGGCGTCCCGCGAAGCCCGTCCTACAGTTGATGCGGTCCCTGTGGTCGACCCAGACGCGCCGCTAGTGGTACGAGTCCAGGGGGGCGACGTTGATGGATTCGAAGAACTGGTGCGCCGTCATTCGCGCCGGGTTTTCAGCACGCTGGCAGGAATGGTAGGGAACGAGGATGACGCCCATGACGCGACGCAGGATGTGTTCCTGAAGGCCTACGAGAAGATAGGCCAGTTCAAGGGAAGATCAAAGTTCTCGACTTGGCTTCTCAGCATCGCCATTAACACCGGAACGGAGATCATCCGGCGACGCAAACCATTGGAGACTCTGGAGAGTACGGACGATGAAGATGATTTTCGTCCGCGGCAAGTGCAAAGCTGGGCAGACGATCCGGAGCAACTGCTTTCCGCAGCCCAGCGAAGCGAGCTAGTCCGGGAGGGGATCCTTCGATTGCCTGAAAAGTATCGGATTGCTCTTATTTTGCGAGACATCAACCAACTTTCGAGTGAAGAAGCAGCCGCTGCTCTGGAACTCGGTGTTCCGGCGCTGAAAGCGCGCGTGTTGCGGGGACGACTAATGTTGCGGGAGAGCCTTGCTCCCCACTTCATGCGCATCGAGAAGGACCCAGCAGATGCTTAGTTGCGCTGAATTCCTGACCGAATTCGGGGAGTATCTGGAGGATGCTGCCGATCCGCAAGCGAGGGCGCGCCTGGAGGAGCACTTACACGAATGCAAGACCTGCCAGGTGATCATGGACACTACCCGCAAGACGATTCGGTTTGTTACAGACAGCGAATCGTTTACGCTCTCGGGCTGTGACATGGAACCTCTCGTGAGCCAGGTCATGGCTCGCATTCGAACCAAACAGCAAGAGAAAACCGCAGAGGCCGCTACTCAGATCAGCCAGGAAATCATCAGGGACGCAGCCGAAGGGGTCATCTTCTACGACCGCGAACTACGCTACCAACTCTTCAATCCATTCATGGAGCGGCTGACCGGCAAGAATGCCGAAGAAGTCTTGGACAGAGTGGCGGCTGAAGTGTTCCCCCGTTTGCGTACCAGCGGGCTGGAAGAAATGCTGAAACGGGCGCTCTGTGGAGAGACAGTTCATGTCCGGGATATTCTGGTGCCCAAACATTCGGCCGACGGGAGGGATGTTTGGGAATCTTGCAGCTTCGCTCCTCATCACGACGCCGACGGCACGATCACCGGAGTCATTGGATTGGTGCGCGACGTTACTGAGCGGCACCTCGAAGAGGAGAGATTCAAGTCGATTGTGGTCGGCACCGCATCGGCTACTGGGAAGGAGTTCTTCCCGACGCTGGTACGCCACATGGCGACAGCACTTCGGTCTCGCTACGCATTTATCAGCGACTGCGACAATCAGAAGCGCGCCAAGGTTTTGGCGGTCTGGACTGGTGACGGATTTGGAGAGACCTTCGAGTTCGATATCGCAGATACGCCCTGCATGAAGGTGCTGAAAGGCGAGGTGTGCCACTACGAAGAAGGGCTCCAGGCGCTGTTTCCTCTCGACACAGGCCTCGTGGACTGGCAGGCGGAGAGCTACCTCGGTGTTCCGATGCTTGACAGCGGTGGGCGGGTGATCGGGCACATCGCGATCCTCGATGACAAGCCGATGGAGCGGGATCCTCACGCCATCGACCTGGTCACGATTTTTGCAGCCCGAGCTGCAGCGGAATTGAAGCGACAGCGGGCCGAGGCAGATTTGCAGGCCGCGCTTCAACAAGTGCAAGTGCTGCAGAAGAAGCTCGAAGCTGAAAACATCTATCTCCAGGAAGAAATCCGCAAAGAGCACAATTTCGAGGAGATCGTCGGAAACAGCAAGGGTCTGCTGGATGTCCTGCGAAGAGTGGAGACGGTTGCCCCAACTGATTCCACCGTGTTGATCCTTGGCGAAACCGGGTGCGGAAAGGAATTAATTGCCCGTGCGATTCATAATCACAGCAGACGCAAACATCGACCCCTAGTGAAAGTGAATTGCGGAGCGATCCCAACCGGACTGGTCGAAAGCGAGCTTTTTGGGCATATGAAGGGTGCATTCACCGGTGCGCTCGAACGTCGGACCGGTCGCTTTGAATTGGCAGATGGGGGCAGCCTTTTTCTTGATGAGGTTAGCGAGCTCCCCCTCGACACACAGGTCAAATTGCTGCGTGTTCTGCAGGAGCATGAATTCGAGCCGTTAGGAAGCAGCCGCACGATCCAGGTCAACGTGCGCATCATCGCTGCGAGTAACCGTGATCTGGAGAAAGCTGTGCAGGAAGGCCGTTTCCGCGCGGACTTGTTTTACCGCTTGAACGTACTACCGATTACCTTACCGCCCCTGCGGGAGCGCCGCGCCGATATTCCGCTGCTGGGCTCATTCTTCGTGGAGAGATTCAGTCGCCAGTTCGGCAAACAGATCACAGGCATGTCTCAGGAGACCGTGGATCTGCTGTCGCGGTATTCCTGGCCGGGTAATATTCGCGAGCTACAGAATGTGATCGAACGTGCGGTGGTGTTATGCCCCGGTACTGTGCTGCGACTAGGAAAAGACCTTCTGCCAGCCACTAGCGAACAGCGCGAAGACGAGATCGTAAGCACTAGTGCCTCCGTTACTCAGATCGATTCCCCCCACTCGCTGGAGAACGTCGAGCGAGCTCACATCGTCCAGGTACTGCTTGAAACGCGCGGTGTTATTGAAGGGCCTCGCGGCGCCGCGAAGATTCTCAACCTCCACCCCAACACACTCCGCAGCAGAATGAAGAAGCTGGGCATCGAACGCCCGGTTTCTGAACCGAGTTCGTCTGCAGCTGCGCCAGTGTGAGCCGCCGATCGGAATCCTGCATACTCAAAGCAATGACTGTCTCCGAAAAAGATAAAGATGCTCGCGGGCGAACTCTATCTTTCAACTGATCCGCAACTCCAGTCCGCTTTGGCAGAAGCGCAAACATACTTGCGCCGGTTGAATACAATCCCGAATGAAGACACCCAGCTTCGGAGAGCGCTGCTGGAAGTCTTGTTGGGTAGCATCGGTTGCGGCACTCAACTCAAGTCGCCCTTCAGCTGCGACTACGGCCGGCACATCCGCTTCGGCAGCAACGGGTTCGTCAATTACGGGTGCGTGTTCTTGGACTGCAATTTCATCGAAATTGGGGATGATGCTCAGATCGGGCCAGGAGTCCATATCTACACGGCATTTCATCAGCTTGATTCCAGTACACGGCGCAGCGGGCTGGAAGGGGCTAAACCAGTCACCATCGGGAACAGCGTCTGGCTCGGAGGATGTTGCGTCGTCGGCCCAGGCGTGAGCATTGGGGATAACACAGTGATTGGGGCCGGGAATGTGGTAGTACGAGATATTCCGGCGAACAAGCTAGCCGTAGGCAATCCGTGTCGAGTTGTCCGCCCAATAACTTAGACGCTTCCTCCTTCGCTACTCAGCAGATCGGCTCCACGGTGACTGCGATTCCCACGAAATCTCGTGGCCACGAACCCATGGTCTAACCTCCCCACGAGATTTCGTGGGAAGACCCCGTAGTTCTTTTTCTGCCCTTCGCGGAATCCCCATCTTTCCAACAACATAGTTCATTCGCTGTCTCCCTCAGACTTGGCACGTCGTTTGCCTTTACTCATCTCGTTCAGAGGAACACAAACAGTGCTGAGAATTTCGATCATTGACGAGTCAGAAGGAAGCGTTCGGCTGAGCTTGGAAGGTTGGCTGGTCGGTCCGTGGGTTAACGAGTTGCGCAAGCAAAGCGAGCAGACGTTGTCGGAGAGAAAGACGCTCACGCTCGATCTCGCAAAAGTCTGGTTTGTTGATCCGAGAGGAACCACACTGCTGAGAGAACTCGCGACCCGCCAGGTCGAACACGTGAATTGCTCCGCCTTCCTTACTCAGCAGTTGAAGGAGACAACCATATGACGAGCCCCAGCCCCATCGTTGTTCTCACCGGCACAACTACTGTTGCACCGGCGCCCGGGCAGTCAGTCGATGCTAAAACAGCACGCGAGTGCGAATTGATGCAGCGCGTCATTGCCGGAGAGACGGAGCTTTTCTATGAATTGATCCGGCCTTACGAACGCGGGGTGTTCCTCGCGGCCGCATCAATCCTCGGCAACGATGCCGACGCCGAAGACGCAGCGCAAGAGGCCATACTGAAGGCATACAAGCATCTCGCACGCTTCAGGCAGGAATCTAAATTCAGTACCTGGTTAATCCAGATCGCGATTAATGAGGCCAAGATGAAGCTGCGCAAAGCTCGCCGGCATCTGTACGAGTTGCTCGATAGCGGCCAGCAAACGGACGATGGTGATTACATTCCCACCGACTTTGCAGATTGGCGCGAGATTCCATCCGACGCGCTGGAGCAGCGCGAGTTGCGAGAAGCGTTGAATAAGGCGCTCAAATCATTGCCCGAGAAATACCGCACCGTCCTTGTGCTTCGAGATGTGCAGCAGATGAACATTGCGGAAACTGCGAAGATGCTGGGGATTTCAGAAGAGAACGTTAAGACGCGCACTTCGCGTGCACGTTTGCAGATGCGCGATCTGATGGCGCCAGGCTGGGGAGGCTCATGGGCGGGACAATCTCAGGGCCAAGGGGCGTGAGGGAATCAGCTCTGTGCAACTCAGGATGATTGGGTTAGCTTTACTCGCAACCGTTGACTGAATCCCACTGGTAATTCAAAAGTCCTGTCATCTGCGACCAGGGTGATCGTGTTTCGCAGCCCGTCATAAATTGCCGTGCAGTGTGCGCAAGTCGGCAAGTGTGTCGCGATTTGCGCCCGCAAATTAGGCCTCACATCTTTATCAACGTAGTTTGAAAGCTCCCGGATCACCTCTAGGCAACTAATCTCCACAAACTCCCCCAGTCCGGGACACTTCTAAGCTCCCTTATCAAGTGGTTCCTCAACACCATCAGATTCGGGTTCCCGGAAAAGGTGACACGGGCTTTTCTAGCTCTCTGCGTTCATAAATTCCCCGCTCATTTGTCACCAAAGCTGTAGCGGTGAATCCGATGTGCGAATGCAAACGGAAGCTACAGGCGGAATTAACCAGCAACCGGCAACCGGGGCCGAGACGCACGGCGCAGACCGAACCTGGTTTGCGAGCGCGATCTCGGCCGCCAGCAGTCACTGGCCTGAATATCTGATCGAAGCTGCGTGTCTGGGCCTGTTCATGGTTTCGGCCTGCAGCTTCACCGTTCTGTTGCAGCATCCGGGTTCGATTCTCCGCCAGATGGTCCCCAGCGTTTTCCTTCGTCGGTTATTTACTGGCCTCGCCATGGGTCTGACTGCAATCGCGCTTATCTATTCGCCATGGGGCAAGCAATCGGGTGCGCACTTGAACCCCTCTGTGACGTTGACGTTCCTGCGTCTGGGAAAGGTTGAACCCTGGGACGCATGGTTCTACATCGTCGCTCAATTCCTGGGCGGAACTCTGGGCGTGCTTTTGAGTGCTGTTATATGGGGAAAAGCGGTTGCGGATGAAAACGTTCGTTATGCGATCACCGTTCCTGGTGGTCGTGGGACGGCGGTCGCATTCGTGGCGGAATTAGCCATCTCGTTTCTGATGATGACTATGGTCCTGAATGTTTCCAACTCTGCGCGCATTGCACGATTCACGGGAGTTGTTGCCGGAGCACTGGTTGCAACTTACATCACCATCGAGTCACCGCTATCAGGTATGAGCATGAGCCCGGCGCGGTCCTTCGCGTCAGCCGCCCCGGGACAACTCTGGAACTCACTTTGGATTTATTTCACCGCACCTCCCCTCGGAATGATGCTAGCCGCACAGGTCTACCTGTGGTTGCGCGGTAAGCACGCGGTCTTTTGCGCGAAGCTGCACCATCACAACAACAAGCGATGCATCTTCCGCTGTAACTACCAAGCTCTGTTAACACCAATCACTCTCAAGGAGACTATCTAATGAAACGCAAGAATTTGATCTACGGCTTACTCCTCATCGCGGCAGTGGCGCTGTGGGCTGCATTCAGGCCCGAACGGCTGTTCGTCAATGCGAAGATCAACGAAGCAATGCCCACCTCCGCTAATACTACTGGTGCAGAAACAATTTTGGCGTCCGGGCCGTTCCATAGCGTCGCACACGACGGAAAAGGAACTGCGAGTATTTACAAGCTGTCAGATGGGAAACGCATCCTCCGGCTCACCGACTTTGAAACCTCGAACGGTCCGGATGTGCACGTTTATCTGGTTGCGGCAAACGATGCGACCGATAGCGAGATGGTCAAGAAAGCAGGATTCCGTGAGATCGGATCGCTGAAGGGCAATATCGGCGATCAGAATTACGAACTTCCTGCTGATGTTGATCTCGCGAAATACCGTGCCGTCACGATCTGGTGTCAGCGATTTAGCGTGAACTTCGCCACTGCGCCTCTGAACTCAACCAGCGCTGCGGGGAGCATGGCGCAGGCCATCGCTTCCGGCAATTTTCACGGTGTTGCGCACAAAGGCGTTGGGCAGGCCACGATTTACCAACTGGGCGATGGAAAGCGCATTCTCCGATTCACGGACTTCGAAACTTCAAACGGGCCCGACGTCCACGTTTACTTGGTCGCGACCAAAGATGCCAGCGACAGCGAGACAGTGAAACAGGCTGGCTTTGTTGAAGTTGGGACTCTGAAGGGCAACCTTGGCGACCAGAACTACGAGCTCGCTTCAGATCTGGACCTCAACAGGTATCGTGCGGTAACCATCTGGTGCAAGCGCTTCGGCGTGAACTTCGCGACGGCTCCGTTGAGCACCCCAACAGCAATGAGCGCGATGAACCAGTGATGCCTGAACTTCGAAAGGAGACGGTCATGAGCCGAGAGAATCAGTTCGACGTAATCATCATCGGAACGGGAGCCGGCGGCGGAACGCTAGCTTACCACCTGGCTCCATCAGGCAAACGGATCCTCATCCTTGAGCGTGGAGACTATGTTCCTCGCGAAAAGGCGAATTGGGATCCGCAAGTTGTGAACGTGGATGCCCATTACAACGCCAAAGAATCCTGGCTCGACAAGGACGGCAAGGAACTGCATCCGCACACCAACTACTATGTGGGCGGCAACACAAAGTTTTATGGGGCTGCACTGTTCCGATTGCGCAAAGAAGATTTTGGTGAACTGCGTCACCACGGAGGAATTTCGCCGGCGTGGCCGATCAGCTATGACGATCTCGAGCCCTACTACACTCAAGCGGAGAATCTCTATCAAGTCCACGGCAACCGCGGAGAAGACCCGACTGAACCGCCGTCCAATTCGCAATACCCCTGGCCCGCCATTAGCCATGAGCCACGCATTCAGCAATTGTCCGACGATTTCGTCCGTTCGGGTCTGAAGCCGTTCCACGTCCCGGTGGGGGTTATGCTCGACGAAAAGAACCCCCACAAAAGCCGCTGCATACGCTGCAATACGTGCGATGGATTCGCCTGTCTGGTAGGCGCCAAATCCGATGCGCAAGTTGTATGTGTCGATGAGGCCGTGAAACATTCAAACGTAACGCTTCTGACCAATTCGCTTGTGAAGCGACTGGATACAGATACGACGGGCCGTGAGGTGCGGAGCGTAGTTGTAGAGCGCAACGGGAGCCTGGAAACTTACTCCGCGGATATCGTTGTCGTATCGTGTGGTGCCATCAACTCCGCCGCGCTGCTATTGCGCTCCGCGAATGACAAACATCCTCGCGGGCTGGCCAACAGCTCCGACATCGTAGGGCGCCATTACATGGGACATACGAATTCAGTGATGATGGCGATTTCAAAGTGCCCCAATCCAACGATTTTTCAGAAGACGCTTGGAGTCAATGATTTCTACTTTGGCTCGAAGGACTTCGAGTATCCGATGGGGCACATTTCGTTCGTCGGGAAGCTGGACGCAATCACACTCAAGGCTGGAGCTCCGGCTATTGCCCCGAATTTCACTCTGGAACTAATGGCAAAACACTCGCTGGACTTCTGGCTTACGTCCGAAGATCTGCCCGATCCCAATAATCGGGTCAGCATCGGCCGGGACGGCAAGATCGTTCTGACCTACACGCCAAACAACCTCGAAGCGCATGCGCGGCTGCAGGCGAAGCTGAAGGAAGCCATGAAGCAGACTAATTGCGCGATCCACGGCCACGACTGTCATCAGGGGCTTTTTGGCGAGGGGCTTTTTGGCAGAAACTTTTACGTGGGACAGCGAATTCCGCTCGCTGGTGTCGCCCACCAGAACGGCACGATTCGTTTCGGTGACGATCCCCAAACGTCTGCACTGGACAGCAACTGTAAGGCGCACGATCTCGACAACCTCTATGTGGTCGATGGGAGCTTTTTTCCATCGAGCGCAGCCGTAAATCCGGCGCTAACCATCATCGCGAATGCTTTGCGGGTAGGTGATCACCTGATGAAGCGTCTGGGAGTGTCTGAAACGGAATATGAACAGAACCGCGTGCAGGACCGGGAACTTGCGTTGGCTCGGTGACAGACGATGAATCGACTCGTCTCATTTCGTCGTCAATGCCAGACCCTGATGGTTCTCTGGACGCTGTTGTTGGTTATCACGGTGCCCAAGGGGTTGGCCCAACAGCGCCCCGCACTGGTTGATGGCGTCGATGCAATCGGAATCACCGTTTCCGACATGGACCGCGCCGTGGACTTCTATTCCAAGGTGCTCACGTTCGAGAAAGTTTCGGACACCGAAGTCGCCGGCGAGAACTATGAACATCTCGAAGGCGTGTTCGGGTTGCGAATCCGCGTAGTACGAATGAGGCTCGGTGACGAGTTCATAGAGCTCACCGAGTATCTCGCACCGAAAAGTCGACCGATCCCCATTGATTCACGCAGCAACGATCGCTGGTTTCAACACATTGCGATCATCGTCAGCGATATGGACAAAGCCTACACCTGGTTGCGCCAGAATAAGGTGGAACATGCCTCGTCGGGACCGCAACGGCTTCCTGACTGGAACAAGAATGCGGCTGGGATCTCAGCTTTCTACTTCAAGGACCCAGATGAGCATCCGGTGGAGGTATTACAGTTTCCGCCAGACAAGGGCTTGCAGAAGTGGCGCCGACCGACGGAGAAGCTTTTTCTCGGCATCGACCATACTGCAATCGTGGTATGGGACACCGACAGCAGCGTCAAGTTCTATCGCGACCTCCTCGGAATGAACGTAGCTGGAGAAAGCGAAAACTACGGAACCGAGCAGGAGCACCTGAACAACGTGTTTGGAGCCCATTTGCGGATCACCGCGTTGCGCGGAACAAGCGGACCAGGAATTGAATTGCTGGAGTATTTGGCCCCACGCGATGGCCGTCCTTTCCCATCAGATGAACGTGCCAGCGACGTCGTGCATCGGCAGACAGTTCTGCTGACCCGCGCCGCCGAATCCGTAGCTCAACAATTGCGCGCCAACAGCGTGAACTTTGTCTCTTCTGGCGTGGTTGCGAATCAGACGGAACAGCTGGGATTCAGCAAAGCCTTTCTGGTGCGAGATCCCGACGGCCACGTCGTCGAAATCGAGGAGAAGTAGGAGGAGTTGTGAGCGGAACTGTTATCCAAGCCGAGTTAATCAGGACGGACTTGAACCTGGATAGCGACACGTCGCCGCGCACGGTACTGTGCAGTGATTCAGGCATCGACGATCCGGTAAACGACACCGGACTCGGTCCCCGTTGCGGGGATCTGCAGATGCCGGACGAGTTTGCCTGCCTGGTAAATCTGATTTGCATGGAACACGGAGATATCCGATGACGCACGAAGAGATTCGACTATCGGAATCTGGCACGCGCCGAAAGCATTGGAAACGTTGGGGGCCTTATCTCAGCGAACGCGCGTGGGGCACGGTGCGCGAAGACTATAGCGCCTACGGGAACGCCTGGGAGTACCTGTCCCATGACCACGCTCGCTCACGTGCTTATCGCTGGAACGAAGACGGACTGGCGGGAATCAGCGACAGGAAACAGAACATTTGCTTTGCTGTGGCTCTCTGGAACGAGCGCGATCCCATCCTGAAAGAACGGATTTTCGGTTTGACGGGGAATGAGGGCAACCATGGCGAGGACGTGAAGGAGTACTACTTCTACCTCGACTCGACTCCCACACACTCGTATATGAAGTACCTCTACAAGTACCCACAAGCGGAATTTCCTTACGGCCAACTTGTGGAAGAGAACCGGCGTCGCGGTAAGAATCAGTCGGAGTACGAACTGTTGGACACCGATGTGTTCAACGACAATCGCTATTTCGATGTGTTTGTGGAATATGCCAAGGCCGACACGGAAGACATACTCATCAAGATCACGGTCGCGAACCGCGGCCCGGAACCGGCCAAGCTTCGCCTGCTGCCGACAGTGTGGTTCCGGAATACATGGTCGTGGGGAGGACGTGAGCGACGGCCTGAGCTTCACGAATCAGGTTCGAGCACAAATCCCGTGATCGAGCTGAATCATGATCAGCCGGGTAATCGCTGGCTCCATTGTGAAGGCACTCCAGAGTTGCTGTTCACAGAAAATGAGACCAACGCTAAGCGGCTGTTTGGAGTCGAGAACCGTACTCGCTACGTCAAGGACAGCATCAACGACTACGTCGTGCACGGCTCCAGGGAAGCGGTGAATCCCGAGCATAAGGGCACCAAAGCCGCGGCTCACTACAAGCTTACGGTGGGTGCCGGAGAAACCGTGGTGGTTCGCCTGCGCCTTGCCGACTCCGATTTCCAGGGCAAGAACGCTTTTGCCGGTTTCGATAAGACAGTCGCTCTGCGCCAGCGCGAAGCGGACGAGTTCTATGCGACGGTAATTCCCACGGACCTTTCTGCCGACGCAAAGAACGTCATGCGCCAGGGCTTTTCCGGCATGCTCTGGTCCAAACAGTTCTACTACTACGTAATCAAAGACTGGCTGCAGGGCGACCCGGGCAATCCTCCGCCGCCCGAGGAACGCAAGCAGGGCCGCAACCACGAATGGACCCATCTTTATAACGCAGACGTGATCTCGATGCCTGATAAGTGGGAATACCCTTGGTATGCCGCGTGGGACCTTGCATTTCACTGCATCCCGCTGGCGCTTGTCGACCCGGACTTCGCGAAGGAACAACTGACGCTCATGTTGCGGGAGTGGTACATGCATCCCAACGGGCAGATTCCTGCGTACGAGTGGGCGTTCGGTGACGTGAATCCTCCAGTGCATGCCTGGGCTGCGTGGCGTGTCTACAAGATTGACAAGAAGCGCAAGGGAAAAGGCGATCGGGCATTTCTGCAGCGCGTATTCCACAAGCTGATGTTGAACTTCACCTGGTGGGTGAACCGCAAGGACGCCGAAGGGATGAACATTTTCCAGGGCGGCTTTCTCGGACTCGACAATATCGGAGTATTCGACCGCAGCGCACCGCTACCAACCGGCGGTTACCTCGAACAGTCGGACGGGACCAGTTGGATGGCGATGTATACCCTGAACCTGCTCGCGATCGCGCTGGAATTAGCGAAGGAAGAACCCTGCTACGAGGACGTGGCCAGCAAGTTCTGGGAGCACTTCATCTACATTGCCAACGCGATGAGCCACCGGGGCCACGACGGCATGGGCTTGTGGAATGAGGAAGACGGGTTTTTCTATGACGTTCTGAAACTTCCCGACGGCAATCATTTTCCAATGAAGATCCGGTCCATGGTGGGATTGATTCCGTTGTTCGCTGTCGAAACACTCGAACCGGAAGTCCTCGACAAGTTGCCCGATTTCAAGCGTCGTTTGGAATGGTTCATCGATAACCGTCCCGATCTCACCAAGAATCTTGCATGCATGCGGACCGAGGGGATGGGTGAGCGCCGACTACTTTCAATCGCAGGGCGGGACCAACTGCGCAGCATTTTGAAATACATGTTGGACGAACGTGAGTTTCTGTCGCCTTACGGCGTCCGGGCGCTGTCACAGTTCCATCGTGACAACCCGTACAAACTCCACGTGAATGGGATGGAGCATCGTGTGGACTATGAACCCGGCGAGTCTTCGACTGGGTTGTTCGGGGGCAACTCCAATTGGCGCGGCCCGATTTGGTTCCCGGTGAACTACTTGCTGGTTGAGTCGCTTCAGAAGTTTCACCACTACCTTGGCGACGACTTCACGGTTGAGTTCCCAACCGGATCAGGAAAGATGATGACCCTGTGGGAGGTGGCGGGAGAATTGTCGCGGCGCATGACGAATATATTCCTTCAGGATGAAAGCGGACGCCGGCCAGTGTTCGGGAATGTGGAAAAGTTCCAGACCGACCCACACTGGCGGGACCTCGTTCTCTTTCATGAGTACTTCCACGGTGACTCGGGAGCGGGTGTAGGCGCGAGTCATCAGACCGGATGGACTGGGGTGGTCACCAAGTTAATGCAGCAGAGCGGAGAATCCCGTGAACGCCTTCGTGAAAAAGAGAACACGGAACTGGAGCCCGCTGAAGTAGCCGCAGATTAATTAATGAGGAGAGATCAAGATGAAAGCCATTAGTGTATTCCCGGGAAAACCCAACAGCGTCCATGTGGCGGACTTGCCGAAACCCTCTCTCGACCAAGTCTCGGACGGACGCGGCGTCCTAGTGAAAGTCCTCCGGGTCGGTGTGGATGGCACCGACAAGGAAATTAACGCCGCCGAATACGGCGCAGCACCTCCGGGATACGACTTTCTCGTTATCGGCCATGAAGGCTTCGGCCAGGTGGAAGCTGTGGGCCCGAATGTCACCGAGGTTAAGCCCGGGGACTACGTCGTAGCTACTGTCCGCCGGCCCGGCAACAGTATCTACGACCTGATCGGCACGAACGACATGACCACAGATGACACGTATTTCGAGCGCGGCATTAACCTGCGCCACGGCTATCTGACGGAATACTACGTCGATGATGTCCAATTCATCGTGAAGGTACCGCAAGGACTGAAACACGTTGGAGTGCTGCTCGAACCATTCACGGTAGTTGAAAAAGGTATTCACCAGGCTTACGAAATTCAGCGCAGGCTGAAGGTTTGGCATCCACGCCGGGCGGCCGTAATGGGAGCTGGCACCATCGGACTGCTCGCCACCCTTGCGCTCCGTCTGCGGGGAATTGAAGTCACTACGTTCGCGCGCAACTCCAAGCCGAATCTCAACGCCGAACTCATCGAAGCGATCGGCGCCCGCTATGTGATCACGCAGGAACTACCGATTATTGAGGGTGGGAAGAAATTCGGGCCGTTCGATGTGATCTTCGAAGCCACTGGCAACTCCGGCGTCGTTTTCGACAGCATGCAGGCGCTTGGGAAGAATGGTGTTCTTGTTTTGTCCAGCGTAACTGGTGGAGATCGCATGGTTCAGGTTCCAGCCGATCGCATCAACCTGGAATTTGTGCTTGGAAACAAAGTCATGGTCGGCACAGTGAACGCCAATCGTGAATATTTCGAGATGGGCGTGCGTGATATGTCCCAGGCGGAAGCCGAATATCCGGGTTGGCTGAGCCGGCTCCTTACCGATCCAGTTCGCGGACTAGAGAACTACACCGAGCTATTCAACAAGCTCACCAATCCGAACGGATCGATCAAGGTTTTCTGCGAAGTGGCTGCCCTTTAGGTCACAAGTGCCGATGGAGGAGATGGAGGAGTTCTGTGACTGAGCAAAAGAAAACTCGGATAATCATTCTCGGCGGCGGCTTTGCCGGGCTGCATGCGGCCATTCACCTGGATGGCACATTGGCACGCGATCCCGATATCGAGATCACGCTAGTCAACAGGGACAATTTCTTTCTGTTCACTCCCATGTTGCATGAGGTTGCTGCCAGTGATCTCGATCTCACGAACATCGTGAACCCCGTGCGGAAGCTCCTGAAGCGGATCAGTTTTTTTGCAGGAGAGGTTGAATCCATCGATCTGGAATGCAAGCTCGTGACCGTATCTCACGGCTTCGACCATCACCATCACGAGCTTCCCTATGATCACCTGGTCATCGGCCTGGGGTCGATTACCAATTTCTTCAATCTCCCAGGGCTTGAACAGAGAGCGCTGACGATGAAGTCGCTGGGGGATGCAATCCACCTCCGAAACCGGCTGATCGCGCATCTCGAAGAAGCCGACACGGAATGCTCCGCGGCTGTGCGACGGCCTTTGCTTACATTCGTGGTCGCTGGCGGGGGCTTTGCAGGTGTTGAGACCATAGCCGGGATAAATGATTTCATCCGCGAAGCGGTGCACTTTTACACAAATCTGCGTGAAGACATGCTGCGCGTTGTGCTCGTACATCCAGGGAAGGTAATCTTGCCCGAGCTCGGGGAGAAGCTAGGCCGGTATACCGAGAAGAAGCTTTCCGAACGAGGAGTTGAGATTCGTGTAAACATGCGCGTCACTGGCGTGACAGACAGCAGTGTGGAACTCAGCAGTGGCGAGAAAATTGAGAGTAAAGCTCTAATCTGGACCGCCGGCACGTCGCCGAACCCTGCACTTGATTGCCTCCCCTGCATGAAAGAACGCGGACGTCTGAAAGTGGACGAAATGTTGCGCGTTCCGGATTGGCCCGGGGTTTGGGCGCTCGGCGATTGTGCTCTCGTGCCTGACATCAAGACCGGCCAATTTCATCCGCCGACTGCTCAGCATGCCTTGCGCGAAGGAAAAACGCTGGCCAAGAACTTAATAGCCAGCGTGCAAGGTGGAACGCTTAAACCATTCTCGTTTTCCACCATCGGACAACTGGCCGCAATCGGACGGCGCACTGGAGTGGCCAACATTTTCGGAATCAACTTTTCAGGATTCATAGCGTGGTGGATGTGGCGGACGATTTATCTGAGCAAACTTCCGCGGTTCGAGAAAAAACTCCGGGTTGCGCTGGACTGGACTCTTGATCTCCTGTTCACAAAAGATCTAGTGCAGTTTCAGACTTTCCGCGCTCCGACTATCTCGCACGCAGATGAAAGTGAAAGCAACTCGTCTTTGTCAACATCTCGGGTTACAGCAACTCGTGCAGTGGAGAGCGTGTCATGATCCGATTTGGAGCTGTGGTACGCAGAAATATCGTCAGCCGCCCAACGCGGTTCAGAAGACACGGTTCCTTCCTCGCGAGTTGCTCTTCCTGGCCGCGACTCTATTTCTGATTCCCATTCCCTGACCCATTCGGTAGAATCCCGTCGCCATGCCGTGTCTGAAATCCATCGTTGCGGTCGCACTCGCAGTCACTTCCGACCTCGGCAACTTCCTGAAAGCGATGATTCGGTCTCGCACCTCGTTGGTAGCCGAGAACTTGTTTCTGCGAAAGCAGTTGGCTTTTTATAAGGAACACAAAATGCAGCCGCAACGGCTGACGGACGCGGCTCGCTACACTCTCGTCGTCTGGTCTCGGATGTTCGACTGGAAAAATGCTCTGGTGGTCGTCAAGCCGGACACTCTGATCGGCTGGCATCGCAAGGGCTTCAGGCTCTTCTGGCGATGGAAGTCCCGGCCGGGTCGACCGACGCTTCATCCTGAGATTCGCGCATTGATCCTGCGCATGGCAGGAGAGAATCCGACCTGGGGACAGATGCGAGTGGCAGCGGAACTATATCTGAAACTCGGCATCTGGTGTCCCCCAGAACCGTGCGTAAGTACTGGCCATGGGAACCCAGGGACCGAAGAGATTTTGTGACTTGGTACACGAGCGGGTATGTAATGACCCGACGTAGGAACCTGTGGTCCTCCAACCTCTTCAGCCGTTCGAGTACACGCGTCGGCGAGTTAGCGAGATCGAGCCTTCGCGCCTGATCGGCCGTGCAATATCCGCCCAGGCATCCCAGAGTTCTCAGGAACTCGCCCGTTTTTGCGTCCAGAGACGCCAGGCGATCGGAAAACCGAATACTCATCCGCATCCACACTCCAATAGTGAATTCGCCGTCGATTGTGACGAGGGTGATATTTTGTGAGCGGTCAGACATGTGATGTGAACCTTCATCGCGATCAAATTTTGTTAGGCGACTTCGTGGATTCCTCCCGGCTAGAACTGCGTTGGTGAGTGGACAACTAGGTTGCGAACACTGAAAACTGCCAACGTGGACACAAACAAAATCAGGATGATTACCGGCACCATGAGGGGCACAGTTGCCCACAGTAAAATCACCGCAGGACACAAGCCCACCCCGGTCAAGGCAAAGGCTGAACCGCATCGGTGAGTGAATCTTCACTAAGCTCTGCTGATTCGATCGTGCCCAAGAGCCTTCCAGAAAACCAATCCCAGAAGCGATAATGAATGTCGGCGCAAGATACAAAGCCAGTAGCAGCCGCAGCGTTATGAGTTCGACGGCAGTCCACGTCTTGGCGGCAACCTTCTCACGAAGCGTCGGCGGGAACAGTTCGAAAACGCGCGCTCTGCATGCTGGAATCACCACTGCCAATTCGTTGATCTCCCGTTCGGGCAACACATCCGCGGCACGCCGCCAAGTGTGATGGAGAAGCACTGTGGCTTGTCCGCCAGAGAAGAGCGAAGCGGCACATGCCACAAACAGAACAAATGCGCCAATCGAAAGCAGTTTCATGACTTCTCCAAGGGAAAGCGGTGCTTCGGGTCGGGCATTAGCGGAAAACGTGTTTTATACGTGTAGCCGCTCGCGTACAGGAAAGCCTGCCCACGCGGAAGTTTCATGAGCCAGTCTTCGCGAACGAGGTTGTCGATCTTCTCTGTGGACTGCTGGGAAAAGGTGGCATCGAACGCCAGACCACGTGGTGCGTGTTTACCGTCCAAGACAGGGCGATAGCTCGCGGACTCGCGCTTCGTGAGAACAGGACCCTGGCCGGCGACATCAGCAAAAGCCTTGGCCGTCGCGTAGTCCGTGGCTCTGAACCACAGTTTTGTGTTCGTGTTATCAAGAATTTGCTGTGCCCCTGCTGGCCCTAGGACGCTCAACAAATCTGCAACGCTCTGGAATGCCAGCACAGCCATGACGCCCTGCGCCCCGGCCTGCGCCAACAAATCGACAAAGCCGGGGAAGACCAGCCTGCCAACCTCATCTACCACGAGCCTCACAGGAGTTTTCGCTTGTTCATAGGCATATGCTCGCCCGATAAAGTTCAGCAGGTCTTGCAAGGCCAACATTCCAATTGCGTACGCTGTTTCTTTGACGATCATCGAACCCATGAACATGTACACAATGCGCTTGTTTCGGATGGCGCAATCCCAGTCCAGTTCAGGGTTCGGGACCGACATCAGGCTGCGAAAGTCCGGCGTGTCGAGCTTCGAAAGCAGCGGCTTCAACGAGGAAACCATCTTGTCGTAGTGGTCGGGTGGATGCTTGATGAGTCCCCGCAAATACTCATATTCGGGAGTCTGCTCGGGAATCTCGGGCAACAGTTCTTCCAGCGTGCCGTTGACCTTCGCGTAACGCGCGATCTTTGAGAGCAGTGGGCGCTCTCCGGCCAGCAGCATCGCCTGCGCGATCACGTTGATTACTTCCCACGCGAAGGCCTTGAAGGGTTCTGATTGGCCGCCACCAGGAAGTAAGCCAGCGAGCCGGTCAGGAATTTCCATACCGAGCACAAAATTGTGGAGCGGATTGTACGTGCAGGAAATATGAGGAAATGCGAGCGAGAAGAATAAAAAGTCTTTCTCACGACCGGTCCCCACAGCTGCGTCATAGGCGCGATGCAGAACTTTCAAATCGCCCTTCGGGTCAATGAAGATGACGGCTTCATCGCCTCGTTCAATGGCTTGCAGAACGTCGAGTTGGAGATAGTGCGTCTTGCCAGTTCGAGTCGCTCCGGCCACGAGCATGTGCCCTTCCAGATCACTGAGGGGGAGAAAAGTCGGCTGTTCTCGCTTTCGACCGACCGCGTGAAGCACAGTCACACCGCCGAGATCCCCCGGGCCACGTGTACGCGAGATGGTTTCGCTCGCCCGTTCAACTGCAAGCACTTGATTGGCGCGTTCGGAATTCCATAGGAAGCCGTGTCCCACGTATTGCATTTGGTCTTTGCGGGGCAATTGCGAGAGAGTGAGCAAATCAAGTTCGACTGGCAGACCCTGACTAACTTGTCGTGATCCACGCAGGAGCGCGACCCCCATTAAGGCGATTTCGAACCAACGGCCCTGGGCTCTGCTCAAGAACATTCGGTCAGGCATCAAGAAAGACAGGACGGCTATCAACGCCCACCCTAATATCAGGTACGAAAATCGTCGAATTTGCGCGACAGCGAAGGACAAATCTGGCTCCTTGCGATTCATTGTGGGTGGGTGATGCGGCGCGATTGTGGATGGTCGTGTTGAACTAAGCGCACGCGCGTTGAAGAAGCAACGCAACATTTCCCGCGGCCCGGTCGATGTCCTCCCGTGTTTTCAGTAGCACGGGGAGAGTGGCAGAAACCACGTCAGCAGTGAGTTCGGTTGCTCCCAACAGAGTCAGCGCGTCAATCCAATCAAAAGATTCCCGGATCTCGGGCGGCTTCGCCATTCCCAAGTGACGAACGGCGGCGGTGAACCGTGCTGCCTGCGTTGCAAGCTGAGATTTAAACGCGGGCGAATGCGTCGTGATGATTTCAGCCTCCTGATCTGGTGCGGGATAATTCATCCACAACAGGAAGCAACGTCCGCGCAGAGCATCCGTCAATTTCCTCTGGGCATTCGACGTCAGCACCACAATTGGCCGACGCTTCGCGACAACGGTGCCGAGTTGAGGAATCGAAACTTGGAAATCCGAAAGAATCTCCAAGAGAAATGCCTCGAACGAGGGGCCAGTCTTATCGACTTCATCGATCAACAACACTGACTTGCTATCAGACTGCAAAGCTCGCAGAATCGGGCCCGGAATCAGAAAATCTGAGCTATAGAGTTGTCGCTTCAGTTCGGTCCACGTGGTTTGCGATCCATCATCACACTGACGCATGAATTCCAGAGCAATGCGCTGCAGAGACTCGTTCCACTGGTAAAGCGCCTTCGCCTTATCGATTCCTTCGTAGCATTGCAACCGGATCAAAGGCATTTCGAATGCCTCTGACAAAACTTTCGCCACCTGAGTTTTCCCGGCACCTGGCGGTCCCTCCAACAACAACGGCTTTTGTAATCGGAGCGCGAGATACATCACGTTCGTGATCTCCGGCTTCGCAATATACCCGTGCTTCGCCAAGATCAGTCCCAGATCGCCAGCCGCCGAAGTCAAAGCGTGGGAGTCCCTAACGCTGTCCATTGGTCTGCTTTCCATTCAGAGCAGCGCGCATGTCTGCCAATTGTGCTTCTAGTGCCTGGATGTAGGCTGTCTGCGCCGTAACCAACGATTGTTCTGACGGTGTGCTCTGATCTGGCATCGTGGTGGCAAAGGTGGAGGATGCCCCTGATTGCGAACCTTGATTGCGTCCGCTACCAATATCCAGCGCGTTTAACAAAAATATCCGCAATGGTTGGTTGGTGCTCACGTTCACAATCGGGATGTTCATCGGCTGCTGAAGACGATTCGACAAGCGATTCCCCTGCACTGCAACTTCCGCAGCCATCTGGTTTCTAAGATAATCGGTTTGGGAAAAAGGCTGATTGAGAGATCCCTGGCCGACAAACTCAGTCGCGACAACAGCCGCACCAGTTCCGATGCGAGCAGCACCGGAGAGGATCGGATGGCCGCCGCCCTGAACCTTGCCAACCAGACCGGCACTTCCGTCTTTCATGAGCGCCAGACCCGAGATCGCCATCTCGCGGTTATTGGGCAACAGTACGGAGGTAAAACGCACATTGATCCGGTCCTTGACCGCTCCGGATGTGTAACCGATCACCTGCGCACCTTGGGGGATAACAACGGAATCGTTCAGTTCGACATTTCTGTCAACGACAGCGATCACCGGCGACTCCCATCCGCTACTGATGGCATTGGTGGTATGCGCTACGATCTCTGTGCCCGCTGGAAGCTGTGACTGACGCCCCGGTTCTGGAGATGGGTTGGGTGAGGTTGCAGCGAGTGCAGAGGGAATTCCTGCGACGAACACTGTGGCGGGACTCTGTAATTCATTCGTCATCGTTTGCGGTGGAACGGTATTCTGAGTGCCCGCATTCGCTTGAACGCCAGCAATGCTAAGGCGCCGCATCGCAGCCATGTCTCGACTCCCATTCACGTTCTGCAAATCTGCTTTCTTCTCCGAACTCGCGGACGTATCGCTGGAGGTAAGTTGGTTTTCGGTTACGGGAGCCCGTGCATCGCTTGCGCCAGCAGCAGGTTTTTGTCTGTCTGCACCACTGAGCCTCGTGGGCTGACGGAAATGGCTTGGGATGGTGCTCTCGGGTTTCGAGAAGAGAAACAGCAAGCCCGTTGCAATAAGCAGCAGCACTCCGGCGGACATCATGATCGGGGCTACACGTAAGTGACCAGTCGAGTGTGACGCTTGTGCTTGGGAGGCTTGGAAGATACTCTGCATCTTTGTCGCGAAGCGTCCAAAGCCGCTGAGCCTTTCCGCTCCGCGAATCTCATCGAGAGCTTGCGTAGCAAGTTCTTGGTCGCGTTCATTCTCCGAAGCTAACGTGACCTCATCTCGCTCGATAACTGCTGCCTTCGAGTGCTTGTCCATATCAGTTGCTCCGAGCTATTCAATATGAAACGTGACCGGGTGATCTGCCATTGCACGATTCGACACCGAGCGTTGATAGGTCGAGAGGTTAGCGCCCCGAGAATGGCGGAGGAGAGTGGGATTCGAATCCACAGAGAAACGTACTTTCAACAACATCGAAGGCGACGGACGGCGATTTAGGCGATGTTAGTACACACAAGGACATGCCAACGGCAGGTGAACGGCAGGTAGTTGCTCGATGACGGCATCGACTAAGCGCCGAGATCGGGGGCCGATGACGAAGAAGCTGGGCTCATGTACAACCTCGCATTCGAAGTCAACGGAGCAGTGATGACGGCGGCTCAGGGATGGCGAGTGCTCATGAGCTGGGCCAGCCTGCTTGGGATCTCCATGCTCGCCGCATCACACCAGTTGACGCGTTTCGAGGTGGATACGGCAGGAGATTTCCTGGAACTCTGGCGGAAGAAACTTTGCATGATCCTCGCCGACGTAGTTGCTCTAGAGCGGGCGGTGGACTTGATTTCCGAGGGGTTCTTTGATGGACACGACGTCCTCTTCGCAGATTCCCAGAAAAAGCTTACCTCTTCTCACGAAACCTCACGGTTATTGGTCGTCGGCTACAACTGTTTCGCTAAGGAAAACGGAAAAGAATCCATAGACATGGAGGCTATCGAGCGTAGTCCAGGGCGCAAGGTGGATCACTTCCTCAACGAGTGGGTCATGTTGTCTCGGAGTAAAGTTCTGGTTGCGCGCGGAGAGATCTTTGCGACGCGTGACGAGGTATTGGCCTTGCTAAAAACGGATGATCCCGGCACCAACCCTTGACTATTGAATGTCGTTCGATGTCGTTCGTGCCTGGAAGTGGCGTGTTCAACCCTGCGCCTTTCACCGTTCGCACCGTTTAAACGACAGGGGAGAGGATTAGTGGCGCGTCTCAAGAACGAACACGATGCATTCTTTCGCTGTGGCAGCCTCTTCTTCGCGGCGGGTGCTTTCGTTTCTGGCTGTTCGCCATCCTTCAAGAGCTTGCGAATGGATGCGTTGAGCTTTTTCCGGAGTTCTTCCTCGTCGATGGTGTCTGTGTGCCCGATCGTGAGGACCTGTTCGTCTCTGATCCCGTCTTTGTCGTGAACGCGACGGACGACAAGGTGCAACGGCTCGTTTGCCCGGTCTCCCCTCTCAATGCCTTCGTTCCTGGCTTTGACGATTTCTGTGATCAGGCCGACAACTTCCTTTGCGAGGCTCAGACCTGCAGTGGCCAAGAGGATATACGCGAGAACCTCCGGACCCGTTTCGTGCTCTTGGAGTGTGAGTTCCGTGTCGGTCTTGGCGAGCTTGCGGAGTTTCTGGTCGATCATTTCGTACGCGTGCGGGGAGTGCTCGCGATGGAAGCATCCTGAGTTGACGCGGAGCTTGATCGATACTGCGGCCTCTCCGGGGTGCGGCTTCCTTCTCCCTTCGAAGGTCCGCATCCGTTCGCGAAATTCATTTGGCCAGAGAGTGTCCATGCGATCCGCCACCGCTAAGCCGAGTTCATGCCCACCCAAACTTTTCAGAATACTGCTGGTAGCCGCGGCGGGCAAAGCCTTCCAGCGGCGAACGCCGCTTCATTTTTGGGGTGTAAGAGTCCCCACTGCGCAGCGAGCATTCCTTGCGGCATAGGTAAGAGCATTGTCGGTTGATCCGGTGACAAGGCGTCCGGCAACATCTACTACTCCCGATCCGACCAGCGTTCCGTTCGCTTGCAAATCGAGCGCTATCGGCGTCGCGCCATTCTCGATCTTCAGCAAGACTTGGCCGTTGTTGTCTTGCATGGAATAAGTCTGAGCAACATGCGTTTCCCCGCATTCCACGGTCGCGGAATCTTCGCGGAATTCAATGCGAAGGCCGCTCTGTCCTGCGTACACGCCTGCCAATCGCAAACCAGGAGGTACGGGCGGTTTCTGCTTAGCGGACGGAGCCACAACTTGCGTCAATGATTCCATAACGCTTCCGGAACTGCTGCTGCCCTGCATAATTCCTGCGGTGCACTGCTCGGTTTTGGGAGCCATCGGTGGCAGCTGGTAATTAGCAACTGGCGCTGGTTCGTACGAGGTGCTTGTGACCTGCTCGGTCACGGAATATTCCATTCCGTTTTGATGTACAGCGTCAGTGCCAGCGTAGTTCTGGGCCTCGGCGGCGTCGATCTGCCGCTCCCGAGTTGTGGTTTGGGTTTGCGTTTGATAGGCGGGTGCAGATGATCCTCCTCCGCCATGGCCAATCGGCACGAGTCCATGCACGGCCACATCTGCCGGGCCCGCCAAGCGGTTATCTGGCCTGAACGCCACAACGAGCGGCTTGGGAGAGATGGATATCTTCACGGATATCTGATTTGCCGCCCTTTCCACCTCATATGGATAGCTCGCGGCGATAAGCGGACCACAGGTAACCACGACTTTGTCCTGATTAAATGCAAGGTGAATCTTGTTTCCGGTGGAACCGGAATATGAGCCGGTCAAACGCAGCCCTTGAGGAGCAGTCTCCCCGGTAATGGCAGCGACCATGTCCCCTCCCGCCAGATCTTTGAGGCCAACCTTTAGACCTTCACTGAGGCACTCCATTTCGCTTCGTCCCGACTCGACGCAGCGACGCAAGGCAACTCTGCCGGGGTCATTTTTCATCCCCTGTTGGACCCTGGGTACGGTTGCTTGCGGATCCGCGCTTACTCCCTGAGCCGCGACGCGCTTCTGTTCAGCGCGCAGAGCAGCATAACGAGCATTATCTTTCGCGACGATCTGCGTGAATTGCGATTGCAGGTTGTCGGAAAAAAATTGCCAGATATTGATGCCCTTAAATCCGAACTTCGGGTCCCAGCGGCTGAAGTGGTAGGTAAGATCCTCGCTGGGCTTGTTGGTTGGAAAAGCCTTGTCCGTCTCCTGGCTCACCTTGTATTGAGCAGCTAGGTAATCTCTAAGGATCTTTTCCTCGTCGGGCAGCATGCCCGTACGGGAGCTTTCGCGGTCGCCCATCAATGTCTTGATAATTTCGGTCAGTTCATAAAATGCCCATATTTGGCGCACTGCAGTCTCGCGCGGATCGTTGGTTTTCATGGCGGCCAAGACTCGATCCGGGGAAGGCATTTCGCTGAGATAAGGAGGATTGAGTCCTCTTCCGCCCGCGGCCGGTCCGGCCACGGACTGCGATGTTGGACCACCCTGTGTCGTACAGATGGCTCCCAGAGCGGCGGCCTGTGCCTTCGGCATAGAAATTTCATTACCGAGTGGCCCATTCGGCGCACCCTTTACCAGGGAACAAACCTCAGCACCGCCTCTCATTTCGCAGTGCTTTACGACGACGATCATGTTGCCGGGACAGGTGTAAGGCACGTTCACTCGCAGAGGTGGCGGTTGTTGGGCCTTAGCGGCGGAAGCGGTAACGATCACTCCAAACAGCAAAGCGGTTACTTTGTGATTCTTCATTGCGACCCCCAAGAAAAACTCTTGACGGCAAAGTCCGCCAAGGATTTGCGAAGTTCGCAAAGACAGACTCTTTCTTGGCGGCCTTTGCGCGCACCGTGCGGTTAAAAGCTCTAAGCTGCAGTTCGCAAATGTGGCAGTCAGTTGCCGAAGTTCGCTTACTTCTTCTTTTTTGTTAATCGCGTCAGAAATCCACCCGGCGGGCCATTCAGAGCCCCATCGTCATCGACTGTGAATACGGTCTTGTCGCCTTCACATACCAAGGTGACGTTCTTGCCGCTTTCTTCGTAGCTGCATGTATTGGTAACCGGTCCGGTTGAAACATAGGCCTTGCCACCGGACTTGAACTCGACCTTGACCACGCCACCGTTGTCCTCATATGTATTGCCTTCGACTTTGCGGCCGCAGCCAATGGTTATGCTCAGCACCCCGAGCAGCGCCAGCGCAAGTGCATTCGATAGAGTGAACTTCTTTTGCATCGATTCCTCGCTTGGTTGAAAGACTTATGTTCACCGTCAAAACAGTTGAGTGAAAGTTGCCCCTACTGCCTTGCTGCGACCATCCCACTGCTCCCGCCGAGCATTGTCTCCAGGCTCGTCTCCGGCAAAAACTTAATCGTGATGCGTTTCAGCGAATTGTCATCCTGCGCCAGAAGCGACAGCGTGCCGTCCGGCCCCAAAGTCCCACCGGTGCGGAATTAGCCGAGAATGTTGCTGGGTGAACAAAAATCCATCAGCGGCTTGCCATCGATGAACACACGATAGGGCTGATCGCCGTACGCCCGGATCCAGAACAGATGCACCGCCAAGACAAAGACGCACGGCAGCACTCTGCTTGTGCAGAAGTGATGCATATTAGCCCCCAACTCAGGACGACTTTTGCGCGCCGTCGCCGAACGCGAAAATTGTCAGCCATTTTACACCCCACCGCAATAGAACTCACGCTGCAACTCTCTTCGATTCGGCCCAGTATGCAGGCCGTCGAAAGATCGTGGACAAGATCAAGATTCAACGACAGGCTTGGGACCACGAGTTGGTCAAACGTATGTTGTAAACCCTACGCGTTAGGACCAAAATGGTACGCATGTTGCATCCAGGTCAACAGGTGCGGGTGAATCTCGCCGGCATGCAGGTTGGCTCGGTCACTTTCCATGCCGCGGTCACTGACCTGACAGGGGTCCGCTGCAGGCTTAGCGTGGTGATGCCTCACTAGCCACGGCCAAAACTCCGTCGCACTTCACTTTGCACAGCGGCCCAGCAGCGACCCTGACCCGCGAGAAAATTCGGCCACTTGAACTTCACCGCATTTTGTAGCCGTCTCCGATGACGGTTGGCCCGAATGCATGGTGGTCAAGCAGCTGGTCACAAGACCGACTCCACCCAAGTGATATCTTTTGGGTGAATCCGTCATCCTCACGCGGCTTTTGAAACCAAATTTGGTACAGCCACTCACCCGGCCACGGCAACAAACCCGAACGTTTGGGGTTTGTCACCGAAATCGGCTCTTGGAAATTCAGCCAATCATCGAACGATCCGGGAACTCTCCGAGAAAGTGAAAGTCACAGAAGGGCCTGAACTCGAATCTCTCCTTTGCGAACCTACGAGCGGCTCTTCAGGAACATGCTCAATTCGTCGGATACATGTTCTTGAGAGCAAACCGGTCGTCCTCCTCTGCCGAGACGGCTGACTGAAGGGAGGACATCTTCGCTACTGTAAACCTGAATGGAATGCGGAAAAGTTGATCGCATGGCTGAAGCGCGAGAACTGTCTCGTTGTGACTCTGGTGTTTGCTCTGCCACTACTCGGCGGATAGGCGGTCGGCGTTTCCTAAACTACAAAAGGCGGTGTGTTGCATTCACAGTTATTCTTCACTACTTTCAATGGGCTGTGAAGACACACTCTATAGAAGAGCGAGTCAAGGAACTTTGCGAGAAGGCAACGACCGTCGATGATGCCGAAGTGCCCGTACTTTTTGCCGAACTGCACGGACTGCTTAAAGGAGCATTCTGCAGCCGTCAGGTTTCTCGCAGCCAAGCGATTGGAATTGACTCGACAAAGAACCTCCCCATCTAAAACTGCCGCCTGAACTTAAATCTGCTAATTTATCTAATCAGGTTTCTTTGAGGTAGCATCCGTGTCTGCTTCAATGACGATATCGACATCAGCTCCGGGTTTGAGACGGGTCTTTTCGCCGTTCTCATCAGTCAAGACATTTTCAACACGGATTTCTCGATACAAGTCGTCGGCATCCTCAACGCTGATTTCGGCTTTTTCGGGTTCATGCGGAAGGATCGGCTTTAGCACTTTATTGATCCTGCCCCTCAATTCCTTGCGTTTCTTTTTGATCATGGTGGGACACTCTTCGCCTCCAAGATTTATCGACGTAGGCATTATCGGAATCGCGGGTAGGTTGTGAAGCTCTCTAGAGGTTCAAGCGCTAGTCGCAGGGGGCCAGATCATCGGCTCGGAGCTGCTTTAAGCGGAAATTGCGTTATTTTGTTGGAAACTTTCGGCACGTCCTCCGCCTTCAGCTTTCGGTGTTCCCCTACATTCAGAGCTTCGGAGAGTTCCTTTAGCAGTTCTTCGAATCGTTCGTGATTCCGTTCCTTTGAAACCTCTGCGGCGATCACCTGCCACTTGCGGACAGTATGTCTCGTGTGCATACAGCAACTCCTGTATTTCAGTGTAGCGAACACCTTAAAAAATCTGTGCCAATAGGATCCACAGGCAAATTCCAGCTCGTACCAAGGCTTTGTAGCTTTCCCTACATTGGTTTCCGTATTGTGATTCTGCCACACTGTCCGTATCTTTCAATCCGAAGTGGGCTGTTCATGGAAATTCCATCTGAAGAGCGAATGAGAAATCTCTTCGAAGAGAGAATCAAGAATCTCTTCGAAGACCGAATCAGGAATCTCTGCACGAAGGCGGTCGCGGCGAAGGGGCCAGAATTGCAATCCGTGCTATCGGACTTACGTACCGCTCTGCATGAGCATGCCGAATTCCTCCAATATGTGACCGTAGGAGTAACGAGAGACGTTGCTGAAAAGACATCATCCTCAAACGCCGCTGACTGAACGTCTACCCCGCACTGGAATCTGGCTTCTCGGCTTCGTGCCTGAACCCTGACCGAGATCAGTGCGGGGTTTTTATTTCTTGCGCGCTAACTTTGTGTGTCGATGAGAATTTCCAGAATCCAAATTTTCTGGCCCGATTCGTAGGCCAGTGCGAATGTTTCTAGTGTCACATTACCCAGCGCGACGACCGACCACCTGTTGGCGGAGAGAGTCGCAACTCGATAAGGCACAAAAGTGTTCCCACGCTCCCGCCGGTCTGCAACAACTGAATCATCTGTTCGACACTGAATCCCGCCTGCTCTCCAGCGAGAACCAGCTTTCCGATTGCCGTCATAATGGGCTTTTCCACGGCTGATCTCTCGTGACGCGAAGCCTAAAGAAAATAGACCTTGCGGTGTGTGATCTGCGTCACCAGAACAAACGAGCCGTCATCTCTGGTAATGACGGCTCATGAGAACCGGGCCGGTCAACATAGTTCTGGAACGGAAACGGTTCGGGATTAATCAAGGGGGTGCGGAAGACTGATGCGCGTAGGAGTCCGCAATTTATCCTGTTCGTGCCAACCGGGAACGTACCCGGGCATTTTCGAACACTGCGCTCAATGATTCAAGGTTCCTCGTATTCGCGATAGTCTTGAGCGTGGCAACCAGTTTTCCTTCACATATTCCGTCCAATGTGTCACCTAGAGAGACGGCAAAATGCAGCATTACACTCGAATCCCTGTAGCAATCAGCGATGCAGGCAGTGCAGCCGTCGCGCACAAACGGGGTCTTATCGAAGTCCCATACGGAGCACATCCGTTCTCGCCAAGCATCGCAGCGCCACACGTCGAAATTCCAGTCCATGTAAAAACTCTTGTATCCCCCATAGCAGACGAAATGCTCCGACTCGCCCCGAAGGTGACGTTTCATATCGGCAATTGAGGCGTGAGGATTGTTGACCGGAAAAGCGGTTCGCAGTTCGTCCACTGCTTCAAAAGCCTCAATTAGTTCCCGGTCTGTAAAGTCCACCAGCTTGGAGGTATCTGACCAAGCAAGCGATGACGATCCCAATCGTGTGCGCTGTGGATACGAGAATGCAACTGCCTCAAAGCCGAGGTCACGAAGAAAAGGCGCGAGAAGGTGATAGTTCTTGATGAGCTTGCTCATGGTCACTTGGGCGATTGGTGTAATCCCAAGCCGGGGCATTCTTGCCGTTGCTGCGCGAATCCGTTCGCCCAATCGCTTCAATCCCCGGTTGGCTTCGTGAGCATCGATGGATGCCGCATCGATGGAGATGTAAATCGTCTTGAGTCCGGAACCCACCAGTTCATCGAGCTTCGCCGGTAGCAACCAGCCATTCGTAATCAAGGCCGTTCCCATGCCCTTTTCAATCGAGAGAGCAACAATTTCGGCGATATATGGATGAAGAAGAGGCTCGCCGCCAAAGAAGCTGACGTAACGGATGCCGCGACCATGCAGAATCTGGAGCGCAGCGTCAAGACGGGTAGCGTCTATCCAACGCAAGTCTTTATGAGGGATTTTGCCATTCGCAAAATTGCAGAAGTCGCAAGTTGCATTGCAGGAATTGGTAACGGCGACATTGCACAAGGCGGGGCCACCGTGCCGAAGGAGCCGCAACATATCCCAAATTTTGGCCCGGGTCGTGGGCATACTTAACGGTAGGATGCCTTTTTGATGAGCGCTGAAATGCTTTTTTAGTTTTGCAAACGATTTCGGCGATCGGCGCCGAGAGCGATTCAGGATCAGGAGTTGGTGCTTGAGGAGAAGCGACTCCGCAACGATGGAGCGGGCGCCGCCAGGTCCGAGCAAGCGGGCCAAGGTCGCGATGAAGTGGATGAAAAGAACGACCAGATCGCGCATCAGCAGAATCGTAACAGGACGGGAAATCCCAAGAAATCATGGGCGAAACAACAATTCGCCAGCCACAAGTTAAACTCTGTACTCGGTGTCACGGGATTCTTCAATTCCGATGGCAGTTTGAAATCAGTGGGAATTCAGTGTGCACTTTGCCACTCCACCGTTGAGAACTCCTTAACTCAAGGTATTGGGCATCGGCTAGATGGGTGGGCAAATCGCGATTTGAACGTCGGCGATATCGTGTCGCTTGCACCAAACCTTCAGCCGTTCGCCGATTTGCTAGGTGTTGATCAGGCCACGGTGCGCAAGGTGCTTCAAAGCTGGTCGTTGCATTTCAGCCCTGGCATCAGGGTGGAACGGAGAATGGTCACGTCGCTGACCAGGAATTGCGTATCGGCGTGTGCGCGGCACCGCTTCATTCTGGCAGATTACGTATGTGAATATTCAGTATTTGCTGTATTTCGGCCGGAATGCGCTCATGCTACGTTGAAGGGGAGCCTCGGGCGACGCATAGTTTCGATGACATGGTGAAGTTAGGACAATTCTGGTTTCGCGTGCTGGCGATCCTGTTGGCCTGCGTGTTCGAGACAATCCCGCTGACTGGTGATCAGGTCCACGTGCGCCACATGGAAGGCCTGATGCACGGCTTTCTTGCACTTCGCACCCTTGATGGCAAGCGCCTTGCAGACGGTGAAATGACCCAAGTCCCAGAGGGTGACCGGGTGACGAGCCGTCTGATCTTTCGCTTTAAGGATGGTTCGGTCTATGACGACACAA
>QIAH01000346.1:0-14314 GCA_003225465.1 Acidobacteriota bacterium | reverse complement strand
CAACGGGGTGCCTTTCGGGTTTTGAGCGATCATCTGGTGCAGCGTGGCCCATCCTTCAAGCAACCCATGGAAACCTCGATCGACGCATCTTCAGGACAGATCACGGTGCGATACAAGGATCCGGCCGGCAAAGACAAGATTCTGAACGAGCGGCGTGATCTGCCTCCCGACGTCGCGAATGGATTGCTATTCACCCTGGTGAAGCACATTCAGCCAAATGTGCCACAAACCACGGTTTCCATGCTGGCGACCACTCCAAAGCCGAGGTTGGTAAAGCTTGAGATTCTTCCGGAAGGCGAGAAAGCCATCGCCAGCGGCAACACCAAACACGAAACGGTGCGCTACGTCGTCAAGGTAAAGATCGGAGGCGTGGCCGGCCTGGTGGCGCCGCTCTTGGGGAAGCAGCCTCCCGACACCCATGTGTGGGTTCTCACGGGCAATGCTCCGGCCTTTGTCAAATTCGAGGGTCCAATCTATGATGGCGGCCCGATTTGGCGGATTGAATTGGCAACTCCGGCCGGATTCTAATCATTCTCAGATGGTACTGCGGACGATTCTCCAGAATACCTCCTCCCCGGCGGATCCACTTGCCGGCTCCGCTCTTGAGAATATGAATCGTTCTCCTGGCTGGGCCATCGAATGATTATCAGCTTAGTTTGATTCACCCGCAGTTGAAGGTCGGTTCCGCCAACCAGCGTCACCCCTAATCATCCGCAGCGATTCTTCTCAGCAGAAATTCAAAAACAAAAGAAACAGGTAACACCAATGGAACAAGGAACAGTGAAGTGGTTTAACGACGCAAAAGGCTTCGGTTTTATCAGCCGCCAGTCCGGCGACGATGTTTTCGTGCATTTTTCGGCCATCCAGGCAGGCGGCTTTCGCAGCCTGCAAGAAGGCCAGACAGTCCAATTCGACGTCACCAAGGGGCCGAAAGGCTTCCAGGCGGAAAACGTCCGACCTGTCTAATCTCCGAACCCGTCGAATCAAGGATGCACAAAACGGGGATACAAACGAACTGCCCGGCGCGAGCTCTCGCAACCGGGCAGTTTTACTTGAGCTATGCCGCCCTCGTTGACCGCCGAAGATGTCGTAAGCCTCTCTCGGGAATTCCCGGTGCACCTGGAACTCGTGCCGGTTCAGGTCAGCGAGTAGCGAGAAAGTCCCGCTCGAATCGGTGCGCTTGACGATTGCACAATCTTCCCGCCCCCTTGCGCGATTACTTAAGTATTACAGAGACCCCGCGTCACACCGAGAGCCTCGTCATCCAATCAAGTAGTGAAAGACATCATGAATATCGAGACGATCGCCAAGCAGCCGTCAAACCACAACCAAGTCAACTGGATCACAGCCTTCTTTATGGCTGCCTTCCACATCGGGGCCATCGCCGCGTTGTTCTTCTTTACCTGGAAGGCGCTGTTCGTTGCTGCTTTTTTGTGGTGGGTGTCGGGAAGCCTGGGCATTGGCATGGGTTATCACCGCCTGCTCACGCACCGGGGGCACAAGACTCCGAAATGGGTGGAATACTTTCTGACGGTATGCGCAACTTTGGCGCTTGAGGGCGGGCCGATTTTTTGGGTGGCGACGCACCGCATTCATCACCAATATGCTGACAAGCACGGTGATCCGCATTCGCCGATCGATGGTACCTGGTGGGCGCATATGGGCTGGATCTTGACCGGAAAGCCCATGCATCACGACACCACCACGCTCGCTCACTATGTGCCCGATCTCGCGAAAGACAAGTTCCACGTGTGGATAACGAAGTACCACTACGTCCCACTTCTCGTGCTGGGACTCGCGCTGCTCGCAGTGGGTGGGCTGCCATTCCTGATGTGGGGCATTTTCATTCGCACCGTGCTCGGCTTGCATGCCACCTGGCTGGTGAATTCGGCCACGCACATGTGGGGTTCACGACGTTTCTCAACTCGCGATATGTCGACGAACAACTGGTTCGTGGCGCTGCTGACCTTCGGGGAAGGCTGGCACAATAATCACCATGCCCATCCCAGGTCGTCCCGTCACGGACTGAGGTGGTACGAAGTAGACATGAACTGGTACGGGATCTGGGCGCTCAACATGCTCGGTCTTGCCAAGCAGATCAAGGCTGTGGAGTTGTCAAAGCTAGGGCGCGAAGGGATTGCGGCGGCTTAGGATGGTTCCTTTTGTCCACCGCTCTGTGTTCGCACACGGTGCGAGGTTAGGGAATTCATTCGGCCCCGGCTGCTGCACTCTCAAGAGCTGCAACGATCTCCTGCAGCGTTTTGAGATTGTCCACGCGGTCAAGGGATTGCACTCTCAGAGATTCGAGGACTCTCGCGAAAGCGCCTAACCCGGCCCCGTGCGGTATCTGCCCGGCGAAATCCCCGCTCAGCCGCTTGCATATGGGCCAGCACCTTTTCTTGGATCGCTTGGTCAAGTATATCTTTCGGGTTCCATACTCCCGCCACTGACTTCAATAACCCGCGATACATGCGGTTCCCGATCGAGAATTCCATGTCCTCGATCTCGCGGACAACGCTGCGGCCATTGGCCCCCGCCCTATTGCCGCTATGCTGGGGCTGCTCCTTACTCGCGCAAGTGGGCCGAAGACCCTCCAGCCAACCTGCGCGTGTCGCCCATCCCGCCAGTTGAGGAACTGACTTGGGCCGCTTTCTTTCATCCAGGTCCACCCAGGTTCCGGTGAAGTAATACAAATATCTACCAAGCCCAAAACAGGCGCAGGCCCGCTTAAAAGCCTGAGCTTCCGCGGCGGTTCCGGCATTGTCGTTATCGGCCCATTCTTCTCCTGTGGCGGAATGCGAGCCCAGGCCGAAGATCGTCAGCTCACAAGTGACCAGCACCTTCGCGGCAATCTTCTGGTCTTTGCTTCGTTCGAAATTCGCGCTGGTATGGATCGCGTATTTGCGCGTCCAGCCAGCTGGAGTAAACAGCGCGTTCAATCGATCCGTGTAGGCCCGCTGGTCGGCGTACGGAACTACCTGACCCCGTACCGGCTGCTGGTTCTTTGTGGTGTTCGTAACCCTCCATTCGATCTGCGTCGGATCAAACGGCACTTCCAAGGCTGCCACCAGTTCCTTAATCCGTTCCGCCGGAAAATGAAGGACTGTCGCTGCTGGCATCGGTGCCGGCGAGCCGGATGCGGGGGCGCTCTTTCTGTGCATGACCGTTTGCAGGGATCATAGCGGCTCCTCCTTAGTCGCTTGCGTTCGTTCTTCTAATTGCTGCCCGTACATCCAACGTTGGGGCCTTACCTCCGAGAGCCAATCTTGAGCCGTGGGAATTCGTCCCAGATCCTCGCGAACATGCTGCTCTCCCACGTAGCGGACGGGAACATGGATTCCGACACTATTGACGATGGTGAACCCAAACAGTTTCTCGGCCAGGAAAATGCCCTCGCTGTGGTGGCGTAAGGCGCGGTGGCGGAAATCTGCGAACTGAGCTTTCGATTCATCAAACCAGTTGTGAATCGGTAGATAGTCTTCCGCCTTTCCACCGAACTTCCGTGCGCTGCTCTGGGCGTGTTTGAGTGGGTGAGCCATGGTTACACCTCATACGTTGTGGTCGTGTAGTCTTCAAACCGGTCATTCCGCTCGACGGTGATTTTGCGGGCGGCCACATCGAGAACTACATTTCCGAACCCGCCACAATCGTTCTCGTAACCAAAGGGGACCAGGGATTCAAACTGTTCCTGCAAATGCGAGGCGTCATACTCGACAGGCTCGTGCTCGGCGTACGCATATCAGTCGGATATCGAAGCATTTCACCTCTTCGGTCGCGAGAAAACGAACGGAGGCCTTATCCAGTCCGGCTCGAAGCTGTGTGGTGAGTTGTGAGGCTCTGCCCTAGACGTCCTGCGGAAACCTGTGCCGCGGAGACTGAAAGCGGATTTGAAGCTTGCCCCTTTCCACTTGCTCGCTACGGAAGGTGCAGTTCACAGCGACAAGGATCACGAATGGCACATGAGAACGTTGGCTCGATTGTGCGCTGCTGATCCTGAACTACTTCTGGCAACGCCATACAAAATCGTCGATGTGGGCGATGACGGAAGCCAGCAAGAAGGGATTGCATGGTGGGACGAGTTGACTGGCGCTGGGGGCGAAGGCATGGTTGTGAAGCCTCTTGCGTTCGTCGCTAAGAACAGGCGCGGTTTGGTACAACCTGCCGTAAAGTGCCGGGGGCGAGAGTATCTGCGCATCATTTATGGACCGGAATACACAGCTCCAGAGCATCTTGAACGGCTCCGAGCAAGAGGGCTCGGTACGAAGCGGTCGTTGGCGTTGCGCGAGTTCGCCCTTGGGATCGAAGCTCTTCAACGATTCGTTGACCGCGATCCACTGAGGCGTGTGCACGAATGCGTATTTGGCGTGCTCGCGCTCGAAAGTGAGCCAGTCGATCCAAGGCTCTGAGGAGGAGCAGGCTGGCAACTCCAACACTCTGCGGAACGAGTCAAGTCTCTGCTGGCAGCCTCGCGGTGTGGCACTATACGCCGGAGGCAGCCGTAGAATCTGCCCGTCCCTTCTGCTCCTCCGCGTAGAATTGGGCTAGTTGGTCTTTTGCGCGAACCCACTCGTCCCGCGCCTCTTCTTCCTTGGTGCCGCCCTGAATTTTCGAGAGCGTGTACGCGGTTTCAGTTTGGTCTACCCTGACCTCCACGAAAAGGCAGTCGGCAGGAGACAGTTGAGGCATGAGAGACAATCTAGACTCGGTTGTTGCCAGTCTAGCAATGACCATCAATACAATGCTGCGCAGATTGCTGTCCACCGTCTCTGACCTATTCCGCAGACCATCTCGCCAACCCGAGAGCGACTCTCTGGCCGAGGTTCAAACAGCGTTAATAGCACTTTCTAATCCTAAGAACGAGCCAGTCAATTGGCTGTTGGGTGCAGTTCTGCGCGGCGGGGCGAAACGGGGGGACACCTGTTTTCTGCTAAACGCCTTATCTGGAAAGAACCCTCATGCCGTGGAAGCGTGGAACGCATGGATCGTGGAGTTCCGAAGCGTGCTGAAAGACCCCGAACTCGCGGTACGGAAGGTTATCTCTGAACTGTCCAACAGACCCTTGTCGGGGGTAGCGGATTTCATGACTGAAGTGTTGGCGGTGTTGCACCTCAGCAGAAAGGGATACACAGAATTCGAGCCTGTTCTAGCGTCGGATGGCAAACCAGCCGTGGATTTCCGGGCACGGAGAGATGTAAAACTGGTTCGCATCGAAGTCAAGAATCTACATGAGCCGCAGGACATCATCAGGACGGTCGCGCAGACCCGCTGGAAGAAACGCCGAGCCGAAAACCCGCAGAAATTCAGCATGCCAGTCATGCTTACCCACTCGCATCACGGGCCACTCAGTGACAAAGCCATTAGCCGATTGAACAACGCAATAGACGAGATTCCAACCGTCAGTAGAGATGAACGCAAGATCGTCTTGGACGGAGGCATTCCGATCACAATCACGCGGCTCACAGAAGAGCGCATTAAGGCATCCGGCTCAGAAGCATTTCTGTTATCCCGCATGATGACAGCAGGGCGAAGCCCCGGAATCGTAGTGCAAAGCCCAATCCGCGTGGATGACTTGGAATTCGATCTCTCGGAGTTGCAACTTTTATTTGTGAAGGCTTTCAGAGTTGTTGCCGACGCAGCGGACAAGTTCTTCGGCAGACAATCTGATCCTGACGCGGAAGATGTGATTATCATGCGTTGGGAGGCTCCAAAAATGTTTTATGACGAGGGCACTCCACAAATCGTCCAGAACGCAATAGAGTCGGCATTCGCAGCAGTAGAACTGCAATTGAAGGTTGTAATTTTGGGCAGCGATCCCGAGCCAAACTTCAAATTCACTCGTGGCAGAGATAAATCGACATAAGCCGCCACCATTCGTCGAAGCGAAATCATTCCGGCGAGGATGCGCGTTGGAAGACTGAGCCTGAGACTCACCCACCAAATGGCAGCCCGGCTCAGAGCCCCTCAATGATGCCAGCCGATTCCATCAATGTAAGGCACTCGCTCGTTGTCATCCGTTTCCAGCCTTTGTTGGGCAGGAATCGCCGCTCAATCGGTGGAATCTTCACGTCCCGCAGTTCCAACACGAATTGAGTGAGCGCGGGATCAGCGAGTCCGTCGTTGACCTCAATCGCTAACTCGCCGAGCGTCTTGTGGCAGGCGACAAGTTCCCACTTGTCTGTGGCCCCAGCGATCACGACCGGGCGCACCTTTAAGTCCGTGATGATGATGCCGTTCAGCCTGAATTGGTAGCGGGTGTTCATCGGCTTCTCCTCTCGGTGCTGCTCAGCAGTGAGGTTCAATTCGCAGGCGGGTAGCAAATCGTTTTGGAGTGTTCAAACGACCCTTGCCGGGTAAACAGTTGATCGCAGATGAGGCATCTCCGGGTGTCAGCGTTGACGACGATGAAGACCTTTGCGATCTTCTCGTCATTGAAGGCCGCTGGGAACAGCGCACTCTTGTCGGATGGAATCATTGTCCGGCTCCGGCCTGTTGCGTGAGTTCAACAGTCGCATTGACCACTCCGGGAATAGGATTCCCGTTGGATTCCTTCATCAAGCGGCAGACGCTCGCACGACTTATCGAGTGCTTCCGTGCCACCTGTGTCAAGCTCATTCCAGAACGGCGATCAGTAATCACTTGTTCCCGGTCGATGTCGAGCCGCGCCCGCCCGATTTGACGACCTTCCAGTTTTGCCCGTCGCATTCCACTTTTGACCCGCTCCACGACCAGTGACCTTTCCAATTCAGCAATGGCAGAGATAATCGTGACGAATAGTCTTCCCATCGCATCCCCCGTCGCCACACCCTCTCTGCGGCTGATGAACTCGATTCCCATGTTGTCCAGTTCGTCCACTATTTGCAGAAAGTTCCTAGTGCTCCTCGCAATTCGGTCGAAAGCCGCGACTAGCACGACAGAAAACTTCTTCCGCCGCGCATCCGCCATGAGGAGATCAAGACCCGGACGGCGTGCCTTCTTTCCGCAAACACCCCGATCTTCGTATTCGTGGACGACCTCGAATCCTCGCTGTGCCGCCAACTCTCGGAGATCGTACAACTGGGATTCGACGTGCTGGTCGGGCGTTGAGACTCGAACATAGATCGCGGCTTTCTTCATCGGGCTCGAAGGCGGTCACAGTTGAGCACATAGAGGAAGTGAAGGATTGAGCATGGGTTGATCTCTATGGATGCGGGGCAGTGTGCGCAGGCGGTGTGGAGGGCAATGACCTCGGTGGTATTGTGGGGCATGGCCGTGCCTTCGACCCCCTTCCCTAACCCTGCTCCCCTGACCGACGCGGAACTCGACCGCCTCGGCGATTTCCTCAAGGGTCGCAAGGGCGGCAAGGTGATGAACCTTGAGGAATTGGATGGATTCTTCGCTGCGCTCATAGCTGGGCCTGAGCCCGTGATGCCGAGCGAATACCACCACGAAGTGTTCGGTGCCGACATGTCGGAAGCCGTGGAGTTCGCCAGCCTCGAAGAAGCGAACGAGATTCTTGCGCTCCTGACGAGGTACTGGAACAAGATCGCCTCGACCCTCTACAAAGGCGAAATCCATGTTCCCATGATCCTTGAGGACGAGAAGGGAGAGATTCACGGCAATGATTGGGCTCGCGGATTCATGCGTGGCATGCACATGCGGCACGAGGGCTGGGCTGAACTGGTCAACGATGAGAAATATGGTGGGTCTCTGGTTCCGATGATGGCACTCTACCACGAGCATGACGAAGACCCGGAGATGCGATCTGATCCCATCACGCCGGACAAGCGCGAGCAGGTCATCGCTTTTATGGCAGCGGGGTTGATGAACGCTTACGAGTATTTTAGGAAAGAGCGGGAAGGCGACCTTGGCGTCCATGCAACTGAACCCCGGCGAAGCACTCCGAAGATCGGGCGCAACGATCCATGCCCGTGCGGTTCGGGCAAGAAATACAAGAAGTGCTGCGGAAGTGCGACGGTGAACTGATCTGCAACTGCTCGTGATCCACTCGACTACCAAGACGGAGTATTCTGCTCGAAGAAACCTCGACGGAGTTGCAGGCCGAAATGAAGCACGATCACCAGAATCAGGCGGCATCCTCGTTTCCGTATGAAGTGCTAACAACAGCAGAGCTTGCCCAGCGGCTGAAGGTGAAGGAAAGCTGGGTCGTTGACCAGAGCAAGCGTTCGAGCACCGCAGACCCTATCCCGATCTTCAGGTTGGGCCAGCATCGGCGCTACCTCTGGGGCTCGCCCGCGCTTAATGCGTGGCTCGCCCGTCGCGGCGGTTCTGCAACCGAGACAACCCGCAGGACTAAGGCGAGTTAGGGCGGGGTAGGGGCTGCTCGCAAAATCTCGGAGAGCACTCATCCGAAAGCGGATTCGGAGTTCTTTTGCTCTTCGGACGTACTCATTTTCCCGTTTTCTTGCGGTTTTTTCGTATGTCCTTTTTTGCCCCGCTTCTTGCCCCCGCTATCACGCCACCGAAATCTCCATTGATTCGCCATCGCATTCTGCTGGAGCATCGGCGACGACTGGGACAGGCTCAGCAGGAGATTGGACAGCCTTGTCCTGAGCTTCCTGCATAGTTTCGACCACTTCCGTTTTCTGAGAAGGCTTCACCATTGTCAACCCTTCCTCCGACACGCGACACTCCAGTGCGAGCGAGGACACCAGCAACTCAACAAAACGATAGGCGCTCGCTGGCGTCGGCAACACCCGGCGTAGCTTGGGAGCGATCTTGTCGAACAGGTTCTGGATTTCCGATTCTGTCGGCTCGGTAATTGACTCAGTGAGGCGATTTCCGTTCGGGTTGAGTGAGCGTTCGTGCTTGGTGACGAGGCGATCAGCCGTTGCGCGGGGAATCCGATGTTCCCTCAAGTATGCGCTCCATCCTCCGGCGCAGCCCGGTCGTGCGAGAAGCTGTTTCATCTCTGAAAGCTTCTTTCCGAGTTCGCTGCGTAGCGAACGAAGATTTTCTGTTTGGTTTTTGATCGAGCCCTTGTAATCGGCGTGAAGCCGCCAAAGCTGGGCGATCTGCTCAGTCAGCGCGGTTTCATCCTGCGCTGGAGGCTCCGGTTCCGGAGTCTGGGATTCTGGGGTCTCTGTCGCTGCCTCCGGTGGAATCTCTGCCGCAGGAATCTCTATTGGTGGAAATTTCGATACTGCTGGAGTTTGGGATTGGTCTGTTGCTTCGGTCATGGTTGCCTCACAAGTTTCGAATTGATCTCTTGAGCAACTTGCACGCTAGTGGGCCATAGTTGCTCCTGTAAGAGCGGTTTGATATTCGGAAAACGTGAGGACTGGCGATGTGAATTGTTGGCAGGTCGTGCGGCGAAAGCTCGTTTGGCAAGGTTGCTTCTCTAGTCGAACAATACACACCTCTGGAGCGGGCTGTCCCGGTCCGCTGCTTCCCGCAGCAGCGCCTTCCAAACCTTGGACTCCTCGCGGGACTCCCGGTTAGCTGGGGTCATACCGATTGCCCGACTGCATCGCTTTGATCGCCTCGTCCTCTTCCACCGCTTCGTACAGCCGTTTGGTCGTCCACGTGCCGAACCCCGGCACCGATACGGACAGTTTGTCGGCAGTGATGCGAACATCAACCTCGACTTCGTACTCCAGATTGCCCATTACAGCTACGTAACGCTCCATGTTGCCTCCTAAAGTTCAGGGCGGCGGCTTTTCACCGCCTGCCCCTGTTTATCCCCGGCTACTGAGCTAGGTCCCCACACGCGCTTCGCCGAGAATCCGAATTGGGGATCGCCTTGAATCTATCCGCTAACCCGGCTGACTGACGTGCCGCTGCGGAAATCACCGTTCGCATCGGTGCGGTTCACAGTCAGGCTGACATCCCCAAACTTTTACAAACTTTCCTGATCCCCCAGACGATCCATCAACTGCTGAACCACCGTGGGCTCTTTGCTGGAGACCGGGGTGTTACTCTTCACGATCCATTGGCGTCCGGAAAAGACAACCTGCTTCCATTTGGCGAATGCCTTCTTGTCATCCTCAGCCTCGATGATGAACACCACCGTGCCGAATGCGATATGCTGTGCCTCAATCTGAAACTTTTTCACTGTCATCCTCTTCTTCCTCGACGGCGCTGCCGTCGCTCACGCCGCCTTTGGTATAGTCCACGTAACCCTGCGCCGTAATCTTGGCGTCGTCCATGTGAGCCTGAATTTGAGCGTGCAGGTCAGCGAAAGCTTGATCCGCCTCTTCGTGGGACTCCACATCAGGGGGCTTAAGGGACTCCAGCTTTCGCTTGTTGAACGACTCCATCATCTTGGTCATGCCATCCTCTTTGCCAACCTTGGCAAGAATGGTGTGCGCAGCTTTGACGGGATTGCGGGAGTTATTCAGGGCCTTGGCGTTGTAGGAGAGCCAACCTAAAAACTGGACTTGCAGAGGGGAGAAACCACCAAGTAGCAGAGCAGCTACTATCTCTTCTTTCAGGAGTTGCTTCGGAGACCACATATCAAAACCTTCCTCAAAATTCCAAGATCACGTTCGGACAGCCTGACCGCGCCGTAGCGCGGATACTGTCTAATACCGCCTCACAGGGAAAACTGAGCAGCTAAATTTTCAGGTCGAGGAAATGAGTGGGGTTGCCTTTCGGTTTTCGGTTTCAAGTTCCTGTTTTCAGGAAGCGAAGCGACCCGAACCAAAGCTTTGACACTTTGGAGCTTCTGGACTTCGTCCCTTTGACCCCTTAACACCTTGACCCCTCAAACCACAAACACATCGGAACTTCAAAACCTCAACACCTCAACACCTCAACCCTTTGCCTATCGCAGTGCTGTGGCACTTGCTGGGAAACTATTTCTGGTTGTTCGTAAAGCTGCAACGAACGCCAAGTCGGAAGTGAGCCAGTGGGCCAACACTCTCCTCGACAATGACATGACCCACATTCAGGACTCAGCAGAGAAAGCCGCTGCCGCAGTAGTTGAATTGGCTGAGTTCCACAAAGGAACTATCAGTGCTCAGGAACGAATGGTGGATGAGATGCAAGGCGTTCGGTCCGATCTGGCAGCGAACAATGCCCAGTTGCTGAATGTCCAACACCAGATTCTGACTGGCATTGAAGTCATAAAAGCTAAGGTGGACTAATGAAGCTAACTCTCCTCGACCTAACCGAAGCCAAGTCGGCAATCAAGAATGATTGCACCCTGGCGAATCCCTCTGCGGACTTCGTCCAGTCTTTAATCGGCTTCCCTACCGCCGCTGGCAAGCCTGTAACGAAGGATACCGCTGTCCCAGCGCCCTCCAGAGATACGTACAGTTTGTCTTTGATTGTTGTTATCAGTCCCAGGGGCTTGGCTCCGTCGAGGATCATGTTGAAGACTGCTTCAGCCCGCTGTTCTGGAACTCCCATATCACCACTGAGGACGTTCTCAGCAATGTCTGCCTTCGGAACTGCACCACCGTCATATTGACGAAGAAACTGCCCAATGACACGTGGCTTCAGGAACGCCTCCCGCTTAGCAATCAGATCGTCTCCTTCGACCTTCGGCTTGAAGATTCGAAGGCAGAGAGGGGTGAGCGTAATAAGGTCTGATTGAGCACCACCCTCAGTCAAGCCATAGGCGATAGCCGCTCCAGTAAGCATTTTGAACTGACTAGCGTTAGGTCCGATTTTCATCGCTGCCGCCACTTTCAATGGCGTTGTTGGCTTGGAGTTGTAGTTATCGACGATGGCTTTGGGAACGCGCATTGCTTCGTCTAGCGAGTATGCGGGGATGTCAGCCTGACTGACTCTTACTCGCTTCTGCGATTCTTCGATCTCTGCGGGGACGTTGGATCCGTTGGTCGGACTTGTAGCGGCGACCGTCTTCTTGGGCAATCAGACCTCCGTGGCGCATAAAAAAAGTACGAGGGTTGCCCTAATGGTAATCCTTTCAAGCACAAGAATGCCAGCGATGAGAAAGCGATTCACCGCTGGCTTGTTTTAGCGACTAAGCAAACTGACCCGTTGATGAGCTTCAGATAAATCTTGAGTGTTCAGATTCACATATCTTTTTGTCATGTCGAGTGTGGTATGCCCCAGCGCCCGCTGAAGCAGGAAGGGCGACCCAGACTTACGAATGTAATGCAGCGCGAATGAATGTCTGAATGCGTGCAGAGACCGTTCAGGCACCTTGACCTTCAGCTTGCCGCAGAGGGCCTTCACATCTCTCAGCACGTTTCTGCGTCCTAACGCCTGACCGTCGCGGGCTGAAAACACCAGATCGAACTTGGACTCCTGCTGAAGTTTGAACAAGTGCTTGCGGAGTTCCAGACTGAACGGGATCGTCCTCTGCTTGTTCCCCTTCCCCCTCACCGTGACGAGCAGATCGTCCAAGTTGACATCACCCCACCGCAATCCCAACAGTTCGGAAATACGGCATCCCGTATCAGCGAGAGCCAGCACGATGACTTGGAGCCGTCGCTGACAACGGGTCTTTGGCTTCCAACGGATGAACACCTGAATATCCTCGTGAGCATACGTAGAAAGCACCTTCTGCTCACATTTCATTTTCTTCATATTCAGGGAAGATCCCGACCACTTCAGGTAGGCATTGACGGCTGTAATGAAGCCGTTGACAGATCGAGGACTGAGACCTGCCTCACGCATTCTCAGAATGCAGTCTTTAAGGGCGGCGTCATCAGGTGATTCGTTCACCAGCCATTTGAAGGCCCAGTTGTACCACTCAACGCTTCGTTCTGAGATGTTGCCGAGGTACTTTCTTTCGCGGATGAACTGCTGAAAACGGGTCATTTTCCCTCCAACGAGCCAGGGGCTCAAGATTTGAAGGAAATACCCGTAACTTTGAGCGACCCGAGACATAGGTAACGGATCGTACCGGACACATAGGTTACACTTTTTCCCCTTTTGGGGGAGGGGTGAATGCCTTGGAAGGAGTGTTCGGTGATGGATGAAAAACTGCAGTTTGTGGCTCGTCGGCTAGCGGGGGAGGGGATGGCGGAACTCTGCAGAGAGTTTGGCATCTCTCGCAAAACCGGGTACAAGATCTTCGATCGCTACCAGAATTGCGGGGTGGAAGGTCTAACCGACAGGAGTCGGCGCCCTTTTCGCTATGCCAACCAGCTTCCCTTTCAGGTGGAGAACTACATCCTCAACGTGAAGCGCGAGCACTCCAGCTGGGGCGCTCGTAAAATCCGCGAGCGCCTGATCCGGAGGTTCGCCGGCATTCCCATCCCGGCCAAAAGCACCATCCATGCGCTGCTGGATCGCCATGGCCTGGTGGAACGCCGCGGGCGAGTGCGGCGACGTGCTCAGGGAACCGCTTTATCCTTGGGCCAGCATCCCAATGAACTGTGGTGCACCGATTATAAAGGCGAGTTCTTGCTAGGGAATCGGCAATACTGCTATCCACTGACCGTCACCGATCACGCCAGCCGTTTTCTGCTCACCTGTGAAGCTCTTTCTTCCACCCGCGAAGCCTACGCTTTTACCGTATTTGAGAGGCTTTTCCAAGAGCGCGGCCTGCCCGCCAACATCCGCAGTGACAACGGCGTTCCCTTTGCTTCCGCACACGCCTTGTTCAACTTGAGCAAGCTCGCCGTCTGGTGGCTCCGGCTGGGAATTGGAATTGAACGAATCAAGCCCGGCCATCCCCAGCAAAACGGCCGTCACGAGCGCATGCATCTCACCTTGAAGAAAGAAGCCACCAAGCCTGCCGCGCGAAACTTCCTGCAGCAGCAGGCTCGCTTCGATGACTTCATCGAGGTCTTCAACAACGACCGTCCTCATGAAGCCTTGGACATGAAATGCCCGGCCGAAATCTACCAGCCTTCCACTCGTGCCTATACTGGACTGCCCGACATCGACTATCCGTTCCACGACAAGACGATTGTCGTCACCCGTTGCGGTCGCATCTGCCTGGGCAGCAAAAAGATCAACTTCAGTCAGGTCTTTGCCGGCCAGGCCGTCGGCGTCAAAGAAGTTCACGACGACATCTGGCTCGTTAGCTTTATGGATTATGATTTGGGATATTTCGATCTGGAGACGCGTGTGTTAGAACCGCTGCAAAATCCCTTCGGCCCGAAAGTGTTACCCATGTAGCCGGTACATTCTGTTACCCATGTCTCCGGGCTGGACCCTTGTTGAATGGTCGGGGCGATAGGATTTGAACCTACGACCCCCTGCGCCCAAGGCATCAGATCTTGGACATTCCTGTAAAAGACGGGGACTTAACGTGTGCGATCAAGTTGAAGTATAAAACCAAGAAGTTGGATACCGTGTTCGGCGGAGAGGAGTTCCACCTCCGCAATCACGACGTGCAGGATATTGGTCGGTACGATTTCATCAAAGACATTGTCCGACTCGAGCGTTTCGT
>QIAH01000279.1 GCA_003225465.1 Acidobacteriota bacterium | reverse complement strand
CTGATTGACAAGCGCTACGCCGCCGGATGGCGTGAGTCCATCGATCCCGCACATGCCAGTATCAGCAAGGATCTGCATCGGCCCGCTGTCTTCAACGAACTCGAACGCTATGCCAATTCGCACCTATCCGGGCCGGGTGTTGTTCGCGAGCCCGAAAACACTACCCATTACTCGGTGGTCGATCCCGCCGGCAATGCGGTCGCTGTGACAACAACTCTGAACGACACCTTGGGATCGCGCGTCACGGTCGAAGGCCTCGGCTTCCTGCTCAACGACGAAATGGACGACTTCGCCTCCAAGCAAGGCGTGCCGAACGCTTATGGCCTCATCCAGGGGCCGGCGAACGCGATTGGCCCCGGCAAGCGCCCGTTGTCGGCGATGACGCCCACCATCGTCCTCAAAGACGGCAAATTGTTTCTGGTGCTGGGTTCGCCCGGCGGCCCGACCATTATCACGACAGTGGCCAATGCGCTGATGGGAGTGGTCGATTTCGGTTTGGATATTCAGGAATCGGTGAACGCGCCCCGCTTCCACCATCAGTGGCTGCCGGACGAGATTCGCGTGGAAGATCGAATCTCTCCCGACACGATTACCCTTCTGCAGAACAAAGGCCACAAGGTGGAGGTCGAGCATTTTTGGGGAGACGGTGAGTGCATCGCCATCGATCCGAAAACGGGAGAGCGCCTCGGCGCCAGCGACGGTCGCAACAACGGCAAGGCGGTAGGATTCTAGATCGAATACGGCGAGTTCTAATCTGAAATCTGAAATCTGCAATCTTAAATTGCAGATTGCAGATTGCAGATCTCAGATTGATGGCCTAATCCTCTGGCGCGAAAGTTTGATTTGAGAGAAAAACCTCATGCAGAAAGCCGTATCCACCTACGTCTACGTCAAAGAGCGCCTTCATCCCGGCTTGCTCGACGCCCTGGTTCGAGGGGGCGCGCAGGCCATCGAAATTTTCGCCGCGCGCCAACATCTCGACTACGCCAACCGCAAGCAACATGTGCGCGAGATCGCGGACTGGTTCCGCTCCACCGGCATCCCGCTGAACTCGGTGCATTCGCCGCTGTACGGAGACTATGAATTCGGCCGCGCCGGTGCTCCGCCTGTCAACGTTGCCTCCACCGATCGCGCCGGACGCATCGAGGCCATGGACGAAATCAAGCGCGCCCTCGAAATCGCCGAGCAGATCCCCTTTCGTTTCCTGGTGCAACACCTCGGCACCAACAACGAGTCTTTCGACGAGCGCAAACTTGAAGCCGCTATGACATCGGTCGAGCATCTCCGGGCCTTTGCCAAGCCGCTGGGCGTGCGCATCCTGGTCGAAAACATTCCCAACGAACTTTCCACCCCCGACAAGCTGGTGGAATTTATCCACGCCGCGCATTTCGAAGACGTGGGCATCTGCTTCGATTTCGGCCATGCGCACATCATGACCAGCGTCGCCGAGGCGTTCGAGATCGCCAAGCCACACATCCGTTCCACCCACGTGCACGACAACGCCAAGGACCGCGACTCACACTTGTGGCCCGGTTCGGGCTCAATCGACTGGAAAGAAGCTATGGAACTCTTGCGCTCCGCGCCACACACGCCACCGCTCCTGCTCGAGATCGAGCACGACGATAAGATCAACCCAGTCGAGAAAATGGGGCCAGCATTCGATAAGCTGGAAACAGCTTAGAACTTGGGGAATTGGGAAATTTAGTAATTGAGTACTTTTGTGAAGTTCTGATTAAGGTGCTTTGAAAGGAACGGCCTTCAGGCCGTCCGCCCAGTTTGTTTGAAAATTCGGGGTGTTAGCCCCTGAGGTGAATCATCTCGACTCTTGATCAGAGCCTTTTAAAATGGAGCTAGTGTGCGAAAATCGAGCAGGATGAATGCCCAAGCGCTGATTCGTTAATTTACGAAATTACCAAATTGCGAAATTCATTTACTCAATTTCCCAATTACTAAATTTCTCAATTACTCAATTCTTATGACTGAGACCATGTCTCCCACAATTACGACCATCGCCGAGATCGGCAAGCACGAAGGCCAACCGGTTACGATTCGTGGCTGGCTCTACAACCTGCGCGAAAGCGGCAAGCTTCTCTTTCCCATTTTTCGCGATGGCAGCGGCCAGATCCAGGGCGTGGTCCCGAAGAATGCCGTCTCACCCGAAACGTTCGACGCCTTGAAAGGCCTGACGCAGGAGTCAAGTGTCATTGTGGAAGGGAAAGTCCGCGCCGACAAGCGTGCCCCCGGCGGATACGAACTCGACGTCTCCAACGTGCAAGTCCTGCAGAAGGTTTCCGAATCCGACCCGTACCCGATCACGCCCAAGGAGCATGGCGTCGATTTCCTGATGGAGCATCGCCATCTCTGGATTCGCTCGCCGCGCCAGGCCGCGATTCTCCGGGTGCGCGCTGAAATCATCAAAGCCGCCCGCGACTTCTTCGATGACCGCGGCTTCACCCTGACCGATCCGCCCATCCTGACACCCGCCGCCTGCGAAGGCACCACCACGCTGTTTCCCGTCGACTACTTCGACGAGCAGGCCTACCTCACCCAGTCGGGGCAGCTTTACATCGAAGCCACGGCGATGGCCCTCGGCAAGGTGTACTCTTTCGGCCCCACTTTCCGCGCCGAAAAGTCGAAGACCCGTCGTCACCTCACGGAATTCTGGATGGTCGAGCCCGAAGTCGCCTACGCCACTCTCGACGACGTGATGGAATTATCCGAAGGCCTGATCACCTTCATCGTGAAACGTTGTCTCGAGAAGCGCCGCGCCGACTTGCAGACCATCGGCCGCGATATCGCCAAACTCGAGAAAATTGACATGCCCTTTCCGCGCATCAACTATGACGAAGCTGTGAAGATGCTACAGGAAGGTTTCGCCAAGGGCGCTCTCGAGAACAAATTCGAATGGGGCGGGGATCTCGGCTCACCGGACGAAACTTACTTGTCCGCGCTGTTCGAACGCCCACTCATGATTCATCGCTATCCCGCAAAGGTGAAGGCGTTTTACATGGAGCCTGACCCGCAGCGTCCCGATCTCGCGCTCTGCGTAGACGTGCTCGCGCCCGAAGGCTACGGCGAAATCATTGGAGGTTCGCAACGCATGGCCTCGCACGAGTTGCTCCTGCAACGGATTCACGAGCACGGCCTGCCTGAGGAAGCCTTCAAGTGGTACCTCGACTTGCGCAAGTTCGGCAGTGTTCCCCACGGAGGCTTCGGCATGGGAATCGAAAGAGCCGTAGCCTGGATTGGCGGCCTCGAACACGTACGCGAAACGATCCCGTTCCCCAGAACCTTGCACCGGCTGTATCCGTAAGAGACTTTGCTTTTCTTCCCGCCCTTCGCGGGTTTGTCTTCGCGATCTTTGCGGTTAAAGGCTTTTGACTTGAACTCGAAACTCGAAACCTGAAACTCGAAACTTCATGACCCCGACACCGAACACGTCTTTCAGCTCCATCACTCCCAAGCAGATTCGTGTCATCGGCGTCCCACTCGACCTCGGCCAGTCGCGCCGAGGCGTCGACATGGGTCCTTCGGCCGTCCGTGTCGCCGGACTCGAAGCTCGTCTCGAGGCTATCGGCCACATCGTCGAGGACGGCGGCAATGTCTCGGTCGCTATCCCGGAGCAAAAGAAAGAAGGCGCCGCCCACGCAAAATATCTGAAGGAAATCACCGCAACCTGTACCAAGAGCGCCGAACTGGTTCTCAAAAGCCTCGAGGCGGGCAAAGTACCGTTGCTCCTGGGAGGCGATCACTCCGTCGCTGCCGGTACCGTGGCCGGGGTCGCGGAGTTCTACCGCAAACAGAACCAGAAAATTGGATTGATCTGGATCGATGCTCACAGTGACATGAATACGCCTGAGACCTCTCCCAGCGGCAACGTACACGGCATGCCCCTCGCCGCCATCATGGGACTCGGTCCTGCCGAACTCGGCAACATCTTCAATTTCTCTCCCAAGATCCACCCGGAAAATTGCGTGCTGGTCGGTATTCGCGACGTGGATTCTCACGAAAAAGAAAACATCCGCCGGGCGGGCGTCGAGGTCTTCACCATGCGCGACATCGACGAGCGCGGCATGCGCACTGTTATGGAAGAAGCCCTCCGCATGGCCGGCCGCGGCACCGCCGGCTACCACGTCTCGCTCGATATGGACTGGATCGACCCGGAAGACGCGCCCGGCGTGGGCACTCCTGTATGGGGCGGCGCCACCTATCGCGAAGCCCACCTCGCCATGGAAATCATCGCCGATCATGGCCGCATGTTGAGCCTCGAGATCGTCGAAGTGAATCCCGTCATCGACGAACACAACCAGACCGCCGACTTGGCCGTCGAACTCGCCCTTTCCGCCTTCGGAAAAAAGATTCTGTAGAAGCAGGTTTCACTGGCTGTTTCACCGTAAGCTTCCTGATCTGTCATGCTGAGCGAAGTGAGGCGCCAGCCGAACGCAGTCGAAGAACCCCGGTACTGCGTGGATCGCCTGAGAAGCGGATGTGTATTCCCACCACAGGCCGCGATGCGGCAACGATTGTAACCCGCGTCCAATCCCTGAAGCAGTAAGCTTCGATGAGCATGGCGGATATCTGGAGTCCAGTTTAGCAAGTGGAACCATCGTCACGATTGACGGCACATGCCTCTCCCGTCCACACTGAAATGTCATGAAAAAACTGCGCGTGGGAGTCCTGTTCGGCGGACGCAGCGGGGAGCACGAAGTGTCGCTGCTCTCGGCCGCATCCGTGGTCAATGCCATTGACAAAGAAAAATATGAGGTCGTGCCCATCGGGATCACAAAAGATGGCCGCTGGCTCACCGCCGCCGCTGCCGAGGCGCTGTTGCAAGGCAAGCCGCACGACGAATCAAAACACCTGCGGGCCGGGGATCCGGAGGCAACTCCGGGAGCGGCCGTGCTGGCGAGCGGCGAAGCTGTGGTGGTCCCACCTGAACCTGTGCATCCGGCCAGCAGATCCCTCACGCCATTTCAGAGCGACGCGACCGCGCTCCGTCGCGCCGCTGATCGCGCCATCAATGTGGATGTGATCTTCCCCGTGCTGCACGGCACGTTCGGCGAGGACGGAACCATCCAGGGCCTGCTCGAACTGGCCGACATCCCTTACGTAGGCGCGGGCGTGCTCGGCTCGGCCGCGGGCATGGACAAGGACATCATGAAATCGTTGTTCCGTGCCGCGGGGCTGCCCATCGTGAAGCACGTTACCATCCTGCGCAGCGACTGGGACGCCGATCCGAAAAAAACCGAGAAGATTATCGACCGCTCGCTCAAATATCCGGTATTCGTGAAGCCCGCCAACCTGGGTTCTTCCGTGGGCATCTCGAAAGCCCGCACGAAAAAAGAACTCGGCCCGGCCATCTACGAGGCGGCGAAGTTTGACCGCAAGATCGTCATCGAGCAGGGCGTGGGCGGCGCGAAGCAAAAGGCGCGCGAGATCGAATGCTCGGTGCTGGGCAACGACCGCCCGCAGGCATCGGTCCCCGGAGAGATCGTGCCCATCAAGGAGTTTTACGACTACGCCGCCAAGTATCTCGACGAGGGCTCGGAGCTGATCATCCCCGCGAAGCTGACGAAGCCCGAGACGAAGAAAGTCCAGGAACTCGCCATGCGCGCCTTCCAGGCAGTCGACTGCGCCGGCCTCGCCCGCGTCGATTTCCTCATGGATCCCAAGACCCGCAAGCTCTTCGTGAACGAGATCAATACCATGCCCGGCTTCACCGCCATCAGCATGTATCCCAAGCTGTGGGCTGCCACCGGTCTATCGTATTCCGATCTAATTGACCGGCTCATCCAGCTCGGCGTCGAGCGGCACCAGGACAAGAAAAAGAATCAGTACAGCCGGTAATTGGATTTCAGATTGTAGATTTCAGATCTCAGATTTGAACATCGCTTTGAACACCGCCCAGGTCCATCCGTGTGCTGCACCTCGACGAACCTTCCCAGTTGGTGCAGCATGGTGCCGCGGAAGAAGCAGTACTCGGGCGTTTTCGAAGATCCCCGCTTCAGTGCTTCCGACTGTTGCAGTCCAGTCTGATAATCACCCGCGCGGTAAGATGCTTGCACCGCCTCGAGCGCATTCAGGGTTTGACTTCCGCGTGCGATCTGGCGATGCCCACGATGACCCCAATACCAGATCAGGTGGTAGAGAACGAGAGAAACCGAGATTCCAATAAAAAGAATGGTCAGCATGGAAGTAACGCTCTGCGCCGAGCTTGATCCCGGTTCTACCGGCTTCAGTGTAGACGCTTGACACACTCCCGTCGCACCAGTAACATCTATCTCCAAGTTGACCTGTTCGCGGGTTGACTTTGAATTTCATGCAGAGTGGCTGAGGGACGAGCCCTGTGACGCCACGGCAACCGGGTCGCGATCATCTATCGCGATTGCTTGGTGCCAACTCTCTCCCGGAGACGGGGAACATGAGATTCGGGCAAGCGGCTTTTCTACCCGTTTTCCCGTAACCTCTTTTCCTTTTCCGGAGAAGAGGCCTTTGTATTTTTAGGCCAGGTTGTTCTCTTGGAATTGTCATTGCGAGGAGGGAAGCAACTCCTCCACGGAACGCCGGACGCAGCGGATTTCTCGCTCCGCTCGAAATGACAAGACCAGCGACGCTGAGCCATGCGAAGGTTCTCTTCTCCAGGGACGCTCGTCCTCAGCTACTCGCAAGAAGGCGAGTAGCACGATGGCTCACTACGAATTGCGTTGTCGCGAATGCGGCAAGACCTGGGGAAACCAGCCCCGATCGATTTGCGACGACTGTTTCTCTCCCCTGGAAATTACCTACGACTACGAAACGCTGCGCGCCGGGTTCACGCGTGAGAAGATCGCCCAACGCCCTCCCAATATCTGGCGCTATTCCGAACTCCTCCCCCTCCCCCAAGATTACCGTCCCAGCTTGCCGGTGGGTTTCACGCCGCTATTGAGCGCGCCTCACCTCGCGAAAGAACTCGGCGCCCGCAAGCTCTGCATCAAGAACGACGCCGTCTGCCTGCCCACGCTCAGTTTCAAGGATCGCGTGGTCGCCGTGGCGCTGGCACAGGCGCGCGCGTTTGGATTCGATACCGTTTCGTGCTCTTCGACCGGCAACCTCGCCAACTCGGTCGCGGCCCAAGCCGCGCGCAATGGCTTCAAGGCGTGGATCTTCATCCCGGCCGATCTCGAGCCAGCCAAGATTCTCGGCACCCAGGTTTACGGGGCGAAGGTTGTGCGCATCGCGGGCAGCTATGACCAGGTCAATCGCTTGTGCTCGCAGATCGCCGATGAGCATCGCTGGGGCTTCGTGAACGTGAATTTGCGCCCCTATTATGCCGAGGGGTCGAAGACCGTAGGCTTCGAAATCGCCGAGCAGTTGGGCTGGCGTCTTCCCGATAACGTGGTGGTCCCGATGGCGGGCGGTTCGCTCATTACGAAAATCAAGAAAGCCTTCGACGAGTTGATCGCGCTTGGTCTGGTGGATGCCAGGCCGGTGAAGTTTTTCGGCGCGCAGGCGACGGGCTGCTCCCCTATCTCCACGGCAGTCAAAGCCGGCAGACCCGACATTGAGCCGCAGAAGCCCGCAACCATCGCGCGTTCCCTCGCCATTGGCAATCCTGCCGACGGACACTACGCAATCGAAGCCATCACCAAAAGCGGCGGCTGGTCGGAAGATGTCTCGGACCACGAACTAGTCGAATCGATCCAGTTGCTCGCCGAGACCGAAGGCGTTTTTACCGAGACTGCTGGCGGCGTGACAGTAGCCTGCGCACGCAAGCTCTATCGCGACGAGCGGATTTCTCCCGATGAGACCACCGTGCTCTGCATTACGGGCAACGGCTTGAAGACCACCGACGCCCTCGCCGGCAAGTACGAATCCGAGACGGCCATCGCGCCCAAGCTCGCCGAGTTCGAACGCTACCTCGAAAGCACGCTCGATGTGCCCGAAACCGTGGAGGCATAACATGGCAATCACTGTCCAGATTCCAACCGCGTTGCGCCGGCACACCGACGGCGTCGGCAAACTCGACTGTTCGGCGGCCAATATCAGCGAACTGTTCTCCGTGCTGGACGAGAAGTTCCCCCAACTCAAACCGCACCTGCGCGACGAGGCCGGAGAGATCCGCCGTTTTCTCAACGTCTACGTGAACGAGGAGGACATCCGCTTTCTCGGCGGACCTGCGTATGCATTCCAGGACGGAGACGAAGTTCTGCTGGTGCCCTCGATCGCAGGCGGAGCGCAGGATTAGTTCGTGGAGGGAAGGGCGCCCCCGCCCGTCCAACTCTTCAACTCAAAGAGAATCGGAAAGCTCGAACAAAGGTTGCGGGGGTTTCAGCAGCCGGGGCAGACATTTTCGGAGAGCGCGGTGCAGCCGCCGGTTCTGTTGCCGCATCAGCATTCGGTCGTGCCGCGATACATTGTAAAGACCCATCGACAGCTCCACCACGCCCCGATCAAACGCCGACAGGATTTCCAGCATTCGGTCCAGATCGATCTTATGTAGAACTTGCCTCTGTGACTTGCGCCCTTTCATTGCATGCTTTTCCATAGAAAGACACCCTGAGTCGCGGCGCCAGCGTCCGCGCACCTAAACCCTAGAAATACTCAATTCCGCCGGGAAAGGGAAATCAAAAGAATTGATCGATTGCATAGGCTTCCCGTGCGCGCTCGCCGACAAAATGCTAGAAAACTCTAATATTGCCAAAAAATGTCATTCGACGAATCGGGAAATCACCCACCAATCAGGCGACGAACGCAGAAGAATCGTGCATGGAACTTGTTCCGAAAAATCACGACGATTGATCAATTGCATTGCCCCTATACTCGGTTGCTCTCCCCGACGAACGTGCTCAACGGGCGACATTGTCGTGGGAAGATTTCATTTGGAATCGGGAATAACGCGCAAACTAACCAATGAACACAGGCGAAATGTGCACGGCGATTGTCCGAGCGAATTGAAATCGCGCAGCACCACGGATCGAGCCCGGAAGGGCGGCATTCATTAGCCCCGGGCGAAAGCCCGGGGAAAACCAGCCGGCGGGATCGCTGAAGTCGGCGGGGCAAGGGATCAGCTGATGGGCCGCATGGCGTCCTCGACGAATCGACAATCGCGCAGTACCACGGGTCGAGCCCGGAAGGGCGAAATTCATTAGCCCCGGGCGTAAAGCCCTGGAAAGCCAGCCGGAAAACTTGAGCCCCGTAGGGCGACACTCCGGCGACGCGGGCGAAAGCCCGCGAACCCCGCACTGAAGCACGGCTCACCCCTGTCGTACCGTCAGCACTGGGCACTCGGCCAGCCGCACCACTTTTTCGGCGACCGACCCGAACACCCATCGTTCCAGCCCCGTTGAGCCGTGCGTCGAGATCACGATCAGGTCCACCTTTTCGGCCTTGGCAATGAGAACGATCTCGTCCGCGGCCGATCCGTGGCCCACCTGCGTCTGCACCTTCACGTTTTTCCCGACCAGTTCCTCGCGGGCCTTGCGTAGCTGCTCTTCGGCATCGGCGTGCAGGTAGCGCTCGTACTCGGGAATTTTGAAAACGTAATTCGGATCGGGTGGGAGGCTCGGCACTGCTGGAACTACGTTCACCAACAGAAGCTCGGCACCGAAGTGCTCGGCCAGTTCCGCGGCCGTGCGGACGCAAGTTTCGGAAGGACCGCTGAAGTCGGTGGGGCAGAGGATCAGCTTGATAGGCAGCATGGTGAGCCCCTCGAAGCGCTGAATTATAAAGGATGCACCGGGTGCCCGGTCGAAGCTCCGCCTGGGCGGGGATTTTTTTCGATCTCTAGCCCCGCACAATCGCCGCTTGCGAAACTTGGCCTGCTCTTCTATAATTTAACTAACTGGTTAGTTAATACGGAAGCAATCGCTTTGCTTGACACATTCGAGGTACCAGAATGGCCGTCAGTCCAGCCCGCGCCCGTTTGGGATCACGAGGACAGCCCGAGGAGAGCCGCACCGCCATCCTGCAGGCAGCCATCCGGGAGTTTGCCCGCGAAGGCGTCGCCGGCGCCCGCACTGACGCCATCGCCAAGGCCGCCAAGGTCAACAAGGCACTGCTCTATTACTACTTTCGCGACAAGGACGCCCTCTACGGCGCGGCTCTCGAGCAAGTCTTCCGCGAGCGCGATGCGTTTCTCATGCCGATTCTCCGCGAAAACGTTCCCCCCGGCGAGAAGCTTCTGCGCTATGTCGGTGCTTTCTTCGACTTTCTCGCCAGCCATCCCGAACATCGCGAGATGGTGCAGCGCGAAATGTTCACCGTGCCTCGGCGTGCGCAAGCGCTGCGTATCGTGAAGACCTATCTGAAACCGATGTTCGAGGAATTGCTGAAGGTGTTTCGCGAAGGAATCGAAAAGGGCTTGTTTCGTCCTGTAGATCCTATGCAGTTCATTCCCTCGATGGCCGCCGTGGTGGTGCACTACTTCGGCAGTGCGCCTTTCATGAAGATGATGACCCATCAGGATCCGCTCAGCCCGGAGAGGCTTGCCGCTCGCCGGGCCGCCGTCCTGGATTTCATTTCTGCAGCTCTCTTCCAGCACTCCGCTCTGCCCGTGGAAGGAGAATCCAAGTGAATCCCCGCAACCGCTTCTTCATTCTTCTCGGCGTCATCTTTCTGATCGCTCTCGGCTACTACTATTTTTCGACGCCCAGCAATAAAGACCTGGTCCTGATCGGCACGGTGGATTCGAACCAGGTGATCGTCAGCCCGCAGACGCAGGGACGCTTGCAAAAGCTTCTGGTGGATGAAGGCACTCCTGTGAAAGTAGGGGATCTCATCGCGGTCATCGATCCGGCGGAGTTGCAGGCGCAAGCCGCCGCCGCCGCTGCGACCATCAACAGCTTGCGCTCGAAAGTTTCGGAGATGCGCTACACCGAGCAATCGACCAAGGGCTCGACCAGCAGTGACGTCACCAACGCGCAGGCCAGGTTGCGCTCGATGAAATCGCAGCTCGACCAGGCGCAGGCCACGCTGCGGCGCACCGAGAGCGACAGCCGCCGCACCATCGAACTCGCCAAGCAGGGTGTCATGTCAGAGCAGGAGAGCGTGCAGGCGGAGACGAACCTGGCTGCGGCCAAGGCCAATGTGCAATCCCTCGAAGATCAGGTGAAGGCCACCGAAGCGGACCTGAGTTCTGCCATCGCGCGTACGCACCAGGCGAGTGCTGCCCGGAGTACAGTCACTTCAACCCTCGCCGATCTCGCCAACGCCGAGGAACAGAAGAAGCAGGCCGAGGTGCGCCTCGGCTACACGAAGATCTACGCTCCAGTAACGGGAACCGTGTCGGTACGCGCCGCCCGCGAGGGCGAAGTGCTCAACGTCGGCCAGCCGATCGTGACCATTGTCGAGTTGACCGACACCTGGGTGCGCGCGGCCATTCCAGAAACCCAAGCCGACCATATTGGCCTCGGCGATACGCTGCGCGTGCGGCTCCCGGGTGGCACCATCACCTCCGGAAAAGTCTTCTTCAAGAGCGCCGAGGCCGACTTCGCCACGCAACGCGACGTGAACCGGCGCAAGCGCGACATCAAAACCATCGTGCTCAAGGTGCGCCTCGACAATCCCAAGGGCGCCTATGTTCCGGGCATGACCGCCGAAGTGCTCGTGGCCCCGGATCAACTCAAGGGCAGCCCGCGCCAGGATGCTTCCGCGGAGCAGCGTCCATGATCGCGAAAGCCAACGGCAAGCCCGCCGGATCCGGCTGCGAAGGTCCCGATAAGCAGGGCCAGAACGCGATCGATGTCGAGCACATCGTCAAGAAATACGGCGACTTCACCGCGGTCAATGACGTCACGTTCCACGTGGTCGAAGAAGAAATCTTCGGTCTGTTAGGCCCCAATGGCGCGGGAAAATCCACGCTCATCCGCATGATGACTACGCTCTTGCCGATCACATCCGGACGCGCCATCGTCGCCGGGCATGACGTGAGCAAAGATGCCGACGGCGCGCGCCGCTGCATCGGAGTCATTCCGCAGGCGCTCACCAGCGATCTCGACCTGACCGTCGAAGAGAACATGAACATTTACGCCAAGCTCTACGACGTTCCGGCGAAGCAAAGGAAGGAAGCGATCGACGAATTGCTCGTGCTGGTGGACCTGACCAAGTGGCGCGACGCGCAGACCAAGACTTTATCGGGCGGGATGCGGCGGCGTCTCGAAATCGCCCGCGGCCTCGTACATAGTCCCCGCATTTTCTTTCTCGACGAGCCGACGACCGGACTCGATCCCGTATCGCGCGTGGCCGTGTGGGAAATGCTCACCAATATCAAGAAAAATCGCCAGCTCACCATCCTCATCACCACCCACTACATGGATGAGGCCGACCGCCTCTGCGACCGCATCGCCATCGTCGATCATGGCAAGTTGGTCGCGCTCGATACGCCCGCCGCGCTCAAGGCCAGCGTGCCGGGATCGAATGTCATCGAGGTGCAGTTTGAGCATCCCCCCGCCGATCTGGAGCAGCGCCTGCACTCCCTTCCCGATGTCACTTCGGTGCAGCACGAAGGCGCGGGCATGTTCCGAGTCTTGACCGGCAACGGTTCCCTCACCACCACGGCCCTGGTCGAGATGGCCGTGCATGCCGGCATTCCCGTGAAGTCTTTAACCGTGCAGAGCACGACGCTCGACGACGTGTTCGTGCACTATACCGGCCGCCAGCTTCGTGACGAACTCGTAAAAGCTTACGGCTTCGTCATGCCGCAAGCCCCAGGATTAAGACCATGAATCGAATGATGGCGATTGTCGAGCGCGAAATGCGCAAGTTCTTCCGCTCTCCCACGCTGATGCTGGCGTCCATGATTTTTCCGCTGGTGCAGCTCATCGTGCTGGGCAATGCCTTCGGCGGCAAGATAAAAGACGCGCGCCTCGGTGTTGTCGATCAGGATGGCGGCACGCAGGCGCTGAAGATCCGGCAGGCTTTCGACTCGGTGCGCGCCAACATGCGCACCTTCATGCCGGTCTACTACAACGACGAGGCCACCGCGCGCGACGACGTGCGCAACGGCAAGATCCAGGGAGCTGTGATTATCCCGCCGCAGTACTCGCGCCGCGTCTACGAGCAAGACCGCCCGCAGATTGCGCTGGTGGTCGATAACAGCGACAACTTCATGAGCTCGACCCTCGAGCAGGAACTTTCCGACATCACCACGGCCCTGAACCAGCCCACCATCGAGCCCCGCCTCCTGCAGCAAACCGTATTACAGATTGTCGAACTCTATCCCTACATCGAGTACATGAAATATCTGCTGCCCGGCTCCATCACGCTGGCAATGTTTGTTTCCGTCATGATCGGCGGCGGCATGCTCTATATCGATGACAAGGCCCGCGGCGTGCATGAGGGGTACCTGGTCACCCCGATCACAAAAACAGAGATGGTCTTCGGATTGAACCTCGCCGGAGCCATCAAGGCGGTGCTGACAGGGGTGGTGATCACGGTGATCGGAGCGTTGCTGGCGGGGGTGAGCACGATTTTCAATCCTGCGACCGTGCTGGGCCTGTTCATCATGATCGGGCTCACCTCAATTGCCTTCAACACGATGATGTTCCTGCTGATGGTGCGGGTCGACGATCCACTGGTCCCGCGCGCAATCTTTGGCATTCTGAACACGCTCCTGTTCTTCCCCAGCGGCTCCATTTATCCCGTGCAGGCCTTTCCCACCTGGCTGCGCGTGATCGCGAAAGCCGATCCGTTCACCTACGCAGTTCACGGCTTTAAAGGACTACTCTTGAAGGAGTCCGGCCTGACCGCGATTCTGCCCGATATGTTGTACCTCGCAATCTTTGGCACCGTGGCCTTGGCCATCGCGACACCCCTTTTCAAGCGGACAATGTAAAGCCACTAGAACCACAAGCTTCGGCTATATCTCCGATTTCCATCCCTTCCGGTGTCCGACCCCATTCTCGTTCTCTCTTTTTTTCTGTGAACCTCTGTGTCCCCCCGTGGTCACGCTCGTGTTCTCGCTTGGAACTTTTGGCCTCCCGCTGGTTTCCGTTATGCTAGAGAGCTATGACCCTGATGGATGCCAAGGTGTACGACGAAGCGGCCGCACGTCGACGCAAAATGCGCATTCTCGTGATCATCGTTACTCTGCTGGTGCTCGGTTTTCTGGCCTACCAGTTTCGCTACTGGCCCGAAGAGCGCCTGGTCGACAAGTTCTTCTCGGCTCTTCAAAAGCAGGATTACGAAACCGCTTATGGTCTCTACGTCGCCGACCCGAACTGGAAGCAACACTCGCCGCAGCATTCCCTCTACCCATACAACGAGTTCTACCGCGATTGGGGCCCAGGCGGAGAGTGGGGACTGGTGAAGAATTACAAAATTTACGCGACCGGAGAATGTCCCAAGGGCGGCAGCGGAGTGATCGTCGAGGTAATCGTCAACCAGCGCGCGGAACACGAGCAGATTTACGTCCAGAAGAAAGAGAAGACCTTCAGCCCCTCGCCCTGCAGTTAATTCCTGTCAGAGCAGCCCGAGTGGAATCCCTTCTCTGCCGGGTGCCCTGGCTTTGTCTAAAAAGCTCTAATAGTTGAGCTTAAGCGACTACTTTTTAAGCAGCGGGCACCGTTCTCCTCAGACGCGACTACTCGCCGTCATTCTTGCGGTCAGCTGCGTTTCGATGCTTGGCTTCTTCCACAGCGTCTTCTTGTTCGCCTGCCGCGAAATGACCGTCCGGGGTCATGTACACGTCATAAACCTTCTCAAGAACCTTCTCAAGTGTGACTCCCGAAGCAGCAGCACGCCGCTGGAGAAGTTTTGAACGAAACGCATGCTACTCACTAGACTTTTCATTGGTCCGAGGATTTAGAAGTCGATGGCCAGGTCGCGGGTGGGCGGAGCTGAGCTTCCCAGTTTCTTGACAATCTCCACACATTGTTGGCACTGTTCGCCTGTCAGCGGTGCCAGGAGCTCTTGCTCCACTTCCCGCAACAGAACGATCGCCTGGTCGTAGGCGGTGCGGCCCTTCTTCGAGAGGAGCACAATGTTCTCTCTCCGGTTGCGCGGGTTCTGTACTCGCTTGGTGTAGCCCAAGCCATCCAGGTAGTCGACCATCGCCAGCACGACGTTGGGGGAAAGACCCATGACCTGAACCAGGGTGGATTGCGTGGCCGAGTGGTTGGAAGAGGCCAGGACCGCCAGGGCGGCGTAATGACGAGTGGCAATCTTGAGGGGCGCAAGCTTCTTGCGCGTGAGGTACACGGACTGCGCAAAAAGTCTCCACACGCCGAATACGTAGTTTTCTTCGACCGCGGCTGGGACATCGAAAGCGAGGAAAATCGTGTGTTCTTTCCGTGCCATGAGAATCTCGCTAACTACGGCAGGTTGTGGGGCGACCGCATAATGCAGTCACTCCACTTTCCGGCACGCGGATTCTAACAAGGACTCGGCCAGAAGTTCAATTATATCTAATACTTACAAATAATACCGTATAGTGATAATTACTCTATATATATAGTATTAGCGCAGCATCCTGGTGGCGCCACCGGATAAGCCTATCGTGCCGAACCGGATCCAGCTAGGACCCTCCTCACAGGCCGCTGTGATTGCGGGGAAAAACTAGACAATAGAAATCCTGATGTACTTGAGGCGTGCCATCGATTCTGTCGAGCTAGAATTTGTTAGTAGTACTATAATGTAATAGTATGATACTGGCGGCTAGGTATCGCATCACGATGGAAACCTCATGAATCCTTCGTGAAGCTGGTACGGAGTCGCCCCCGGATATCCCAGCGGCGCACCTCCCCCTGATTTTGCGCTGGGACCTGCCCCATCCTTGAGGGGGTACGAAAAGGATGGGGCTGTTCAGTCCTCATAGCCTGAGGGACGTCCTAGTCTCTCCGCTTGCCACGTCCATCCCCTAACGGACGGACCGGCATCTGAACCGTGACCGACACTTTACCCGCGCCCGTCGTGCGAGCGCCTGGGAGGGTACTCCCGCGCCGCGTCCATTTTCACTGGGAGGAATAAGCCATGAGAAGAATTACTGTCGCCAGTCTAGCCGGGCTACTGGTTCTATTCACGATCGGAGTTTCGGCGGCACAAAAGCGAGGGCAGGCGGAACGCATCACCAACGGTCCGGTAGTGAAGAAGACGACGGACACGGTGGCTGAGATTGCCTGGTCCACGGATGCTCCGGGCAGCAGCATCGTTAAATATGGGACTAGTCCCAATGCGTTGAACGAGACCGCCGAAGCGCCGTGGGGTGGGACCAAGGAGCCGAACGGGGACTACAACCACACCGTGTGGGTGAAAAATCTGAAGCCAGGCACGACCTATTACTTCGTGGTCGCGACGACTCAGGGCGCCGGCACCGATACCTCCACGCAAAGCCGGGCGATGGAGTTTCATACGCTAGCAAAGTAGCCGAGCTTGGCGCGGCTGTGCAGAGGTGGGCGTCCTGCCCTACGTGGGATTGGTTCTCATCCACAGCATTTATGAATGTGCGGGCGGGAGAACGGGAGAAGGTTGCGTTTCTCCCGTTCTGCGCGAGACGGGAAGCCTAGTCGTCGTCGGCGTCTTTGTCGCGTGGCGGTGGTGGTGGCAGGGCAACGGGGCGGTTACGTCGAAGGCGTAGTTGGGAATCGCGCAGGCGGACGCGTCGCAACGGACTTCAGGATAGGCGAAGAGGGATCCGTGTCCCTGGCGGTCAACGGAGGCGACGGAGATGTAGAAGGCGTCGCCCGGGTTGAAGCCGAGGGTCATCGCGGAGATGTGGCCGTCGTCGGAGAGAACAACCCGCTGGCGGTAAAAGTTTTCGTTGATGGAGCGCGCGGCGACG
>QIAH01000278.1:17581-26225 GCA_003225465.1 Acidobacteriota bacterium | reverse complement strand
AGATTCCGCCGCCCGCTGCACCCACGTACAAGCGGCAGTGCCCCTCACCGCAATGGTGTTCGATAGCTAAAGCGGAGATGCGGCCGGAGGCAACATACGGGGCCGCGGTGCGATTGAGGATTTCCGGATAGAGAGCAATGCTGGGGCCAATCGAAGTCCATGGGGCATCAACCGTTTGTCCCCTCTGCCCTGCCTGTGACTCCGATTTTACTCTCGCGAAGTGATTTGCGGCAGCATTGCTGAGTTCGATGGGAAGGTCGCTGCCCGGGTAGGCGCGAAACCTGACCTGCTCCTTGGCATAGGAATTAGGGGCGCCCTCGGGTTCGCCGCTCCCGATGCGGCTGAAAATAGTCTCGGCCCTTCGCTTCATCAAAGGATTGATAGAATTTTTTTTGGCAACTTCGGCAGGTTTAGCTGTTTGTTTGTGTTTTGCGGATTTGAAATGTCCGAGAATGCCTGCGGACAAAACGGTTGACAAGAGAAGTACGAGGCTGAGCAGTACTAGGCTCGCTCGTACGTTTGAACGCAACGACTGGTTCCGCATTGTTTCACCTCTAAAGGAGGGCGGCTTAGTGAAGGGGCCCGGGACTTGCCGCCCGCAGGTAGGCCAGCAACACTATGGGTGTCTATCTGCCTTGTCAAGGGAGAGATTGTAAAAGTTAAAGCGCGACTTGGCTTGCTGGGCGCGGCATTTGGAGCAAATGGAACGGCCGGTCGGTTTGTGCATGCGTCGCGGGCCAAGTGAAGTCATTGGCACTGCTGGGGAATCAGAAACTGCCAAGAATTCGTACGATGAACGACAGATCACTTCGACCAGCCTCGGCCGCCTCCACGAATGCCGTCAATCGAGATCGCTCCCGCTCCGAAGAAGATCAATGCGAATGCAATTGCCCAGAGCGCCAGGGGAAATTCGTAGCCGCCATTGCCCATAAAACCGTGCTTCCAGTGGACCCTGGCGATAGCCACGATCATGTCCACGAGGACAGCAAAGGCAACGCACCGCGTGAACAAACCGGCGATCAGCAGGATGCCACCGCCAAATTCCGTAAACGCCGAGACGTAGCCGAGCCAGGCAGGGAGCCCAAGACTGGCCACATGACCGGCGAATTCGTGCAGGTGGCCGTTTACCTTCTGCCAGCCATGGCCGATCATGATCACGCCTAAGACCAGGCGCAAGATCACCAGAGCCAGAGGTTGCATTCGATCGAGATAGCGCAAGCGTCCTCCGCGTATCTATCAGAGTATCGTCTGGCGCGACGCGCAGAAAGTGCACAGTGTGGTTGCAGCGGCAGGAACTTCAAAAGCTTGGAACCGCAGAGGTACGCAAAGGCATACAAAAGAACACTTCATTTGTCATTCCGAACGGAGTGAGGAATCTGTGGTCCCCGGCAGTGTCAAGAGAACGAGATTCCTCGCTGCGCTCGGAATGACAAGGGTTATGCAGTGAATTCGCGAAACAAGATATTCGCGAAGAACACGAAACAACATATTCGTGAAGTACATGAATATCTGTTGGCAGCTACTGGATTGCGTACTGGATCTGGATTCCGCGTTTTTGCATTTCGTTCAAAAACATGTCGGCGGGGACATCGCGTTCCTGGAGCACAGCGCCGCGTTTGCTGATGGCCCCCGATGCCAGCATCTGCGTGACGATGGATGCCGGAAAAGCAGTGGTGCGCATCATGGCGCTCATGTCGGTCTTAGGATCGTAGTGATCGACGAGGGTGAAGGTTGCGACCCGGCCCTTGAGATGGCCGCCGAGCAATCCGCGCACACCGGGCGTGCGGACCGACTCGTGCGCTTCCAGCCTCATGATGCAGACGTCGGGACCCTTGCTGGCAAATTTTCCTTCGAAGACTTTCGACATCAAGGCGCGAGGCGCGATTTGCACGTTGCCGATTTTCATCTTCTCGCCAGAGAAAAGCCCCAGCGCTTTCAGCTCGCACAGCAAGTCGAAGTGGCCGGGATAGCGCAGCGTTTTTTCAAAACATTCGCCTACCCTGCCCTCGAAGCTTTCCGGCAGGGTGGAGGTTCCACCCGAGGTCTGAAACGCAACCAAGGGCGAGAAACCGTCCATGTGAAATTCCTCGGGCTCGGTAAGGGGTTCGATCGTGACCAGCTTGCCTTTGCGCAAGATGCGGGCCGGCTCCACGTATTCGTTGATGAGGCCCTCCACCGAGAACACGAGCTGGTAGTGAAACGGAGGGACTGGGCGTTCCGGTAAACCGCCAACATAGAGCCTGAGCGCATCGGCGCGTCCGCCGAGACGATGGACCAACTCTCCGCCCAGAATCGAGGCCATGCCGGGCGACAGGCCGCAGTCCGGAGCAATCGCGACACCGCGCTTTTCGGCTTTCGCCGACAAGGCAAGTTCCTGCCGAACGACGGTATTGTTGCCACCAAGATCCGCAAAGTGACAGCGCGCTTCGATGGCTGCTTTTGCCAGGCCCAGGTTCAGGAAATAGGGAACTGCCGAGAGGGTGGCATCGTGACCCTTCATGGCAAGAGCAGCGGATTTTTCATGCGAGGCGTCGAGCACGATCGCCTTGACCTTCCGGTCGCCATGGATGTGATTGATGCGGGCCGCAACTTCACGAGCACGCCTCAGGTCAGCGTCCGCCAGTGTGACAGAGAGCACATCCGGCTGGCGTGCCATATCGTAAGCCGCCGCTGAACCCATCATGCCCGCGCCGACCACCAGAAATTTCATCGAAGCACTCCTCCCCAGAGCGGATCAGAACGAAGGCACCAACTTTTCAAACTAGCAAAGCCATCCGAGACCAGTATGTGAGGCAGCGCACATCACGCGTACGTTCTGTTGGTTCGTGGGAGAGGAAAGGCGAGTCCGGCGGGTGAACATTGCTGATTGGCAGGGGTCTGGATGGGGCGTTTTGTGCCTTCCCGTCGCCCCCTCAGAACGCGGATCGAGGTGGCGTGAGGCTGAAGGGAAACCTTGCGATACGCCACGTAATCCATTGTTTTCAGTGAGCTTCCGCGCGTCTTAAGACCTTCGTACCGTCGCTAGTACTTTGGTTATGTGAAATCGGGTAACGGCGCATCTTGCGTATAAACAGTGCTTCTAATTGTGGTCACTAAGTAGTTAATCGCAATCCATAGCAGTAATCTGCATTTATACCAAAGTAATTTTCCAGAAAACAGGTATAAAACCGGGTGAAACGCGGAGATTTGGCTTGACTCCGGGTTTTCCGGGGTTGAGATATGCTCTGCACACCGAAATCCTCTCGAACCCGAACTGGAACGAGGGATTTCCTCCCAAGGTTTGCTTTTGCCGCCGGAGACGCCGGCAAGCAAGGGCTTTGATTCTGTGGAAGGGAATGAACTCTATGGCCGACTCGCGTGAAGTGATGAACATTCGCCAGGCTTCGCAATACCTGGGGGTGAGTCCGGACACGCTCTACAAGTACGTAAATGAGCAGAAGATTCCGGCTTTCAAACTGGGCAACCGCTGGCGCTTCAAGAAGTCGAAGCTGGACCAGTGGATGGAAGAGAAGTCGAACCAGATGGAAGTGCGGACGAAAAGGAAACAACAACCCAAGGCGGCCGTGAAGGCTGCCGGAACGCAGTAGAAAACCGAGGGCGGGACGCCCTCAGGACAGCCGGCGAGAGGCCGGCGCTACAAAAGGCGGGCACATGTTTGGATTCGGGTCGAAGACGATTGTTGGTCTGGATGTGGGCTCCTCCAGCATCAAGGCAGTGGAGTTGAAGCGGAAGGGGCGCGACGTCGAGGTGGCGCATCTGGGCCTGGAGCCGCTGGCGCCGGATATCGTGGTCGATTCCATGATCGTGGACTCGGGCACGGTGTCGAGCGCGATCTCGAAGCTGTTCACCGATCATGAAATCAAGGCCAAGAACGTGGCCACGGCAGTGAGCGGGCACTCGGTAATCGTGAAGAAGATCTCGCTGCCTTCGATGAGCGACCAGGAACTGGCCGAAACCATCCAGAAGGAAGCCGCCCAGCATATTCCATTCGATCTTGGCGACGTCAACCTCGATTACCAGATTCTGTCCGAAGATGCCGGTAACCCCCAGATGGACGTGTTACTGGTTGCGGTGAAGAAGGACAAGATTCTGAACTACACCAACGTACTCTCGATGGCAGGGCGTACCCCGGCTATTGTGGACATCGATGCTCTGGCCCTGCAGAACTGCTACGAGTACAACTACGAGCCCGCCCCAGGGCAAGTGGTGGCGCTCTTGAACCTGGGCGCCAGCGTCATGAACATCAACATCGTGAAGGGCACGACGCCGCTGTTCCCGCGCGACGTCAGCGTGGGCGGCCATCAATACACCGATTCGCTGCAGAAGGAACTGGATCTGAGTTTCGAGGATGCGGAAGCGCTGAAGCTGGGCAAGAAAGTGGGCACAGTGAGCGAAGACGCCAAGACGCCGATCCTGCAACAGGTGACCGAAATCATCGTGCTGGAAATCCAGAAGACGTTCGATTTCTTCCGGGCCAGCGCGGCGGGCGAGCATATCGAGAAGATTTATCTGGCGGGCGGCTCGTCGAAAGTGCCGGGGCTGGTGGAAGGGCTGCGGCAGGAATTTTCGATGCCGGTGGAATTGTTCAATCCGTTCCAGCGGATCGCGCCTCCGGCCGAAGGGATGGGAGCGGAACTGATCGAGCAGAACGCGGGCCAGCTGGCGGTTGCGGTGGGCTTGGCTTTGAGGAGTTTTAGCGACCTATGATTCGAATCAATCTGCTGGAAGCACCGAAACCGAAAAATAAGCGCTCGGCGATGCCGTCGATGCCGACCATGGAAGTCGGCGATGTCGGCTCCCCGCGCCTGAAAGTTCTGGTCGTGTTCGGACTGGCGGCGGCGTTCAATCTCTACACCTGGTATCACCTGGACGCCCAGAAGAAAACCATCGCGCAGAACATGGCGCAGGCCGAGCAGAAGAACCGCGAATTGGCCGACGTGAAGGCGCGTTACATGGCGCGCCAGCGCGAGGCGGAAAACTACAAGCGCCGGGTGGATGTCATCGACCAGTTACGCAATAACCAGACTGGTCCGGTCAACCTCATGGCGATGGTGGGCGAGACCGTTAACAACACCGAAGCGGTCTGGCTGAACAACATGAAGGATCAGGGCACCAGCGTCGATATTGAAGGCATGGCGCTCAGTTCCGACGCGGTCGCCAACCTGATTTCGAACCTGCAGAAGACCGGGTACTTCCGCAATGTCGAGATCAAGGAAAGCATCCAGGACGACAGCGTGAAGGATATGCAGGCATTCACCTTCACGCTGACGTGCGAGAAGAGCAAGTCCTAAAGGCAGGCAACTATGGCGACGAATTTCGGGGAAATGTCGGGCCTCAAGCAGTTGGCAGTCGTAGTCGGCGGAGCCGTTCTGGTCACGGCGGGTTTGTATTACACCGTGTTCAAGAGCGTGCGCGACCAGAATGCGGCGGCACAGCAGAAGCTTGAAGCCAAGCGCAAGGAGAATGCGGAACTGGAAGCTTACCGGCCCAGGCTCGCCGAGATCGAACGGCAACTGGCCAGCCTGAAGCAGCAGCTCGATATCGAGCGGCGCATCGTGCCCGACGAAAAAGAAGTCGATGGTTTCATGCGCATGATGGACGCGGAAGCGTCGAAGGCCGGCATCGAACTGCGGCGCTATACGTCCAAGCCGCTTGCGCAAAAAGAGTTCTATACGGAAGTTCCGTTCGACCTGGAGCTGGATGGCCCCTACTACTCGATGCTGAATTTCTTTGATCGGGTTGGAAAGCTGGAGCGCATCGTGAATGTGTCGGGGCTGTTGGTCGCCTCCACCCGCAAGCCGGCAGACGCGAAGACCAAGAAGACGTATCAATACGCCCCCAACGAGAGCGTGGTGGCGACGTGCACGGCGATCACTTTCTTCAGCCACGACCTGGATCCTGCCGGGTCGGCGAAGCCCGGGCAGCCTCCGGTGAAAAGGTAGGAAACACTATGAAGCTGACGACTGGCATCGTTGCATTGGCACTCACCGCGGGCACTGCCTGGGCGCAGAATCCCGCCATCATTCAGAACACGAAAGACGCCCTGAACGGCGCGCAGCAGAAGCAGACTGCAGCCAGCAAGGCGGCACTGCAAGGCACAACGCCGGCGAAGCCCTCGGGCGCGGTTCCGGCCAAGTCTTCGGCAGCGACTCCGGCGAAGGCGCCGGCGATCGTTCCGGCAAAGGCTCCCGTGCAGTCCGTGCCCGCCAAGCCGCAAGTCGCGCCCGTGAAGGCTGCGACGGCACCGGCCAAGAGTGTGGCTCCGGCGAAGGCGATGGCACCTGCCCAGACGCAGGCCGCCACGAAGCCTCAGGCTCCGGCCAAGACGCAGACCGCCACCAAGGCACAGAGTCCGATGGCGCCGAAAGTCGCGAAGGCAGCGGCCAAGCCAGAAGTGAAAGTTGCCGCAAAGCCGGACGTGAAGGTTGCCGCAAAGCCGGCGGGCAAGGCAGCGGCGAGCACTCCCAAGCCGGCTGGCTCCGAAGCGGAAGTTTCCAAGCCTGGCAAGCAGGAAGACAAGAAGTATTCGATGACCGGCAAGCGCGATCCCTTCATCAGCCCGGTGGTGAACCGGCAAGGAGGATCGGGTTGCAGCACGGGCAAGAAGTGCCTGGACATCGAGCAGGTCGCGTTGCACGGGGTCGTGAAATCGGACAACGGCATGATCGCGGTCGTGACCAATGGGCTGAACAAGGCGTATTTCCTGCGGGAGAACGATCCGGTATTCAACGGGTACGTGGTGAAGATCACGGTCGATTCGATCGTGTTCAAAGAGACGTTTCAAGACCGGCTGGGAAAACCGTTCACGAAAGACGTTGTGAAACGGATTCTGACACCGGCTGTATAGACGGGGAATAGATTGGCGAGTCCAACTCTGAAAGCGAGTTCGAGGAAAGACACGAGCAAGGCCGAGGGCCGGCGCGTGTGGGGGAGAAGCGAAATGCGAAAGCAACAGCTGGGTGTGGTTCTACCGCTGCTCATTGTGTTTATGGTAGCAGCAGCGGCTCAGACGCAGAACACGGGCACCGTAGCCACGACGCACGCTGCATTGCAGCGGCTGAACGTGGTACGGGGCGAGGGCGCGATCAGCGTGGAGTTCACGGCTCGTGGGCCGGTGACACCCAAGCTGAGCACGCTGAGCTCGCCCGCGCGCGTCGTGATCGACCTGCCAAACACGGTGGCGCTGACCGATCAGCACCAGATCGCCGTGGACAGCGACGGTGTGAAGGGTGTGCGTGTCGGCATGAGTGGCCAGACACCGCCCAGCACCCGCGTGGTGGTTGACCTCGACCAGGCTTGCAAGTTTGAGCTCGTGCCCGGCGACGACAACAAATTTGCCGTGAGGCTGTATCCCGGGGTGGCGATGGTCAAGTCGGCTGCGAAGCCGGCGGTGACCGCGAAGGCCGCTCCGAAGGCGTCCGCGCCCAAGCTTCTGACGGTCTCGGCGGTGACGCCTGCGGTTCCGGCCGCGGCGCCAGTGCTCGCGGATAAAAAAGAAGTGGCGGCAAAACAGCCTGCTACAACCCCGGCCGCCACGACTGCGGTGCGGACCGCATCGGCGTCGAAGCCGGCCACGGATTACGTCTTCGTTGAGCCTTCCTACAAACCGAAGGATGAGACGAAGTCGGAAGAAAAGCCCGCGCCCGTCGAGCCTTCGGCTCGCGCGCTCGAAGCAGCGGCGAAGTTTGCCGACAAGCCGGCCTCCGAACTCCTCCCGGTGCACGCCAACGCTTCGATGCAGCCGCAGACCGCGCAGGCAACTTCTTCGGGCATTCAGCCCGCCGTCAATCTCGCCGCCGAGCAGAAGACCCAGATGTCGCAAACCCCCGCGACCAGCGGTCCGAAGTACACGGGCGAGCCGATCTCGGTCAACCTGAAGGATGTCGACCTGAAAGATTTCTTCCGCCTGATCCACGAAATCAGCGGCCTGAACGTAGTGCTCGATCCTAACGTGCACGGCACACTGACGATCGTGCTGGACGACGTGCCGTGGGACCAGGCGCTGGACATCGTTCTCAAGAACAACGACCTGGCTCGCGAGCTGGAAGGCAACGTTCTGCGGATCGCGACCGTCGACACTCTGAAGAAGGAAGCGGATGCGCGCCGGGCGCAGCAGGAATCGGAAGCATTGGCCGTCGAGAAAGTCACGGTTACGCGCTTCCTGAGCTATGCGCACTCGAAGGACGTGGTTCCGACCATCAAGAAATTCCTGTCGCAACGCGGCGATGTGATCTCCGACGATCGCACCAACGCGGTGATCATCTCGGATATCCCGAATGTGATTCCCGCGCTGGACCGGCTGCTTACGCAGTTGGACCGCAAGACGCAGGAAGTAGAAATCGAAGCGCGCGTGGTGGCTGCGACTCGCAGCTTCGCGCGTGATATCGGTACACAGTTCGGCTTCGGCTGGGGCAACGATCACTCGGCAGTGGGCGGCGCTTCCTCCGTGGGTAGCACGCCGACGACGGTGGGCGGGCTGAACCCGACCTACATCACTACGGCCGGATCGGGATCGTCTGGTTCGACCATTCCGTTGTTCTCGAACCTGCCGGTGACCAGCCCGACCAGCGGTCTTACCTTCGTCAACGCCAGCAACAATGTCCGTATCGATGCGGTGCTGACGATGGCGGAGTCTCGCGGCCTG
>QIAH01000278.1:0-17569 GCA_003225465.1 Acidobacteriota bacterium | reverse complement strand
CGCCAGGGCGTGCGCGTGCCGATCGTGACGCAGGCGCAGTTGGGCGGACCTCCGACGGTCAGCTACGTGGATGCGTTCCTGCGCTTGACGGTGGTTCCGCAGATTACGTCGGAAGGCACCATCTTCCTGAACGTCGACGTCGAGAACACGACACCCGACTTCGGCCGCACGGTGCAGGGCAACCCGACGTTGATCACGCAGCAGGCGACCACCCAGGTGCTGGTCACCGATGGTGGCACGGTTGTGATCGGCGGCGTCATCCAGACCAACAACTCAATGAACGTCTCGCAAGTTCCGGTGCTTGGAAACATTCCGGCGCTCGGCAACCTGTTTAAGCGGCGTACAGTGACCACCTCTAACCAGGAACTGATTTTCTTCATCACGCCCCGCATCATTCAGACATAGCGGCGGGTTGCAGAAAAAGCTGTTTCCGGCTCCTCGACGAAACTGTTGAGGAGCCGGTGGTTTTTACGCATGATCCTCCAGGCTGCGGTTAAAGGCGAAGCAATCTGACAACGAATGCGGCGCAGCCGGAATCGCCCTGCTCTATGGTCAACATGGAGTCTTCAGCCTTAAAGCCGCATTGAATTTGGGCACCGCCGAGCCCTTTTCAAAGCGCAGCGATCGCGAGAGTTCTCGAGCAGCCTGGTTAGTTACTCCTGAAGGAGCCGCCCTTCATCCCTTGAGATTGTCTCCTGATACACTCGCTGCCGATGGACTACCAGGGCCGTCAACAGCGTCTCATTGAAGATCTTCGGGCGAGCCACTTAGACGCTCTGCTGGTTACTCATCTTCCCAATATCCGGTATCTCTGCGGCTTCACGGGCAGTTCAGGAGCATTGTTGGTCGCTGAAGGCGGAATCAATCTGTTTACGGACGGTCGTTACACAGAACAAGCAAAAACTGAAGTGCAGAGCGCGCGAGCGGTCATCTCCAAGAAAGGGCCCCTTTCAGCGGCTGCGCGCTCGATGGGCCGAAAGCGCTTTGGGAACCGAGCAAGCAAGTCTCAAACGCTCGGAATAGAAGGCCAGTACCTTACGGTAGCGGCGCGACGGAGCTTGTCGGACGAATTGCCCAGACACATTCGTGTGCGTGAGGCGCCACCGCTGGTGGAACGCGCTCGGATGGTCAAGGATGCAGACGAAATCCGGGCCATTCGAACGGCGGTGGAACGTGGCGCGGAGCTTTTCAAACACGCGTTGCAGACGATTCGTCCGGGCGTGAAGGAGATCGAGGTTGCGGCTGAAATGGAGTACGCGGCACGCAAGGACGGAGCCGAAGGCATGGCATTCGAAACCATTATCGCCTCAGGCGCTCGATCGGCGCTGCCGCACGGGAGAGCATCGAGCACGGCCATCGTGAGCGGGGCGTTCGTGGTCTGCGACTTCGGTGTTATACTTCACGGTTATTGTTCGGACCGTACCCGCACTGTGTACGTGGGTGCTGCGACGGTCGAAGCACGCCGGGTTTATGACGCGGTGCTGGCATCGCAGCTGGCTGCCATCGACACCGTGGGGCCGGGCGTCAAGATAGCGCGCATCGACCAAGCAGCTCGCAAGACTCTGCAACAGAATGGCTTAGCGCAGTACTTCACTCATTCAACTGGGCATGGAGTGGGGCTCGAAATTCACGAGGCTCCGCGCGTGGCTCGAGGCCAGCAGGAAGTTCTGCGGCCGGGAATGGTGATCACGATTGAGCCGGGAGTTTACCTGCCCGGCAAGTGGGGCGTGCGCATCGAAGACATGGTGGTGGTCACCGAGCAGGGTTGTGAGGTACTGACCCCCACGCAAAAGGAATTCATAGTGATTTGATTGGCGAATCCTGCCCGGGCCCTGGAATTGCCCGGAGCTCTCCCGCGTCCGGTTCACACTCGCGCGGGTTTGAGAAACGGTCCCACCGCAAACGATGAATCAGAAAGAGATCAAAGAACTCATACGGTTCCTGAAAGAAGAGGGCATCACTGAGTTCGAGCTGGAACGCGGTGATGTAAAGATCCACGTGAAGTGGGGAGGCGATTCTGCGGCGCCGCCCACGCACGAAACGCGCTATTATGCGGTGCACGGTGCGCCGCCGGTTGCGCCAGAGCTGGGCGCAGTGCCGGTGGTCCCGCCGCCCGCGCCGGCCCCGCCTGCGCCGCCCAAAGAAGAGCCACCCGAGGACCTGCATATTGTGCGGTCTCCAATCGTGGGCACGTTCTACGAGTCCCCGTCTCCCGGATCGCCCCCGTTCGTGAAGGTCGGGGACATGATCGCGGCCGGACAGGTGCTTTGCATCGTGGAAGCCATGAAGCTGATGAATGAAATCGAGGCCGATGTGGCCGGGGAACTGGTGAAGTCTCTGGTCACTAACGGGCAGCCGATTGAATATGGGCAGGAGTTGTTTGCCATCCGGGTACGGAAGTGAGAGGCCGGATGTGTGCGGGGCGCGGCATCGCGCCCTATTTTTGTATCTTAGAGAACCCGATGTTTCGAGCTGAGGGGGATTTCCCTCTTGCGCGGGCGAGACGCCCGCTGGACAGCCGGCAGGATGCCGGCGCTACTCTGAGAAAGCATGTTTAAGAAGATCCTGATTGCCAATCGCGGGGAGATCGCTCTGCGCATTATTTGTGCCTGCAAGGAACTGGGCATCCGCACAGTTGCGATTTACAGTGAGGCGGATCGGAATTCACTGCCCGTGCGCTTTGCCGACGAAGCTATCTGCATCGGGCCTCCACAACTGGGATTGAGCTATCTCAATATCCCGGCGGTGATCAGCGCGGCGGAGATTGCCAATGCCGATGCCATCCATCCCGGCTATGGACTGCTTTCCGAAAATGCGAATTTTGCCGAGGTTTGCGAAACCAGCGGCTTGAAGTTTATTGGACCTCCGCCCGAGGTGATCCGCCTGATGGGGGAGAAAGAAAAGGCGCGCGCCGCGATGAAGCAGCACGGGGTGCCGATCCTGCCGGGGTCTGATGGGGTAATTGCGTCGGAGGAGGAAGCGCGGGAGTGGGCGCGGCAAGTGGGCTATCCGGTCATCATTAAAGCCTCGGCTGGCGGCGGCGGACGCGGCATGCGCATCGTGCGGGCGGAAGAAGATCTGGTTGCGCTTTACCGCCAGGCGCAGCAGGAAGCCTCGGCCGCATTCGGCAATGGGGATCTCTACATGGAGAAATACGTGGAGCATCCCCGGCACATCGAATTCCAGATTCTTGCCGACGAGCATGGCAACGTGGTGAGCCTGGGAGAGCGCGAATGCTCCATTCAGCGGCGGCATCAGAAGTTGCTGGAGGAATCGCCGTCGCTGCAGGTCAGCGTGGAGTTGCGGAACGAAATCGGAGATGTGCTCAGCAAGACGCTGAGCGCGGTGGGCTACCGGAACGCAGGCACGATCGAATTTCTGATGGACCAGCACAAGAAGCTGCATTTCATCGAGATGAATACGCGCATACAGGTGGAGCATCCGGTCACGGAGATGGTGACCGACGTGGACCTGGTCAAAAGCCAGATTATGATCGCGGCGGGCTCGAAGATGCAGGATGTATTGCAGGGGAAGGTGGTGCATCGCGGGCACGCCATCGAGTGCCGCATCAACGCGGAGCATCCGGAGAAATTCACTCCCTCGGCGGGGAAAATTACCGCGTTTCATCCGCCCGGGGGGACGGGAGTGCGTATTGATACCGCCGCTTATGAGCAGGGAACGATTCCTCCTTATTATGATTCTCTGATTGCCAAGCTGGTGGTGCGTGGAAAGGATCGGAACGAAGCTTGCCAGCGTATGGCGCGGGCACTGGAGATGTTCATTGTGGAAGGCATCCACACCACCATTCCGCTGCACCGGCGAATTCTCGCCGATCCTGAGTTTCTGGCTGGTAAGTTCGACACCGGCTTTATTGAGCGCTTCCTTGGGAAGAAGGCGGAGTTGGTGGGCTGAGTGGCGGTTGCGTCTCGCCGCGATGCCAGCAAGAAACTTAAGGCGGGCGAGCAAATTACTTCTTGAGAACCAGCATCCAACTTCCCAGACTTTACGCGATTCTGGATCGCGCTTTCTTTCCGGAGGGTGAGTCCATGGTTGCGGCGGCGGAAGAACTCGCGGCCGGCGGGGTTACGCTCTTGCAGTACCGGAACAAGCTGGGCTCCGGACGACAGATTCTGGACGATGCCCGCGAGTTGAGACGGCGGCTGCGGACGTCGGTTCGCCTCATCATGAATGATCGGGCGGACCTTTGCCTGGCAGCTGAGTTCGATGGACTGCACGTTGGCCAGGATGATCTTTCGCCCGAGAGCGCGCGCAGGGTGATTGGTCCGGAGTTGTGGCTCGGCGTCTCGACACATAATCCCGAACAGTTGCGCGAGGCGGACCAGACCACTGCCGACTACCTCGCCATCGGACCGGTGTTCGCCACCAGCAGCAAGGAGAGGCCGGATCCGGTGGTCGGGCTGGAGGGTGTACGCCGTGCCAGAGAACTTACGCACAAGCCTATGGTGGCCATCGGCGGCATTACCCGCGCCAATGCGCGTTCCGTGCTCGAGGCGGGCGCCGACACGGTCGCGGTGATATCCGACCTGTTACGGGGTCCACGGAAATCAGCAGAGGAATTTTTCCGAATTCTGGGGTAAAGTCGTGGCCATCGGCTTTTTCCATTGATGATGGGGAGTTTCGACGGGCGAGGACGCCTGTCGCTCCACCTGCAGGAGGGACGTGAGTACCCAGACCAGCTCACCCACGCAAACCACAGCCAGCGATTGGGATATCCATTCCCAGCAAGATCAGGAATTCGTGAAGGCTCTGGGCCTTACCAGCTCAACGATGCTGGTGATGGGCTCGATGATCGGATCCGGCATCTTTATTGTTTCGGCCGAGATCAGCCGGGAAGTGAACTCTCCGGCGTTGTTGATCGGAGCCTGGCTCGTGACGGGTTTCATGACGATCGTCGGGGCGCTGAGCTACGGCGAGCTGGCTGCGATGATGCCGCGAGCCGGCGGCCAGTACGTTTATCTGCGAGAGGCTCTCGGGCCGCTATGGGGCTTTCTCTATGGCTGGACGCTGTTCCTCGTCATCCAGACCGGGACCATCGCCGCAGTCGGTGTCGCGTGCGGCAAGTTCCTGGGCGTTTTCTTTCCTTCCATCTCCTCCTCACATTGGATTCTGCATCTCTGGAAGGTTCGTCCTATTCCCATCGGGCCGATGGTGCTGGGCAACATGGATATTGGCCTCAGCACCCAGAATCTCGTGGCGATTCTGGTTGTGATCGCGCTGTCGGTCGTGAATGTGTTTGGGGTCAGGACGGGCGCGATGATTCAGAACATCTTCACCGCGGCCAAGGTGGCGGCGCTCGCAGGCCTGGTTCTTTTCGGGCTTTTCATCGGTCGCAATGCGCACGCATTGGCGGCTAACTTTCACGGGCACTTCTGGGATAACGCCGGACTGGGAGCACAGCACGCGCTGCAGGTGGGCGTCGGCGGGCCCATGGTGATGGTGGGGACTTTGACCATACTGGCAGTGGCCCAGACCGGATCCTTGTTCTCGGCGGATGCCTGGAACAACGTCACCTTTACCGCCGGGGAGGTAAAGAATCCGAAGCGCAACCTGCCGCTCTCCCTTGCGCTCGGGACGGGCGTGGTCATCCTGCTTTACGTGCTCTGCAACGTGATTTACCTCAACGTACTTCCTCTCGACGGGAACGCTGCAGGAGCGACCATCCTCGAGCGCGGGATCAAGTACGCAACCGAAGAGCGGGTGGCGACTGCAGTGATGACCCAGATGCTGGGGGCGGCGGGCGGAGCGTTGATGGCGGTGGCCATCATGATCTCAGGCTTCGGCTGTGCCAACGGACTTATTCTATCGGGAGCCCGGGTATATTACGCGATGGCCAAGGACGGGCTGTTTTTCCGCAACGTAGCAAAACTGCATCCTGGCTATAAGACCCCGGCGGTCTCGCTGATGGTGCAGATGGTATGGACTTGCATTCTGTGCATATCGGGCAGTTATAGCCAACTGCTGGACTACATCGTATTTGCGGTGCTGGTGTTCTACATTCTGACGATTGGAGCGCTCTTTATCCTGCGCCGCACGCACCCCGAGGCGGACAGGCCCTATCGGGCAGTCGGTTACCCGATACTTCCGGCTATTTATATCGTGATGGCCTTGTTCATTGATGTCGTACTATTGCGCTACAAACCGCAGTACACCTGGCCGGGATTGATTATCGTGCTGGTGGGGATTCCGGTGTACTACCTGTGGACGTGGCGTCGCAGCGCGGAGACAAACGCATAAATCTTAGGAGAATGCATCAGGAATGACTGATCTTCTGGCGAAAAAGCCGCTCGATCGCCTGCTGAATGAGGCGAAAGAGACCGGCGAACATAGTCTGAAGCGCACGCTCGGCGTCTTTCAATTGACGGCCCTGGGCGTGGGCGCCGTGATTGGGGCGGGAATTTTTGTGCTGTCGGGCTTGGGAGCGCACTATGCCGGTCCGGGCCTGATGTTGTCTTTCGTGTTGTCGGGCATGGGATGCGCTTTCGCCGGGCTCTGCTATGCGGAGTTCGCCGCGATGATCCCGCTGGCGGGAAGCGCTTATACGTATGCGTACGCCACGCTTGGCGAGATTTTCGCCTGGATCATTGGTTGGGATCTCACGCTGGAGTACGCCATGGGCGCCAGCACCGTGTCGTCGGGCTGGTCGAACCACTTCATCGAGCTTCTGGATGTTTTTCACATCCACATGCCGCTTTGGCTGGCTTATGACCACTGGACCGGACTACGAACCGCGGAAAGCGTGATTGCACGACAGATGGCCCAGGTGGCCGATCCTGGCCTGGTGCCGGGTACGCAAGCCTTCCTGAATAAGGTGACTGCGATTACCGCCGCCCAGCCACCGGAACTGTTGCAGCGTGCACACGATTTGCTGAACGCACCGCATGTATTCGGAGTGGAAATCGGTGTCAACCTTCCGGCCTTCATCATTGCCTTGATCATCACCGCAATTCTGGTGGTCGGCATCAAGGAAAGCGCCCGTTTCAATGCCACGATCGTAACCGTGAAGGTGGCGGTCGTGCTTTTCGTGATCGGTCTGGGCTTCCATTATGTGAGCAAGACGAATTGGGGAGGCGACTGGTCGTCGTTTGCGCCGTTTGGATTGTCGGGAATCGGCGCGGGAGCGGCTTACATTTTCTTCGCATACATCGGATTCGACGCAGTCTCAACCACCGCGCAGGAGGCTAAAAATCCGCAGCGCGATTTGCCGATCGGCATCATTGCTTCCTTGCTGATCTGTACAGTCTTGTATATCGCGGTGGCGGCGGTGCTGACCGGCATGGTGCCCTGGCGTGAAGTGAACATCGAGGCTCCGATCGCGCGCGCGTTCATGGACCGTGGACTGACGACGGCGTCGCACATCATTACGCTTGGCGCGTTGGCCGGGCTTACCAGCGTGATGCTGGTCATGCTGCTTGGGCAGACGCGGGTTCTTTATTCCATGGCCAATGACGGCCTATTGCCAAAGAAATTTTTCGCCGACATCCACCCGAGGTTCCGGACGCCGTGGAAGAACACCATCCTGGTTGGGTTGCTGGCGGCGATTGTGGGCAGCATCACCCCGATTGACGACATCGGCAAGATGGTGAATATCGGAACGCTGTTGGCTTTCGTGATCGTGTCGATTGCGGTGATGGTGCTGCGACGAACTAATCCGGAGCAACCTCGGCCTTTTCGGACGCCTTGGGTTCCTCTTGTTCCAATCCTGGGCGTTATCTCGAACGGCTACATGATGTACAAGCTGGGCTGGGTGAATTGGGCGCGGCTCATCGTCTGGCTCGTAATCGGGTTGGTCGTGTACTTCACCTACGGGCGGTTTCACAGTCGGGTGCAAGCGGAGCTTGCGGCGGAGAGACCGCTTCCGACGATGGCAGACTGAAACAGTTTCGCGTCACTTGCCATCACAACACGAAATGCCCGTTCCAGTTCGGCGTCCGTCGATTCCCAGGTTAGCGCCAGCAAACGGCGCGAACCTGGGGCACCGGCAGATTGAAACTGTTTCCAATCACTGGTCTTCCGCACTGCGCGGAGGGCCTTTGTGTTTTATAGTCGTTGGTCGGAAAAACAAGTCGTTGGTCCTTGATCGCTGGCAAAACCTGGTCAACGACCACCAGCTACTAACCGACGACTGACGACCGTTCTCATGAAGGCCCTCCACAATCTCCGACTCATCGGCATTGCTCTGGCGCTCGTCATCATCGCCGGCACGGCCGGCTTTCACTTCATCGAAGGCTGGTCCTGGTTCGATGGCTTTTACATGGTGGTCACGACATTGACTACGATTGGTTATCAGGAGACGCATCCGCTATCGCATGCGGGGCGCGTGTTCAACATTTGTGTCATTGCGACCGGCGTTTCGCTGGTGTTTCTGGGCATCGGAGCGCTCACACAGGCTTTGCTAGAATTCGAGCTACGCAGCTTTTTTGGCAGGCGAAAAATGGAACGCGAGATCGACCGGCTCACCGACCACTACATTATTTGTGGCGCGGGACGCGTGGGACGCAGCGCGGGTCGCGAGCTGGCGCGCCGGCCGGTGCCGTTCGTCATTGTGGAGAACAATGACGCGAAGGCAGCTCGCTATAGCCAGGACTGGCTGGTGCTGGTGGGGGACGCGACCAAGGAACAGACGTTGCGCGAAGCGCATATCGAGCGGGCGCGCGGGCTGGTCGCTGCCACTACCACCGACGCGACCAACCTCTACATCATTCTCACTGCGCGTGGCTTGAATCCCAAGCTGAAGATCATCGCTCGCGCCAGCGAAGAAGACGCCGAGAAGCATCTGCTCACGGCGGGCGCGGACGCAATCGTTTCACCTTACTCGTTCGCGGGGCAAAGGATCGCGCAAACGTTTCTGCGACCGCACGTGGTCAGCTTTCTGGATACGGCAACCACCCACCTCGGCATCGATCTCGAACTCGGGGAGATCTGCATTGGACCCGACTCCAGATTTGCCGGCAAGACGATTGAGAGCTCGCGCATTCGCCAGGAGCGTGGCGTCATCGTGCTGGCTATCAAGCGCGGTCAGGGCATGCGGTTCAATCCTGCGCCCGATGATCGCATCGAAGCCGGGGATTTCCTCATCGCCATGGGTGAGCCCGCACAACTTCGCCAAGTCGAACTGATAGCGGCTTCCAGAACATGAAAATCGTCAGTGCGGCCGAGATGCGCGAGATCGATCGCGTCACCAGCGAACGCTTCGGCGTGCCTTCGCTCACGCTGATGGAAAATGCCGGAACCGCGATCGCGGATTTCGTGTTATCGCATTATGCGCAGGCTAGCCGGGTTGGGGTCGTCTGCGGGAAAGGCAACAACGGGGGCGACGGCTTCGTTGCGGCGCGCAAGCTGATCGAGGCGGGCAGGGAAGTGATCGTTGTATTGCTGGCGGAACCTGGCGACTTGCGCGGCGATGCTGCTGAGATGTTCAAGCGCATGACGCATGCGCCGACCATCGCCAAGTCCCACGACGAACTGGCGGCGGCCAAGCGTTTATTGAACGAGCAGCAGTTGCTGGTCGATGCGATCCTGGGCACGGGATTTCGTCCGCCCGTGAGCGGACTTTACGCTGAAGCGATCGCGGCCATCAACGCTGCCGGATTGCCGGTGGTTGCGGTGGACATTCCGTCCGGGGCGGATGCGGACGTTATGGGTGCGCAGACTGGCGCCATCGCTCGTGCGGATGCAATCGTTACGTTCACCGCGCCAAGGCCCGCGCATGTGTTTGGCGGGTTGACTGACGGACCCACCGTCATCGCGCCGATCGGCTCTCCAAACGAAGCAATCCGGTCGTCTCTGCAACTGAACCTGATCACTCCAGGCGACGTTGCGCCGTTCATTGGGCCGCGTCCTCGCGACGCCAACAAGGGCAGCTTCGGACACGTGCTCGTGATGGGTGGTTCGCTTGGAAAGGCGGGAGCCGCGGCGATGGCGGGAATGTCGGCGCTGCGGGCTGGGGCTGGCTTGTCCACGATCGCGACACCGAAGTCTGTGCTTTCTACGGTGGCTGGTTTTCATCCCGAGGTGATGACGGAGCCGTGCGATGAGACGGATGCCGGAACAATCTCGCTACGCGCCCTCGAATACGCGCACATGGACAATCTTGTGAAAGGGAAAACCGTGCTGGCGCTTGGGCCGGGAATTTCTCGTCATGCGGAGACGTCGGAATTCGTGCGCACCGTCGTACGAAAGTATTTGACGGCCATCGTGCTCGACGCAGATGGGCTCAACGCTTTTGAAGGCGTCGCGGACCAGTTGAATGGGAAAGGCCGCGCGCTCGTGATCACGCCGCATCCGGGCGAGATGGCGCGCCTGACCGGGCTTTCGGTTCCCGAGGTACAACGAGATCGCATCGGGATTGCGCGCTCTTTCGCCCGTGAGCATCAGCTTATCGTTGTTCTAAAGGGGCATCGGACGTTGATCGCTCAGACAGACGGAGAAGTCTGGGTAAATACGACAGGCAATCCGGGAATGGCTACCGGCGGCACAGGCGATATTCTCACAGGAATGGTTGCTGGGATGATGGCGCAGCATCCGTCGCAGATTCTGGACGCGGTGACGAGCGCCGTTTATCTGCATGGTCGCGCGGGCGATGTCGCGTGCGAAACGATGGGCGAGCACTCTCTCGTCGCAACGGATCTGATCGAGGCACTGCCGGAGGCATTTCGGCGCGTTATGCAAGCGACAGAAGTACGAGTTCAATTTGCCGGATGAGTTGATTGAATCATTGAGACAGCGAGACGCGGCGAACGGCAAAAGCTTAACCACGAAGGTCACTAAGGTTGCACAAAGGACTTGCTGAAACAGCCTTCGTGATCCCTTCGTAGCCTTCGTGGTTGCTTTTGATTTTGCTACAGATCAGTGGACGTAGTTGATGGCTATTGCGGGGGTGATGGTCGCCGGCGTATTCCGTCCTGCCGGAATCAGGCGGGTACCCAGGAGCACTCCGATGTTGCGCTTCCAGTTGTATTCGATGGCGGGAGCCAACTGAAACGCGTCGCTTGCGCCGGAGTTGAGCTGGAGCGCGGATCGATTGGGGTCGAGAACATTGTATCCGCTCACAGCTGTGTTCCCCTGATGACGATAGACCGCGTCGAGGGCCAGCACCCATCGCCGCGTGAGACTATATTCCCAGGCTGCATTGAGGAAGATGGAAGCACCGGGCGTGGCGTGTCCGCGAAAACCTGTGCTGGTGCCATACACGCTGACATCGTGTACGTTCACGCTGCTTGAAAACGCCGGCACTACGTTGAATCGCATGCGCAGCACCCTGCCATTCGGCATCCAGAAATAAGTCTGCGAGTAAAACGCCACCGTGGTGGTGTAAGCTCCGCCGCCGAAACCGTCGCTGGGACGGTTGCCGAGACGATCATATTTCCCGGTCGGAAGCGTCTCCTGCACGGCCACGGACATCGTGGGAATCCTGCTGCCTTCATGAAACAGCTTGAGACGGTACTGGCCCTGCAAGGTGAGATCGCCCATGCCAATGCCGGCACTGCTTGGGCCAGTACTCATTTCGGTGTAGCCCGCGACGGGAATCATGCCAACCGTGAATTTATTCGCGAGCCCATACAGGATGTAGGTGAGTGAGCCGAATCCATCCGAGCGTGGAGCATTGTGCCGCTTGCCATCGCGGTCATAGAAGCCTTGCGCGATCACGTCATAGAGATAGGGTTCGATCAGGAAATGTCCGCGCGGTAAGGTGGTCGCGTTAGGGGCCAGCATCGGACCCGTAAACCAGGCATCGTCGAGCGATTGGCGAACCTCACCTGGCGCGCCCGGAGCCGCTTGTGCGACGGCAAGAGTGGCAGTCGTTGCAAGCGCAAGCGCGGCCAGTGTCCTCTGAATCGATTTCCAGAAACTCATGTTTCATTGCTTCTCGCGGGTGAAGGAGACGATCCAATTGGGTTCCCAGTCTTTCCCGCCATCTGCGGAGAACGATTGCTCCAGGCGGAATGAGTCTGGCGTGATATCGGAAAAAACGAAGCGAACGAAGATGGCTTTGCCCTGAAAGGTTTCCTGATCGAAGAATTCGCCGCGACCATCGTGAAAGCCTCCCATCATGGGCGTGCCTAAGGTGCCATCGTTACTGTTCGCCCAGTAGATGCTCCATTGATGCGACTGGGGGTTATAAAGTCGCAGACTCAAGCCCTGGAGGTGGGTGGTCGGACTGTGGACCTCGAACTCGCCTAAATTGGCGCGACCTTCCCAGACCTTGCGGACGGTGGAGATGCCATCCAGTTCGACCCAGGTGTTGGAACCTGAGAGTGGATGAAGGAGACGGCGGAGATGCGCCTTCCAGGTTCCGAATTCGAAATCAAAATCGTGCTGGCCATCTCGTTCAGTGGACTGGCGATTCGGTTCTGCCGCACCCGAATTCGTTTGGGCCCGCACTACTGGGCCAGGCAGGCTGAACATCAGAACGATTACACACAGATAAGCTCGGGCCATGACTTGAGCATGGTGCAGGGCATGGTATTTTGAAAGCACCACTTTTTATGCCATTCGCGATACCACTTTCGAAATCAGGAGGGCCGCTTTTCCAGCAGATTTATAACGGCTTGCGAAAGGCGATTCTCTCGGGTGCTTTTCAACGTGGCCAGAAGCTTCCTTCCACGCGCGAGGTGGCCGAGCAACTGGGAATCTCGAGAACGGTTGTGCTGCTGGCCTATGACCAGCTGTTGGCGGAAGGATTCACCGTGGGGCGCTCTGGATCAGGAACGTACGTTTCCGCCGACGTCAATGTCAGGCGGTCCACTCGCGCGGAGGAGTCGGCCAAGCTGAGCCTGTCGCGGTTCGGCTCGTCCGCGGCGGCCGCCTGGTCGAGGATGACTTTCGCACAGTCCAGCACACCTTCACTGCCGTACGACTTTGTTTATGGGCGGAGCGACCTCGAAACATTTCCCTTCGAGATGTGGCGGCGAATGCTCTTGCGGTGTGCGCGCAGGGCGCCAGTCTCAGAACTCGATTACGGCCCAGCTGCCGGAAACGTTGCTCTAAAGGAAGCGATTGCCACGCACCTGCTGCGGTCGCGTGCCGTGATATGCGATCCATCCCAGGTTCTGGTCGTGAACGGCTCACAACAGGCGCTGGACCTGATTGCTCGCGTACTGATCGAACGCGGCGATCGGGTGGCGATCGAGGACCCGAGTTATCAGGGCACGCGGGAAGTTCTGCGCGCGGCCGGCGCCCGCTTGCTTCCGGTCGCCGTGGATCACGATGGCTTGGATCCTGACCGCCTGCCGCAGGTGCGTGTGCGGCGTTTGTTACACCTTCGCACCAGTTTCCAACCGGGGCAATCCTGCCTCTGGCTCGACGGCTTGCGCTTCTGGATTGGGCGAAGCGCAAGAGCGCCGTGATCGTCGAGGACGATTATGACGGGGAGTTCCGGTATGAAGGCCAGCCGCTCGAGTCCCTGCAAGGTCTGGACCGGGAAGGGCGTGTGATCTACATCGGAACGTTTTCGCGCACAGTTTTTTCCTCATTGCGCATTGGCTACCTGATCACACCGAGAAGGCTGGTACCGGCATTCACGGCTGCCAAGTGGCTATGCGATCGCCATACTGCGACCCTCGATCAGGAAACCTTGGCGGAGTTTATTGCGAGTGGAATGTATGAGCGCTACTTGCGTCGCGTTCGGCGCAGGAATGCCGCACGACGCGAGGTGCTGCTGGAAGCTCTCCATACGCATTTACGCGATCGAGTCGATGTCACGGGGGATGGGGCGGGAGCTCATGTCGTGCTGTGGCCCAAACATCGGATAAGCGAAGACTCGGTGACCGCAAGCGCAGCAGCGCAAGGGGTCCGGGTGTATGGCATTTCCGGTTACTTCCTGAGGAAGTCCTCGCGAACAGGTATCTTGCTCGGCTACTCACGGATGAAGGAAACGGCGATTCGGGAGGGAATCCGGCGTTTAGGCAAGGTGCTTTGAGGAGTGAATTCCTGTCCATGGCGGCCAGTCCTTTAGGCCAGTGTCTAGGCGGTTAATATGCGCATCCTACTGTAGTACAAGGACTTCGAGGTATTTTGGACGGGGATGGGAAGGGCCCATCCGGACTAGGTCTATCGTAATCTTCCTGTAACATGGCCCATAAGTCATAGTCCTTCTCGGCTATGACCCACTTCCCCCAACCACATCCTACAAAGCGTGCGGCGCGTGTACAGCTCGGCGGTTCGGTGTTGGCTGCGATCCGATTCGACGACGGCCAGCGCTCGCGCGGCAAACTCTATTCCATCTCTGTGACCGGCGGACTACTCAAACTGGCCAAGCCACTCAGCCAGGGCGACTTCGTCGAGATCGGCTTTCAGACCAAGGTCGGCAGTGTGATCGGCATGGCGGAGATGCTTTCGCCGACGCGCAAGGCCACCGACGGGACCCTGCAGCCGTTCCGCTTCATTGCGCTGGGCGATGATGACCATCGCAACCTGCGCATGGCGTTGCAGTCAGTGGCAGACCAGAGTTATCTCGGCATGAGCGCGGTCCATGCTTCGACGCCGAAGTCGCTCTTCTAGGCCTGCGGTTGGCGGCAACTCCGCATCTCACTGCACGCTCTCGCTATACTTGTTGTGTGTCTGCACCCGCGGCGAGCGCGCGCGAAACGATCACCTATTCGGCAGAGGAGACGACCGCCTTTGGGCGAACGCTGACCGATTTGCTTGCGCCGCCCAAGCTGGTGTTGCTGCGCGGCGACCTGGGCGCAGGCAAGACCACGCTCATCAAGGGGATTGCCGCAGGATTTCAGGCTGCCTCTGAAGAAGATGTCACCAGCCCCACCTTTACGCTGGTGCACGAATATCGCGGACCGAGAGCGACTCTGTATCACATTGACCTGTATCGCGTCGACACGCCAAGGGAACTGGAAACCCTTGGACTCGACGACCTGTTCGCCGAAAACAGCATTCTCCTGATAGAGTGGGGAGAGAAGTTTGCGCGTTTTGTGCGCGACCGGGACGTCGAGATCACTCTCGAACGGGTTGGGGAAAACGACAGAAAAATCCAGGTTACCAGCCGCTGAACTCCGCGCAGCGCTGGGAACTCCATAATCCAAATTGGAGTCGGTACAACGTGAAAGTTTCTCCCTGGGGAGTGCCCGGAATCGCGCTGTGTTTAGCTGTCTTGCAAACTCTGGCCAGCGCGCAGCAGCCATCCGCACAGCCGCAGTCCATTCCGTCCGGCCAAGCGGCGCCGTCGTCACCAACGCCTGGAAAGGACCCCCAAACGCCGGAGAAGAACCAGAATCCGGAAAAGAACAAACCGGAAGGTGTCTCGAAAGACCGGCTATTTTATGCGCTGCCGAATTTCTTAACCCTGGAAAACTCCGGTAAGGTTCCGCCGCTTACGACGAAAGAGAAATTCAAGGTGGTCACCAAGGGATCATTCGACTACGTGCAGATTCCCTGGTACGGCTTCCTCGCCGGGATCAGCCAGGCAGAAGACAGTGAAGAGGGGTATGGTCAAGGCGCTGCCGGCTATGGCAAACGCTTCGGCGCGTACTTGGCCGATGGCACTATCGAGAACTACATGACTGGCGCCATTCTGCCGAGTCTCTTGCGACAGGATCCGCGCTACTTCCAGTCGGGCAAGGGAAGTTTCATGCATCGCACGGGATACTCCGTCAGCCGAATTTTTTTGACGCGCGGCGACAACGGGCGCCAGCAGTTCAATTATTCGGAAGTCTTTGGGAGCGCGCTCTCGGCTGGCATCTCGACCTACAGCTACCATCCTCACGAAGACCGCACGTTGCCAAATACTCTGAGTGTCTGGGGCACTCAGGTGGGGTATGACACCATCACACTGGTGGTGAAGGAATTCTGGCCCGACATCCGACGCAAGATGTCCAAGAATAAAAAGAAAGATCAGTAAAGCACGCGTAGGAGCAGACGCCCCGTCTGCCCAGCGGAGCGAAGCTCCGCTTCGGGTATTCCCGGCGGGAGCCGCGATTGCTTTCACTTACTACCCAACGCACAACCAGGCTTCGGGCATTCTTACGAACGGATTTGTAAGAGTGGGCGAAAGTTCCTTAGCTGGCATTTTCGAGGAGTTCGTTGTCAAGAAACTTACAAAGCAGCCGAAGCAGTAGGTGCGGAGAAGGCTCAATTCCCTTGCCGAAATGATGCGCCTCCTCGTTCGTGCAGGCGGGCGGCGACACCCGCCTCTCCACTGTTGCCGGCGACGAGCGCCGTGGCACGCCGGATTGGCGGGAGAGGACAGGTATTCGGGGCACCCCACTCTCTGATCATCGAGGACAGAATGGCTACGGCAAAAAAGGTGAACGCCAGGTATTTCTTCATAGAAGTCTTGGATCCCATTCTACTATTGCGGGTTACCGGGCGCGGGTTTGAATCCCATGATGTTGTAACCGCAGTCGACGTAAAGGGTTTCTCCGGTAATGCCAGAGCTGGCGTCTGACGCGAGAAATACTCCGGCAGAACCGACTTCCGCCACCTCCACGTTGCGCTGGAGGGGCGCAGTTTCGCGATGGGCTTTCAGCATGTCACTCAGGCCCGCGATGCCGCGCGCGGCCAGGGTCTTGATCGGGCCCGCGGAGATGGCGTTCACGCGGATGTTTTTCTTTCCCAAGTCAAACGCCAGATAGCGGACGCTGCACTCGAGCGCGGCCTTGGCGACAGCCATCACGTTATAGTGTGGGACCACTTTTTCTGCTCCGTAGTACGTCATGGTGATAATGCTTCCGCCATCAGTCATCAGGGGCGCTGCGGCGCGCGCGACCGCAACCAGGGAGTACACGCTGACATCATGAGCAACTCGGAATCCTTCCCGGCTGGTGTTCAGGAAGTCGCCTTCCAACTCCGCGGCGGGCGCGTAGGCGACGCTGTGGACGAGCACGTGCAGTTTGCCGTACTGCTCCTTTAGTTGGGCGAAGGTGCGATCGATTTCTTCATCCTTGGAGACGTCGCACATGAAGCCCTTGGCCCCCGGCAGCGAGTCGATGAGATCCTTGGCCTCTTCGGCGAGACGCTCGTTCTGATAGGTGATGGCCAGCTGCATTCCGGCGGTGTGCAAGCCTTGCGCGATGGACCAGGCAATCGAGCGCTTGTTGGCGACTCCAAAGACAACCGCCGTCCTGCCTTCCAGCTGAAAGGACATGGGCATTCTCCTGGACTGCAGTGAATTGGAAAGGATATCAGAGAGATGTGAGCTGCGAGCTACGAGCTTCGAGCTACGAGCTGTGAGCTTGCTACGCGCCGCGGGAATGCGGGCTCTCGCCCGCTTCGACGGGCGAGACGCCCGTCCCTCCCTTTTCTTATTGAACTACGTCGGGAATAGCGGGTGCCTCTGATCCGATGGGCCAGGCTGCGCTCAAGAATGCCACAAGGTAGACGGAGCCAATGATTGCGAAGCCGCCTGCCAGGCTGACTTTCTGAGCCACGGAGCCGACGGTCAAACTTAGAGCGATCTGCAGGAAGGTGCCTACGAAGTAGAAAGCGTTCTGCACGCGTCCCATGAAGTGCTTGGGAACCTGCTCCATGAGACTGGTGTTCATGGCAACCCCGCTGACGCCACGGGCTGATCCCATGACTCCGTACAGCAGAACGGCTG
>QIAH01000239.1:2240-7821 GCA_003225465.1 Acidobacteriota bacterium | reverse complement strand
CTTCGGGATGCGGGCTGGAGCGAAGATCAGATCGCCGAGGCCGTGTACGTCACGGCGATGTTCGCGTTCTTCAACCGGGTGGCGGATGCGTTTGGCGTTCCGTCGCAGGATTATCTTTCGACGGGGAAGTTGACGCCTTAAGTACAGTCGTCAGTCTTCAGTCGTCAGGCTTCAGCCGGTCGTTAGTGTCGGCAAATCCAAAGATCGAGGCGGCTCGGGAATCCCACCTTAGCGCACAGAACGCGCGAAGGTGGGGCACCTGTGCTGATGACTGACGACCATTCTTCCCTACTTCCATTTACCTTGGCCTTCAACGATGGTGATGTAGCGGTCGACGGGCAAATCAGTAAAACGTTCGACGCGGCCGCTGGGTTGGGGCCATTTCACTTCCAGCCAGTCCAGTTTGGGGCGCTTGCCAATTCCTAATACGATGCGGGGATCGTGGTAGGAGAGATAGCTTCCTCCTCCTACTTTCATGCGGCTTCGTTTCAGGTCTCCCGCCTGATAAGTTACGCGGGCGCCGATTGCATCCGGGTTCGCTTTTTTACCCACCAGCGTGATCCCGAGCCAGTGGTTCTGAGCGCCGATGTTATTGCGCAGGAAAAAAGGGGTGTCGTCGTTCACGGAAATCAGGACATCAACTGCGCCGTCGTTGTTGAAATCTCCGATGGCGAGGCCACGAGCGGAAAAAGGTTTAGAGAAGATGGGACCGCTCTGGGCGCTGACGTTGGTCCAGGCTTTGCCGGAGTTGTGAAACAGCAAGAGTGGCTCGCGGTAGCCGACCTGGTGATGGGAGAGTTCTTCAATCAAATCGTCAGGGTTGCCATTGGCGAGGAGAAGATCGAGGTTGCCGTCGTTGTCATAGTCGAAGAACTTGAGACCCCAGCCGCTCATCAGGCGGGTGGCGGCGCCGATACCGGTGGCGAGGGCCTGGTCGTCGAAGGTCTCGTCGTGATTGTTCTGATAGAGCGAATACATCTCGTGGTCGATGTTGGCGACGAACAGGTCCATCCAGCCGTCTTGATTGACGTCCGCGGAGTCGAGCCCCATGCCCGAACGCGGCCTGCCTTCGGCGCTGTAGGCGACCCCGGCTTGGGTTCCAATCTCCTCGAAACGGCCGTTGCCACGGTTGGCGAAGAGGAAGTTGGCGACCGTGTCGTTGGCGACAAAGAGGTCCATGCGGCCGTCGTTGTTGATGTCGGTGGCAACCACGCCCCAAGCCTTGCCGAGATAGTTGCCGATTCCAGATGACTTGCTGACGTCGGTGAAGGTGCCATCGCCGTTGTTGTGAAAGAGCCAGCTGGCCATTGGCCTGTAAAGATGCGGAATGCAGTAGCCGCGCTTGGCATCTTCGCCGGCATGGCAGTCTTTGCTCTTCGCCTTGTCGAAGTCGACGAAGCGGCAAACGAACAGGTCGAGGCGGCCGTCGTTATCGTAGTCGAACCAGACGGCACTCGAAGCCCACCCAGGGGCGGCCACGCCGGCTTTTCCTGTAACGTCGGTGAAGGTGCCGTCTCCATTGTTGCGATAGAGGATGCTTTTGCCGTACTGGGTGACGTAGAGGTCGGGGAAACAATCGCCGTTATAGTCGCCGACGGCGACTCCCTGACCGAAGCCACCTGCGCCCACGCCGGCTTTCTCCGTTACATCAGTGAAAGTTCCGTCGCGATTGTTGTGGTAGAGCGCGTTGCGGAGGGGCGGAGTGGGCGTGAAGAAATCGCAGGCACCACTATTGACGAGGTAGAGGTCCATCCAGCCGTCGTTGTCGTAGTCGAGGAATGCGCAGCCCGCGCCCGTCGTCTCGGGGAGATACTTTTCGGCAGATTTGCCGGCGACGTGCTTCCAGGTGATGCCACTGGTGGTCGCAAGGACCTCCTCGAACGGATAGGGCGATTGCGGCAAAGCTCGAGCCCAGCGCGGGATGGCTCCGGCAGCGGCCGCACCGAGAATACTGGCGAGGAATCGACGGCGCGACTGGAGAAGGGCCTGGGGATTGAGAATTGGGATCTTCACTGCAATCGGTTCGGGGCTGAGGGGATTGAACGCATCGAGGTGTGTGGCTCTGTCAGTTCGGATTCGCGGGCGGATTCTCCTGCTGAGCGGGAGTCTGCGCGGGCTCCTTCTGCGTCATTTGGCGATGGATGGCAAACTCCTTGTCCGCCTCCGTCTTGCGTCCAGAGCGGCTGTAGGCGGTAGCCAGATTGTAGTGCGCGCCGGGATTCGCGGGCTCGAGTTTCACGGCTGTCTGGAGCGGCGGAATGGCTTCGGGAAACTTGCGGCTGGAGATGAGGGCCTCGCCCAAGCCCAGAAACGCATCGCCGAATGCGGGATCGAGCTTGGAGGCGCGGGAGAAATGTTCGACGGCCTGGTCCCAGTTTTGGTCCTGGCGGGCCAGCTCTCCCAGAACATATTCGGCGCCAGCGTTATTTGGATCAATCTTCAGCTCGGCTTGAAATTCCTTGCGAGCTTGCTCGACGACGTCGGCGGGGGGATTGGGTTTCGAGAGCAGGAGGCGACCGATGCGGAAGTGCAGACCGGGAGCATCGGGATTCTTGGCCAGGGCTTTCTGGTATTCCTGGCCAGCTTGATCCCATTTCCCCTGACTCTCGTAGGCTTCGGCATTCAACTCACGAGCCTGATAAGAAGAGGGCGCGGAGCGGGCCAGTTCCTCGGATGCGCGCGTGGCGAGGTCGGAGAAGGTGTGGATGGAGAGATAGAGCACGTCCGGGTCGGTGGGAAATTCGCGATTCAGGGTTCGCAGAAATTCCAGAGCATCGTCGAAGCGGCCGAGGCCCATGGCGCAGCGGACGCCATCGAGGCCGGCACGTCGCTTGAGGTCCTTGTCGGCCTGCTTGCGGGTGATGCCGCTGAGCGCGGGAAGAGCTTCGGCGCAATGGCCGGTTTCGGCGAGTTCGATGGTCTTCGGAGCCGCTGTGGCGGGGTCAGTCGTAGGTGCTTTGGCGGCCTGTCCCGACAGGGCTGTGCTTAGAGCAATGAAAGGGAACAGGAACTGGGGGAACTTCTGCATGCGACGATGATAAATGGAGAACGACAGGCACCCAAGGGGCCTGTCGTTCTCACGTGCGAAGCGGGTTAGTCGGAAAAGCAGCGTCAGAAGTAGAACTTCAGAGCGAACTGCAGTTCTCGAGCGTCTTGAGAAGTGTTGGTAAGTCCCATGCCCTTCCCTACCGTATGGTTTGGAGCGCCGAGGTTCGGGTGGTTGAACGCGTTAAGGAAATCAGCGCGGAACTGCAGACGTTTGGTCTCAGTAAACAGGAAGTTCTTCTGCAGGCTGATATCAACTTCTTTGTAGCCTGGGCCAATCACCGGTCCTTGGGCAGGGCAATTGCCGAACGTACCCGCGGCAGGTTGAGAGAATGGGCTGGGGTCAAAAAACTGTAAACCCGCAGGGCCAACATTCTTTGGATAATGGACAGGTCCGTTGCAGTTCGGACGGGGGGAAGGGGAGTGAGTTCCAGAGGCATCAGACGCGTAGAGAGCAAGTGGGAAACCGGAGTGGAGCGAAACAATCGGGTTGATTGACCAGTTGCCGGCAATCGCGTTTGCCACTGCAGGCATGTCATGGCCGAACCGCTTGCCTCTTCCGAAAGGAAGTTCGTACACCGCGTAGGCGCTGAGAACGTGCTTGGTGTCCCAGTAGCACTGAGCGTAGTCGGAATTGGGATCGTAGAGGTTCTGCCAGTAATTGGCTGCGGGTGAGGCCTGCGTTGCAGTTCCCCAGGTTCCGTAGTAGCCGTCATTGTTGGTCATGCACTTCTGGAAGGTGTAAGACACCTGGGTCTGCAGGCCGCTGCTGTAACGCTTCTGCAACACAGCTTGCAAGGCGTTGTAGTTCATGTTGCCGTTGGAGGCGGTGTTTTTGACGTTGCCCAATCCGTTCGGCCCGAAGGTAGGCGATGTTGCGGTGGAGCCATTGATCCCGACAAGATTGTGGCCGCCGATGTAAGGATAGGTAATGGTGCCATCCGGTTGGAGGTCGCCCTGCTTCAGCCATTCGGGCACCATCAAATGAGTGGTGTGCTGTCCCACATAGCCGACCTGAAGTGTGGTGTTGTTGGCAATCTCGTGTTGAATAGAAAAGTTCCATTGTTGAGCGATCGCGGGCTGAACCGTTCCGGACCAAGCCAGCATGGTCGCGCCCTGGAAAAGGTTGCCGGGCGCTGCTGTGGTGAAGGCGTCGCTGGTGCTGAAGCTCGGACCTGTCGCCACGTTGCCGGCCTCAGTCTGCGCGGGTGTGAAGGGCGGGTTCTGGGTTAGACGAAGGTTCGTTCCCGTTCCCTCCAGGTAAGAAGATATGGTGAAGGCACCGCGAAGCACAGTCTTGTGGTTAAGCGCAGCGGGGCTCCATGCGAAACCGATGCGCGGCTGAAAATCGGGCAGGCCGTAGACCGACTTGTACAAACCGGAACTGAAACCATTGCTGCCGACTCCCTGGACCGGCACATTGCCGGGGTATTGAAGGGCACCGGTCAGTATGTTGACTGAGACCTGACGGTTGTTCTGTTCCGTCCATGGCGTTCGTGCTTCATACCTGAGACCTAGATTCAGGCTGAGGTCACTTGTGACCCGCCAGTCGTCCTGTACGTAACCGGCGAATAACCAATCGCGCTGGTGCCACAGGCCCGACGCGGTGCCGCGGGCTACGTCTTGGGGGAGTCCGAGAGCCCAATCGGCACCCGGATCGCCAGTAGTCGATGTCGTGCTGCCATTGCCTGTGTAATTGCCTCCCGGTCCCAATCCGTAGATCAGAATGCCGAGTTCACCCCCGTTGCCGCTGTAGAAGACATTAATCTTGTAACGATTCATCTGGTAGCCAGCTTTTATAGCGTGGCGCCCGTGGGTGTAGATCAAATTGTCGTCGAGTTGTTGAACCGTGGATGAGAACTTCTCCGTCACGCCGGCACTTCCGAGGCTTTGAAGTACGCCTGCGTTCGGATTCGTGCCCGCCCCACCTCCGAAGGCAAGTAAGGGCAGACCGGTAAGACCGCCTGGGTTCCCATCTGCAATGCCGATGGCTTCGGCGAGTTTCCCTACGGATGCGTTGAAGGTTGTTAAACCGTGAGGGAGTCTTGTCCAATTCTCGCCGATACGGAATTCGTTCAACAAGTTGGGAGTGAAAGTGTGTGTCCAGTTGATTCCGCCGCTGAGGATGTAGGCTTCGTTAACGGTATTACCCAAGATCGCCTGTGAATTGGTCGCAGGGTCGTACTGATCGCTCTTGGAAAACCGACCGAAGAACCGATCTCTTTCCGAGGGGTCGTAATCGATCTTAAGGTCGCCCTGGTCAGTGTTGAACTGCTTGGCGGTGGTGTTAATCGCCTGCCCGAACCCGTTTGGCAACGAATTCACTGATTTTGGATACAGAGGGTTGCTCACCAGCGCCGTAAAAGCGGGGTCGAGCATGTTCGCCGGGATCACATTGCCCGGGAAGGGCTGCATGTTCCGGGAAGCGGGGGACAGGATATTGCAAGGTGTCCCCGACGTGCCACCCGTACCAGCAGCACAGGGATTGTAGAGCTGGACTGCAGGAAGAAGAGCGCCAAAATTTCCGCCGATCTCG
>QIAH01000239.1:0-2076 GCA_003225465.1 Acidobacteriota bacterium | reverse complement strand
CCCAAGCCGTTTTCCCATTTGTTGGCATTGAACTTGTCATTGCGGAAGAACTCAAACACGTTGCCGTGCAAACTGTTGGTGCCGGACTTGATGGTGGCGTTAATGATTCCACCGTTGTAGTTGCCGAACTCCGCCGAAGCGTTCTGTGTGATGAGATTGAACTCTCCAATCGCATCCGGGGAGGGCGTAAAACCGATGAGGTTTTCAGACGCCTGGTTGTTGTCAATACCGTCCAGCAGGAAGTTGTTGGCTTGCTCGCGATTCCCGTTGATGTAGGGACGTCCACCCTCTTCAGCAAGGTTCGCTCCCGTATTCATGCTCTGCGGATCAACCGAGATTGCTCCCGGAGTCAGGAGTGTCAACTGCAGAAAGTTACGAGTGGCTAGGGGAAGGTTGTCGTTGGTCTTCGCGTCGATGATCGTGCTGACTTGGGCGTCTTCGGTTTGGAGAACCGGCGTCGTCCCGGTCACCTCTACAGTTTCGGTGACTTGTCCGACCTTCATCTGCACGTCGACGCGGGCGGTCTGGTTGAGCACGAGGGTGAAGGGCGGATGCAGGGCTCTCTGGAAGCCTGACGCCGCGATTTCGACTTTGTAGGTTCCCACCGGAACGCGCGGCAAGTTGTAGGCGCCGGCGTCATTTGTTTTTGCATTCCAGGAGGTGCCGCGTTCGGTGTCAGTCGCGGTTACGGTCGCGCCGTTGATCGGAGCCCCGCTGGGATCGGTCACCGTACCGACGATGGCGGCCGTCACTTCCTGGCCAAAGGCTGGCAGCGTGAGCGCGAATAGCGCCATTCCCACCAGCAAAACACAGGCGAAGAACCATACCTTTTTCATCACAGAACCTCCCCACGCGCTTAAGTTTCTGGGCAGACCACAGAGAACCCACATCACGAATGGCCATATGCTATATAGCAGTAGTGTGTGCAAGGTCAAGAAGAAAATTTCAATTTTCCTCAGCAATTCATCGAATACATGCGAGCGGAAGCTGTATAGCACTTCGGTCTCCGCGAAAAAGCACTTGAGCGTCCGGTAGAGCACACAGGACGTTCCTGCGGGATTCTACGGAAAATTGAAGAGATAAAATCTTGCCTACAATTTCTGGTATTGAATGGTTTTAACCCGGGTTCGCCCGGTTCTCAGGAACGGTTTTGGGATGCCCGAGCAAGGTAAATATGGCAGAATCAATCCTATAGCACTCTGCCGCTATATAGCGAAGCGGTTATGGCGGATACTACGCTTGGGAATTCAGCCTGAAGTGCCCCTTTACGTGAGGCAGCGCATGTGCTATATAGCTCGCACGAAGCTTTCGCAGGCGTACTCACGCATTCCTGGTCCCTAGGGGAAATGTTCGATCGAACGTGGGGAAACGAATGGCACAAAACCGAAACGGTAGCCGGAATGGAACGCCCGCGTATAAGAAGATCCAGAACGTTATTCGTAAGCGCATCGAGGGCGGCCATCTAAAGATCGGCGATGCGGTAGATTCGGAGCGGGAGTTGGCCCGGATTCACAGTGTCAGCCTGATGACGGCTCGCCATGCACTCGCCGGGCTGGAGCGGGAAGGGATCGTCGAGCGACGGCGCGGATCGGGCACGTTCGTTGCGCCCCCGAAAATCCATTTCAATAAACTGATGAGCTATACGGAGCATATGTCCAGCCGCGGACTGCCGCCGCGGACACGCGTGCTCTCGGCGAAACTGATCGAGCAACAACTCGAGATTGCAGCCCGGCTGGGATTACCCGCAACCAGTCACCTGGTGAAAATCGATCGGCTTCGGCTTACCGGAGATGATCCGTTTGCGCTGGAAACAGTTTACCTTCCGGCTCCCGAATTCGCGGATCTTATTTCTGCGCCGCTCGGAAAGAATTCGCTTTTTGCCACACTGCAACATGATCATGGCGTCGAGCTGGCGTACGCGGATGAAGAGGTGGACGCAACGCCCGCGGATGCGCACAATGCCGAACTGCTCTCGGTGCCGCGGGGCGCGCCCTTGCTGAGAATTCGCCAGGTGATCTACTCCACAACGGGAAAAGCCGTGATTTACGGAGTTGGATTTTATCGGTCGGAACGGCA
>QIAH01000238.1 GCA_003225465.1 Acidobacteriota bacterium | reverse complement strand
GGGCATTCGGAACCACCATCAGACATGGCCGGGGCGGAGGTGTGCGATGGCAACGCGACTGGAACATGCGAACGTTTGCGTCCGCGACTTGGACGCGATGATCCGGTTCTTGGAAACCGCCTTTCCCGAATTCCACGTTCGAGGCGAAGGGACTAGCAACGACGGCACACGCTGGGTACATGTGGGTACTGACGAAACTTACATCGCGCTCGGCCAATCGAGAGTCGAACCGGAAAA
>QIAH01000237.1:520-5485 GCA_003225465.1 Acidobacteriota bacterium | reverse complement strand
GCGCTAGAAATTCAGTGACGCCAGAACACTTATCAGATTGGGAAGGAAATTGCCGCGATGACCGCTGTCTTGCACGGGAGCTTACCCGCGCTCCCTGGCAATCGCGAGACTGCTGCCGGCAGTGCACCTTGTTTTCAAAGCTGATGGATCTAGAGAGAATTTCAAACTTCCGCCAGTGTGTCTGTTGGCGACTCTACGGAATCACCGCCACGGCTTCATTCGAGTACGCGCTCTCTTGCGAATTGGTGCCGAGCGTAGTCACAACATAGTGGTAGGTCTGGCCAGATGACACGCTGGCATCGACGTACGAAGTTCCAGGTTGTAAGGTCGAGATCTTTGCGTACGGCCCGCCTGTCTGTCCGCCACGGTACACGTAGTAGCCCTGGACGGTTGAAGCATCCGGATTCCAGCTCAGGCCCACGCTGTGCAGGGTCGCTTGTACGCCGGTCCCACCTAAGGTTTCGTTGGTCGGCGAGTTGCTCGCATTACTCAGGAAAGAAACTGTACCGTTTACAGCTCCTGTTGTTTGAGGCGCGAAAGTGACCCTGAACGGCACACTTTGTCCGGCGGGAATTGTCACGGGAAAAGAGATACCACCGAGCGAAAACCCGGTTCCATTCCAACTTGCGCTCGAGACCGTGATGCTGGATGAGCCCGCGGTCAATGTTCCCGTCTGATTCTGGCTGCCGCCAACTGTCACGCTCGAAAAATTTACGCTTGCTGGACTGACCGCGAGTTGTCCGGACGCGAGTCCAGCCCCTGACAGGCCTACCGAGATGTTCGATTTGGTTGCTGTGTTCACGATGGATACATTCCCGCTCGTACTGCCGGCCGATGTCGGCTTGAAATCAACACTCAAGGTGACGCTCTGGCCAACTTCCAAGTTAACCGGGAGGGTCACTCCAGTTACGGTGAAGCCCGGACCAGAGGCGGTGACCTGCGAAATCTGAACGGCAGCGCTCGTTCCGGCGTTGGTGAGCGCGAGTGACATTGATTTTCCACTGCCTAGCTGTACATTCCCAAAATTCAGCGTGGAATTGCTGGGGGACAGGCTTCCAGCCGGCGTCGGACTCGACGGGGAAGTGCTAGCCATTTTTGTGCCCGCGCATCCCACGCTGAACAAAGTGGCCAAAGCCAAAATAGCTCTCAAGCAGTAGGCGCGGAGCGCGAGCACGTCCGACCTAACACGAAGATTGCACAGGCTCATAGAGGTAGACCGCCTCTTCTAGATCAGCTCGATCGCTAAGGTGCTGAATACCTTCTTACGGTATCCTTTCAGGGTATGCTGCAAGCTGAAAGGTAACCGAGGCGCGACAGCTCAACGAGCAACTGGACATGTACTTATGCGGCAGGCATCAAGGGAGGAAGGCCTCTGTCTCAGCAAGTCGGCGACGACCACTTTGAAAGTTGCTGGTTCGTCTGGACTTCGCTTTTCCCTAACCGTCAAACAAGAACCAGTGCCGGAAGTACATTCCTGAACTAGTGCTGAAAAAGTTGACGACTCGGGTGCATATTAGAAAAACTCTTCAGACCATCCCCGCGCAAAACTCCGCCCAGTCGACCTTGACGAACTTTTGTTCGAGCGCGTGTACCGGATGCTCTCCATTCCGCTGCGCATTGAACCGCCCGAACTATTCGTAAATGGTGGATGGTCTTGGTCCCCGAGTTGGCATCATGCATAAGTTGACCGATATATTTGACCACCGGGGGATTCGCTCACGGTTCCCTTGTGCTTGCGTTGATGTCCTGCTGCCAAACGGGATGAAGCACTTTCGTTACTTTGCCTCTCAGCGATTTCGTGGGAAATTGTCTCCGGCGAGGGCACGGGCTACGTTCCGCGCTCGAGTTGTCATGTGTATTCCTGCCCCTCGTCTCCGGCGGAAGTCCATCCTTCCGTCGAAATCCAAAACTACGCACAGCCAATGAATAGACGCATAATCTGGATTGAGGACGAAACATTTACCGGCTGGTGCTGCTCCCACTGCCCCTGGGGTTTTACCGCCCCGCGCCTGGAGAGCACTGTTGCGGCGCTCGCATTTAACCGCGTTGCCCAAGAGGGCTTCGACAAGCACGACTGCACGGGCAGCAGAAACCAGGAAGAGGCACGACGCTAGGCACCAATCGGCGACTGAACGCCGGCCGCGCCGTTTAGTGGCATGACCCTGTGAAGCACACTCCGCACGCCCTTTCACCTTAAGAACCTCGCACAATCCGTGACCCAGGCATCTGCTGGCAGGAGTTGAGGGCACAGCCTTGAAGGTCACGATGATCCGTCTGGAAGTGAGGATGGGAAACAGATTTGGAGCCAATCAGAACTCGGAGCATTGAGGCCGCGGCTGCCACGCCCATGGATTCCTGCTCGCAGAAGTAGTTCACGAAGCAGAAATGTGGCTCCCAGTCCTCCGTAAACATGGCTTCCGCTGCTTCCAACATCCCTCGCGGCGCTCTGGCACCTGGGTTTGAAGCTCAAGATCGCGGTTCCACGGTGTCTCCCGGAAATACACTGGCTGTGCCGACACTAAAAGCCAAAGAGGATATCGCGTCATGACTCTTTTAGGCTGCTGCATACGCCATCGTGCATCGTCCGACGATTCTTCCAATGTGCAGCACGTTGAAAACCAAACGAAGTCACCATGCCCTTCTCAGACTGTCCTAATGTGATCTGTTGACGAAGCGGCCGCGGAGGGAAATTAAGATCAACAGGCCCTCGCCTCGGCAATCTCGACCGTCCGGGTGCGGAACTGAAGCACCACCCATCCCCCGCACGTGCGCCCCAGCGTACCTGCATAGGTGTGAACTGTGACCGGTTCTGGCTTGGCAAGGTATTGGGCTCTTTTCCTCCTCCTTATTATTATTATTGCTCCGCCTCTCTCAATCCACGCCGGGGAGCAGCAAATCGCGGTCGCGCCGTCCAGATTGGCGTTTGGCGACGTGATTGTCGGGAATGGTCAGACGCGAGTGTTACACGTTACCAACAAGGGAACCCGAAGGCTTGTTTTTGCGGGTGTGCACGTGAGCGGAAGGGGCTTCGCAGTCAGTGGCCTGAACTCTGGAGTGAGGCTCGCTCCAGGGCAGAGCGCCCGTTTACACGTCACCTTCACTCCATCTGCGATCGGTGCTGACCGCGGGTTAGTAAGTATTTCGACGCAAGTGTGGGGCTACCACAAGTGGAAGGCGTCCGCGACTGTGGACTTGTCAGGTTCGGGGATTCCCCGCGCAGAGGGAGAGGGTATGATCGCGCCCTCGCCCGCAATCCTGAGTTTTGGAAGTCTGACAGCAGGCGGGTCCAAGACGTTGACGGAGACCCTGACGAATAACGGGAAAACGAGTGTCACGGTCTCGCAGGCCTCCGTGTCCAATAGGGCGTTCACGTTGAGCGGCTTGGTACTGCCCGTGAGCCTGAACGCGGGGCACAGCCTGACCTTCAGCGTCGTATTTGCGCCTACCATTTCCGGGACAACCTCCGGCACTCTCTTGGTGAACTCGAATGCTTCAAACCCGCAGCTGCACATCGCGCTGTCGGGAAGCGAGACGGCGCTTGGGCAGTTCACCGTGGCACCGGCGACATTGAACTTCGGTAGCGTAAGGGCGGGATCGAGAGCCTCCTCGAAGGGGATTCTGAGTGCGACCAGGTCCCCGGTCACAGTCTCTTCGATCACCACAACGAGCGCAGAGTTTGCAGTTAGTGGCATCTCGATGCCCCTGACAGTCCCTGCTGGGCAGTCGGTTCCCTTCACCGTGACCTTTTCGCCGCAGTCCTCCGGCGCGGCGGCCGCCAGGCTTGCTTTCCTGAGCAACGCAGGGAATTCTCTCGCGACAGAATCGCTGAGCGGAAGTGGAGTGGCCACAGTTCCGCACAGCGTTACCCTCTCCTGGGCGGCGAGCAGCAGCGCGGGAGTGGTGGGTTACAACGTGTACCGATCGACGGTATCGGGCAGATCGTACGCGCGGATCACATCTTCTCCCGATGGCAATTTGAGCTACACAGACAGTACGGTGAGTGCAGGGCAGTCGTACTTCTATGTGGTCACAGCTGTAGATCGGACGGGCGCTGAGAGCACGCATTCGAATCAGGCACAAGCGGTCGTTCCTGCGCCGTAAAGGACCATTGGTTCGCATCCGAATTCATAGATAGTGGGCAACAAGCATCGGCTTTGTTTACTCCGTGACGTCGAATGGGGTATCAGACACCCTAAAGCGTCGACTATGTCGTCCAGCCCCGTCGATTTTTTTTGGCCTCCCTTATAGGTCAATTTACAGCGGCCAAGAAGCGGATGCGGCCGGTGAAGACTCAGCCGTTGTATACGTTGTAGGCAAGAAAGTCGGGCGAGTTGACGTCATGGTTGACGCCGATTCAGTTTTTACGGCCCGTCACGTTTGAATCCACCACGGATGGCCCAGTAATAACACTCCGGCCGGCTTCCTCATGGGAGGTGTTAGCTCAATTGCGAGCTCGGCGTGGCTTTCCCTCCTGCCTTCTAGCCCAATACCACAGTGCGAGTTCGACCCGATTGCTTACGCCAATCTTGTCGTAGATTTTTCCAAGATGATTCCTGACGACGTGTTCGCTGATCCGGAGTTCCTTGGCGATTTTTTTGTTTTTCAATCCTTGGGCTACTAGCTCGATAACTCGCAGCTGTCGTCGGCTGGGAAGCCGTGTTCCGTAGCGATCGACAGTGCGCTTGCGATCCGACAATTCCCCTCCTCAGAGTAGTCCCTATGGGGGAGGGCTAAGGAATCTTGGCATTAGTTCTGAAGGGCGGTCAACCTCGAAATGAATGAGACAGACCCGCCAGCGAAGCCGGTTTGAGGGGGAGCTTCAAAGGACGCTGAGTGCTATGCAAAAGCAATCATTCGAAAAACGAATCGAGCGCGTGGAGCAGGCATCAGGGCATCGCCGGAAACTTGCACCCGCCCCTTTTTCCATCAGAAAACTGCATCTTCCTCATCCAAATAACTGGTTAC
>QIAH01000237.1:0-406 GCA_003225465.1 Acidobacteriota bacterium | reverse complement strand
GCGAGACACAGCACTGGTGGAGGAATATGAACTCAATCGTCGCATTGGTTGAACTCCCACGGCGGCCAACCATGGGGCAGCATGCCATAAACATTTCTGTACGCAAGCACGATCTCCGGCACGGGCTCCAGCTTGGAATCTTCGATGGCTTGGCGGTGCGCCTCTGTTAGCTCGGCTTTCATTTTTTCGAGCTGGTAACTCCGTGCACCGTTCGGTTTCTCGGAGGAAAATTCAATCAACTGCAATTGGGGAAAACTATACCCCCAACCCAACAGCCGTTGCTTGAGTCGGCGGAAGACCATCTCATAGACGGGCGTCAAATCGGCGCGCTGCGACACCCCAAAGCTTCCCATGTAGAAATCCACATAGTCGTACCGCGACTCCCCCGTTTGGCGATTCAGCTGTT
>QIAH01000236.1 GCA_003225465.1 Acidobacteriota bacterium | reverse complement strand
ATCAGAGAATTCTGGAACCGGAAGAACCTGAATGCCCTTGCAGCGTCGACGAGCGGCTAGACGAAGCAAACCAGTGTGGGTCACGTACCAGCCACCGCTGAGAAGTAGTAGGTCACCACACCGCAATGACAGTGAAGAGTTGCGGCTGAGTTCGCGCAATTGCTCAAGCAGAACACTCGATAGAGTCTGAGAGATGAATCTTTTCGCGAACCGTAGGTTTTCAGAGGCCAAATCACGCTTCCTGGAGTGCTGAGGCTTCATCGCAGTGCCCTTTCACGAAACACTAAGGATGAGCAACAACGACCAACAATGTTGAACATTGTGAACCATATTGAGTACCTACGTCAACAGGAAAAATGATTTACTGGGTACGGCCGGAAGATCTAAAATCCGCCGCAAAGTCATGACAGCGAAGGATGAACGTATCGGCTTCAGGGTGTCCGGCGAAATCAAGACTGCCCTGCTACACATCGCGAAGAAGGAAGGTCGAAGCTTGGCCCAAGTTTGCGAACTCCTTCTCAGAGGTGGAATTAATGAATACGAAAGAGAAGGGTCTAGCTATCTTCATCGTCTGCTGATTCGCCCAAAGGAAAAGGGGAAGTAGTTAATGGAAGCTCTCCTAGAATGAAAATCTGCGGGGACACCTCCTACTGCACTTCTTTACTAGGAAGCTGTGGGCAGACGCGATGTGGACCATGCGCCGGAGAAAACGCTCGAGAATATGCGAACTCGACTGGAAGCACTACTGCCCCCTCGGAACTCAAGGCAATCAACCCTCGAGATCCGGACTCCCCTTTGGCCAGATCAAGTACTGGCGCCGCCGCAAACGGGACCTCGGCTGTCCTGGGCAGATTTCATCCTTCAACTGCGCGACAGGTGCGGTACGATGTAACCGGTCTTTACTACTATTAGAAAAACTAAACAAGTTATAATATACTTTATTGATATAATAAATGGATGCGCAAAATATGATTACTTTATCGTAACTAGCTTTGTTTGTAACACGTCATTCCTCATGCTTTCCAGCGGGTGCGAGCTTCAGCAACCGAGTAATATTGTCGCGCTGAGCATGGGAGGCACACGTGCCATATCTAAAGCCCGTTTTGGCCGGACTGCTTGCTTCGGCAATCACCTACCTTTGCTTTCTCACTTGGCTGCACTGGAAGGCCGTCTCCCTCGTGAAGGAACAAGGAGCGACGGGGTTAATTGCAGTGACAGGCGCGCAGGTCTACGTGTTGCATTCGCCGTCATTCTGGGCGCTGGCGATTATTGCGTTCGGAGTCGTGTTTTTCTTATTTCGTAACGCGTAGGTACCCTCGAAGGGTTGACGACCGCACTCATGCTATCTAGACTTGCGGCTAAATGGCTGCGTTCGGTATTGGCGGTGTACCTGTCTCCTTGGGAAGTCCGAAATTTGACACCGTCGCCTGCGGCCCCTTCCTCGTGACCAACGCTCTCTTCCCCCCTGCGCATACGCTCGACAAGCACTTTCACGACCGAGCTGTCTTGGGTATGTCCCTCGCGGGAGAGTGGGATTCAATTGCCACGTGAACCGGTTTGGCCGCCAAGGCGCTCATGTGGTCATCATCCAACCAGATCAGAGTGATACCCTTCTGCACCCTTCAAGTCTCTTCTCGCTAATGCTTTTCAGATAAAGGTCGGCTTTCCTGGGCTCCAGGTCGCGGAACGGCTCCGCCGCGAACTTCGCGGGCGGACTCGTCGACGAGTCCAGTAGTCGTCATTTCTTCTTTGGTGGCAAGTACTTCTTCTCAACTAACGCCACGACCACGTAGTTCGGATCCACCATTTCGTTCAGATGAATCCTTGCCACCTTGGAAAGCAACTCGTATGTGTCCAGTTCCGAGAGTCCGTAGTCGTGGTGAATCCATCTCACTAGCTCGGTAAACGCGATGCGCAGGGCATCGTCGAGCGGACGGTACGCGCCCACCGCCATGATGGTATCGTCGTTCTCGAACCGCGGCCAGTTGATCTTCTGCCCTTTTAGCACGTTGATCTGGAGCCGCGTCCGGAGTGGGACTTCAATTGCCGTCCCTGCCACTTCCCCATCGCCCATGGCAGCATGGCCATCGCCCATATAAAGCAGCGCCCCTGGTACGTTCACGGGGAGATAAAGCGTGTTACCTACGCTGACCTCGGGAGAATCCATATTCCCACCAAATTCTGCCGGCACAATCGAACTGCGAGCTTCTCCTCCCGCCGGTGCCACTCCAATGCAGCCAAAAAACGGATGGAGCGGAATCTTTACCGAAAAGTTCGAATCCAGTGCCTTGAATGTTGCCGTGTTGGACGCATGATCGATGGGATACAACCAAATCTTCTCCGGCAGTGGCGGGTGCAGCATGGGCGTGTAATTAGTCTCATTCAATGCGCCGAATCCGGGAGCAAATGCGCCCACGCCCTGATTTCCGTCCACCTGAATATCCAGAATCTTCACCGCCAGCGTGTCCCCGGGCTGCGCTCCCTCAATGTAGAAAGGGCCCGTCAGCGGATTGTCACCCTTAACCAGACTCAACGGGTCACCCGGCTTTTGGATAGCGTTGCCGAAGGCATCTACGGTATTGGTTTCAAGAACGTCTCCGGATTTCAAACGCGCCACCGGTTCAGCCACGCCGTAGACGTACTTCACATCGCCCATGGAGGCGTGGTACTTCACCACATTCCCGCTTTGGGCGAAACCCGTCGTCGTCCCTGCCAACATTCCTGAAAATAGTGCGAAACCAATCAGCTGCCTTTTCATAACCATGCCGGTCTCCAATCGTGGGAAGAAATCAGCAAATCCAACTAGGGCATACCCTCTCCTTGAGCACATGGAGAAGGGGGGCCTCGTGCCTTGGAATTGTGTCAGAACGTGACCCGTACGCCGAGCTGCAGTTGCCGTGCCGGCGAGATAATATCGCTGGGTTTGCCGAAGGCAGGCCCCGGAGCTTGCAGGGTTCCGCAAGTTGGCGGGCCTACAGAACAGCCGGCGTTCAATGCCCCGTTGTAGGATTCTGCATCGAAGTTCGGATGGTTCGGCACGTTGAACATATCTACCGTGGGACTGATCTCGACTCGCTCCCCGACCTTGAAGGGCCGCGCTAGTCGCGTATCCCAGACGTAGGTTGGGGCCGCCCGTCCCGCGTTGCGCCCCACGCCTGCTGGGCGATCTTTGAAGTGACCGTCGCCATTGTCATCGTTCCCGGTGGTGATGTTGTATGGCCGCCCACTCTGCAGTGCCACAATATTTGACGTCTGGAACCCCCATGGCAGCGTGATGATGCCACTTACCACGAACCGATTCCGGGCATCCCGCAGTGTGGGTCCCTTATCCGCAAAAATGTTGTTGCTGTCCTGGGGTACGCCGGGCTCAAAGATGTCATCCGACAACCCCACGGCTTTCGACAACGTATACGCGACTTGAAACTGCACGCGCTTGTCCAGGTTCTTGCGGACACTTACCTGCAGACCGTTGTAGTGGCTGATGTTGGTGGTTTGGAAGCTGGTGAAAAGTCCGAGTGACGGAAACGGCGCTACTCGGGTCGCGCTCTGTGGATTCAACTCACGGCTCATCCATCCATGAAGGCCGAGGATGTGCACATAGCTCGAGTCAAACACCATCCCCCACGGTAATTGTTGTCCCACTCCAATGGACCACTGTTCCGTGTAAGGCTGGCTCACGTGGCCGTCAATGGCGTTGCCACCGGGAGGTGGCGGCGGACCCAGAAACGCGGGATCGTTCACATCGGGTTGAGTTGGTCCGAACCCTGCAATGAAATACTTCACGCCATTGAACGTTCGATCTATGTAGCCGATTTCATAGGGTGTGGAATCGAAGTAGATTCCAAATCCACCGCGAAGTACGGTCCTGCCGTTTCCGCGCAGGTCATAGGCGAAACCTATACGCGGGCCGAAACTCAGTTTCGGATTCCTACGCGTGCGGCTGTCGAAGAACGGAGCCACTCCCTCGAGCGGTTGTTTGAACCCGGCGTCCACAAACCCGCTTTCAAACTCATAACGCAGGCCAAGATTCAGGGTGAGCCTTCGGCTCATCTTCCAGTCGTCCTGTAGGTAGTAGGCCATCTGCCATACCGTGGTGCCGTCTTCCTTCGTCGAGCCGATGCCCCTAAGGGCAAACGCGGGCGCGATGCTGGTAGTGCAACTGGTCGGGGACGCGCATGTGACGGTGGGATCGTCCGCATTGAAAAAGAACGATGTGTTCTTTACCAAGTCAAATAGCAGGTTGTACTTGATGCGAGGGTTCAGGTCGACTCCAAACTTGATATTGTGCAAGCCGTGCCAGTTGGCCTGGGTCGACAAATCATCCCGGAACTGCAGCCGATCTTGTTGTACGGCTTGAGGAGTAGACGCGTTCTGCCCTATTACCACCGACGGGAAGCGTAGGTTGATGCCCACACTTGTGGGTTTGAGATTATTGATGAAACGGTTGAACTGTACTATGAACTGATTGAGCGTGCGGCTTGATATAAGAGAACTCTGGGTGGCTTGCCACGAGATGTTCTCATTACTCGCGACCTGAAATGCATTTGCCGCAGGCGAACCGCCGAACAGCAGGTTAGGATCTACCCGCAGTCCTTCGGTCGATGTGTTGCGCTGGAACGACGCCCGAAAGCTAAGGGTCTCAGCTTGAGTGAAATGATGATCCAGCTTGCTCACCATCAACAGGTCCCGGAAGGGGGCTGGGGATGATCCTTCGAACTGAGGATAGACCCCGCCAGTATCCACCGTTTGTGCTTTCTGCTGCCGGTTCCGCTCGATGGCGTAGAAGCCGAACGTCTTGTCCTTGATCAGTGCTCCGCCCAGCGAGCCCCCGAACTGCTCCCGATTAAAGTCCGGCTTCTTTTTTTCAAAAAATCCGTTCGCTTGCAGGTTCTTCTGTCGGTACAGAAGGAATCCGCTCCCATGTGCGGTGTTCGTCCCCGACTTCGTCACCACATTTATAAACGGACCGGATGAATGTCCATACTCGGCAGAAAATTGGTTGGTAATGACCTGGAATTCCTGGATTGAATCTTCGGGTACGAGGCCGACTGGCCCGCCCACAATATTGTCGTTGAAGTTGCCGCCATCCACGCTGATGCCTGAGCTCCGTGCCGTAGCACCGCCTGACACTACGCCGCCATAAAGCCGCTTGGTTGGGTCATAGGAGGGCGACGGCGCCGCTCCCGGAATGAGGTTAGCTAATTGTTGAAAATTTCGGTCGTTGATTGGCAGATTTGCGATCTGCGCCTGCGTGACCGGCTCGGCAATCTGCGAACTCGAGGTGTCGACTTGGGAGGCGCCGGTGCTGACGTTGACTGTTTCCGTCTGCCCAGCAACTTTTAACACCATGTTGGCCGTGGTTGTATCGCCAACCGTCAGAGTTAGATTCAGGCTTTGGCTTTCGAATCCCGCCTTTTTTGCTTGTACCTGGTATCGTCCACGCGGCAGCAGGTTAATCCGGTAAAGCCCGTCCACATTGGTTTCCGTGCTCCGCTGAATGCCGGTCTCAGGGCTAATTGCCGAAATTGTCGCGGCAGCCACGACAGCGCCACTAGCGTCCGTAATTACGCCCTGCAGGTTGGCAGTGACTGCCTGACCATGCGCGCCCACTGCGCCCCATAGCGCTACAAGCACCAGCAAACTCCACCTAACATGGTTCATAAGGAATCCTCGTTTCTCAGTGTTGATCGAGATCAACCGGAATTTCCTTGTGGCTTCAAAAACGGCACCAAGTGTATACCCAACTCGCGGGCTCGCGGCACTGTGAAATCCAACTCACCTAGATTAAGAGCGAAGCGTCGCGAGGAGTCCCAACCGTCGTGCTTGTCGAGGTTCACCAAGAGGCCGAAAAACAAATCGTGGCCGCTTGTGTCTCCAGAATGGATTCCATCACTAGCTTGCCCCTGGAATCCACCTGAACAACATATACAACAAGCTTGGGGTGTCAACCAGAGCTGAGCTTAGTCTTTTCGCTGTCAATCAGAAGGTCCCCTTAAAAGATCTTTCCTGATTCTGCCCGCATGTGGGTGTAGCCGAATTTCGTTCTGCGGACCAATATTCCCTGATCCTGTGCCGAAGTTCCCTGTTCGTGTTGTGTTAAGACTGCGTCTGAGGTCGCGGAAGACTCAAGTGCCTCCAGCAGATGCAGCGACCATGGAGAGCATTTGATGTCGAGAGTGGGTCGAATTTCCCTGTATTTTTCGTTGTTGTCAGGGAATTTGGGATGGTTCCATTGCCACCGAGTGCCAACCAAAAGTCCATAGACCGATGTCTCTGCCTTGGCTAATTGCTGAACGCGGAGAGCTTATGCAACGATGCTGAAGTTTGGGCGAGGTTGAAACGGGATCAAACGGCCCGACCGTGCCGCCTTGCGCCCGATCGGATATCGGATTTCTTCGAGTGATTTGAAAGTTATGGGCCGCGTATGACAGTTAAGGGCGATAAGCTCCGGAGCGATCTCGCACATTCGTCTACGTCGCGCTGCCCACGGCTGTTTGAATGAAATCGTGGGACCCGCTGGCTTCGTAATTTTTGTCCCAGAGATTGATGGCCCGCAATTCTTGCCATAGCTTTTGGAACTGGAGCTGATTCGACCCGATTTTCCACTTTTTGTCATGAGAGGAACTCTACCCACTCGTGTTTCGAGGTTTCGCTCGACCGACAGTTGCTGTCTGCAAGGACTCGGTGAAGTTGTCATCCTTCACCGTACAATCACTTGACATTCTTCTGACAAATCCGACCAATCGAGTTCTGCTTCACTGAATCAAATCTGTATACACACTGCTTTGGTAATTTCTGGAATGAACGTCCTACATTTCGCGGATAGGGCCGCGTGTGGTCGAGCTATCAACCTGGAAGAAAGCAGCGTGTGATCACGACTTATCGTGAATTATCTCAAAAAAGTGAGGAAGAGAATGCAGAGCTTGATGAAGTTTGTGTTTGTTGCATTGACAGTTCTGTTTGGGGCAGCGCTGGTTACATCAGCGCATGCTCAAAGTAGTAACCGCGTTGTGGTAGACATACCCTTCGATTTCTCGGTGGGAAGTACTCTACTAAGAGCGGGCAACTACAAGGTTGAGGAAGTGCAGTCCGGAATTCTTGTTTTCAACGGTAACGACGGGCAGGACCACCAGTTTGCCTTGACTGTCGGCGAAGAAGCCTCTAACCAAGATAATCAGCCTAAGCTCATATTTACGCGATACGGAGACGGGACATTCCTGAACAAAGTGTTCCTATCCGGCAGCGATGACTACCGCCAGTTGTTGCCAAGCAGCAGGGAGAAGAAGCTGATCCAAAAACGAACTTCCGGCGAGGAGCTTTCTCTGCTGGTCCAGTCAGGTCGTTAATTGTGTCTTAGGTTGCTCGGAACTACTCCGCCGCATCACGAGTACTGCAAATGGCGGTTCGCGTGATGTGGCCAGCACCGCAAGAGATGTGCAAGGCTTCCTACGAGTGTGCCAAGGCTGGTCCACTCGGGCGATGCGTTGTTTTGGTCATGACGCAGATGGCGACTCTCTTTGCTCCGGCACCCGCGACGAGGTACCTCTTATTGACAGAACTCCTGAGGAGGCACCGGTGAGCAGGATCCGCCGCTGGCCAAGCAATTGGAAACGAAAAGCTCAGTGTCGCCGACCGCCTGGCACGAAGCGAAAACCGAGGTCTACCGCGTTCGTTCAAGCCATGAATCAGCTCGAGAGGTTGCAGCGACTCCGCAAATGCGACAATGTCGCCGCACCGCTTAACGTGCAGATCTTGGGCGATACACCCAGGGTGGCGCAGGACGAGGACACTGGTGAATGAAGAGTCGAGATTTTACGAACGAAGCCACACAAGTTGTTGATTTTTCAACACGAAATGAAATGGCAGGCTTCAGAAATTAAGGGCGATAGCTCCAGAGCAATCTCGCGCATTCGTCTACTTCGCGATTCCCACGGGCCTGTTCAATGAAAAGGGGGCTCCTTGGTTTAATCCTTGGTTGAGTGGAAGTCGCCAGGAAGACGCTGCTGTCTGCGAAAATTAACTGCAAAGCACAAGAAACAGGTGTAAAATATTCGCTCGGCAAATCGCGGCCAATACTTCGGATAAACCTAACAAGGACGGGGCACTTTTCAGTTTTGATGTAAGCAGGACCGAACCTTTGTCCACTCAGCGTCGCTGATTCCGCGTACTCACTAGAGCGACCGGCGTTTCCCAACCGGGAGGAAACCGAAATGAAGAATCGCATATTTCTAACCGCGCTCTTGTCCATAGCGATTGCGCATCCGGCGCTGGCGCAGCAAACCAATTCAAGTTCGAGCCAACAGGCAGCCACAACCGATCAGAATACCGCCAGCTCTTCACAAGCCACGCCCGCTTCCTCGAAAGAGACGCCGCGAGATTCGCATACGGACTTCTGGGAAGGCGACGAGCCCAGCGCTGCAGCGCTCATCTTCCATCCATTCGCCAGCAAAGGCTACGTACAGCGACACACCCAACCGATCCGTGATCGACTGAATGAGCTCGAGGAGCCACAGCGCTGACCTTCAATTCGCGCGCTGCCTTCAACGGGTCCATATCCTTCGACTTGTAGTGGAAGACTGAGCTTCGGGGCCGCACCGTGAGGTTGGGAAGCTGGGAAAGACCGCTGATAAGGCTTTCCGTCAAACCATCGCTGAGATATTCAGAGTCCGGATTTCCCGTGACATTTACAAACGGCAACACTGCAAGCGAATCAATGGCAGAACCCGAAGCAGGGGTGAACCACCGGTAGGTGCCGTAGCCCAGACCCGCCACAACTAGGATGGCTACAATCGCAAAGGTCAAGAATGCATTCTTGTGGCGAGCGAGCAAATCCAAAGCAACGTTACTATCGGAAACTGCCGCCTGTCCCGTCGTCGACAACCCCCCAACCGATGTTGCCGATGAGGGCTTCCCCGCGCCAACACCATCCGCTGATGCAGCCGGAACCACACTGGAGCGCCCTGTATCGGTGTCTCGCTTCATGCGCTTTAGATCTGCACGGAGCTCTGCGGCGGACTGGCAGCGAGTCTCGGGGTCCTTCTCAAGACATTTGTTGATGATCTCTTCCAGCTTTGGTGGAATTTCAGGATTTAGGCGAACCAGGGAGGTGGGCTCATGATCGAGAATCGCATGGAAAATCACGCCCGAAGTTTCACCGCGAAAAGGCAACGTCCCCGTGGCCATCTCGTATAGCACGACGCCGAAAGAGAAAAGGTCCGTTCGCGGATCCAACTCCTTGCCTCGAACCTGGGGTTGGCGGAATACTACTCGGTTATCGCGGACTACGCACCAATTCCATCCAGCGAGACGATTCCCAAGTCCAAAACCTACGCCAAAAAGGCCCTCGCCATCGACGATTCGCTAGCTGAAGCGCACGGTGTACTCGCGACCTCCTACGACCTCGATTGGGATTGGGCAACTGGGGAGCGCGAATTTCAGCGCGCCTTGGAGCTGGATCCGAACAATTCTCGCACCCACGTTCTCTATGGCCTTCACCTCGACGCCGTCGGAAAGCAAGAACAGGCCCTGGATCACTATCTGCGAGGTGTTGAACTTGATCCTTTGAACCAGAATGCCATTGATAATCTGGCTGGTGAATACGTTTCTTCCAAGAGGCTTGAACAAGGGATCGAGGAGTGTAAGAAGAATCTGGAAATCGATCCTACCTTCAGCAGAGCGCATATCACTTTGGCCACTGCGTACCTTCTCACCGGCAAATACGAACAATTTCTTGAAGAATGGGAAAAGGCAGCGAACTTAAGCAAGGATGCGAACGACCTTGCCCTGGTGCAAGCTGCGAAGCGTGAATATCCCAAGTCGGGATATAGGGGTGCGTTGAAGAGCGTTCTTGCGTTGGAGCAGGAGCAGGCCAAGCGAGTCTATGTCGACCCGGCGTGGATCGCGGGGCAGTATGCATTTCTCGGAGAAAAGGACCAAGCATTTGCGTGGCTGGAAAAGGCCTACACAGAGAAAAGCGGATTCATCGGGAGCAACCTGAAGATCCATCCCTTTTTCGATTCCCTACGCTCCGATCCGCGTTACGCCGACTTGCTAAAACGCATGGGACTGGCGTGATCATAACCCTGAGATCCCGATCCTGAAGTAAAGGTGGATTTCACACTGAGAGGCGCCCGTGCCTTGCTCGCTTCGTGAGGATGAGAAGAATGTCGTCTTCGCTTTGATCGTTGAATTGCCGACCGCTTCGGCTGCGAATTGACCTCCTCCTAAAGTCAGCCTAAGATTCCCTCCAATGGCAACTCCTGCCGATTCCGTAGGTCAGACCATTTCTCATTACCGTATCGTACGTAAGATCGGCGGCGGCGGGATGGGAGTTGTGTATGAGGCGGAAGACCTGAAGCTCGGTCGCCACGTCGCTCTGAAGTTCCTTCCCGACGAACTCGCGAATGATTCACAGGCGCTGGAGCGATTCCGCCGCGAGGCTCGCGCCGCCTCTGCCCTGAACCATCCAAACATCTGCACTATTTATGAGATTGATGAGGTTGATGGAAGTTGTCGTCCCGGTGCGTAACCTCGTGCCGATGAGCGACGAAGCGGATCCCCTGCAACTCTCGATGATAGGGATTAACCCGGCTACCGCCTATCTCTTGCTGAACCGATACGTTTCCCTGATGCCCGGCGACTGGATCGGTCAAACCGCAGCCAATGCGGCCATGGGCCAGTACATCATTGCGCTCACGAAGCTTGCAGGAGTCAAGACGCTGAATGTCGTCCGGCGGGAAGAAGCTGCCGAACAGGTGCGGGAGTGGGGTGGTGACCGCGTAGTCCTTAATGGCGACAACCTACACAGGGATATCGAGGAGGCTCTCGACGGCAAGAAACTCAGCCTCGTCCTCGATACGGTGGGCGGAACTCCCGTGGGCGAGTTGGCCAAATGGCTTAAACCTGGCGGCTCGATTGTGGTTTACGCCATGCAGAGTGGGCAGTTCCCAGCCATGCCGCCCAAAGAGTTCATCTACGGTGGTCTTAGCCTTCACGGATTCTGGCTCATCAACTGGATACGGAACGCGCCCCGCAGAGAGATCAAGGAGATTTATCAGAAGCTGGGAGACCTCGTAGCTGATGGATCGCTCTCCGCCGCAGTGGAGCATGTCTACCCACTCGACCAGTTCAAGGAAGCGTTCAAGCAATCCTTGCAATCGAATCGCAGCGGCAAGATTCTGTTCAAGTTTGGGAGTACTGATGTGGCGATGATTTCAAAGTAACGAGAAACAGCAACAACGAAGCCACGTTCAGGGCCGCCCCTTCGGCAGGGTCGTCCTCACAATCTGACAACTTTGATAAGAGGAGAGGAATCCATGAACAAGCTTGAAGGAAAAACCGCACTCATTACTGGTGGGACTAGCGGGATAGGTCTCGCTACGGCAAGAGCGTTTGCCAACGAAGGCGCCTATACCTTCATCACGGGCCGACGTGAGACGGAGTGCGATCGGTTCGGGTAAAACGGGCGACTCCCCAATGCAGGTTGCTCAGAATTCCAGTTTGGACGCCAGCTGGCTTCAACGCGGGTCACCGATTTGTTCCTTCGACTGCGACATTTGTCCACTTCGCGGATGACTACTTCGCCCTGACAAGTAAGCGCTAGAATGGATGCCTCCATGGAGAGAGCGCACAGACATAGCCGAGCCATGATAGCGTTAGGCATCCTGCTAGCGTGCTCCACTCTTGCTTCCGCATTGGACCCATCTCTCGATATTAGTCAATACGAGCACAAGTCGTGGAAGATCCGAGAAGGGTTTTCCAAAGGCAGGGTCACCTCAATTGCTCAGACACCCGACGGTTATCTCTGGCTGGGCACGGAATTCGGCTTGCTTCGCTTCGATGGCGTTCGGAATGTCTTATGGGACCAGACTGCGGGCGAGCATCTCCCCAGCCACTACATTCGGAACCTGCTCACTGCACGAGATGGGCGTCTCTGGATTGGCACTTACAAAGGCCTGGCAAGCTGGAAGGATGGCAAGTTGACGGAGTATCGGGAGCTTGCTGGGCAGACTGTTGATGCGCTCCTTGAGGATCGTGAAGGCACGGTATGGGCTGGTGGGTATGCGGGATCCATCGGAAAACTATGCGCGATTCAGAGTGGCAGCGCCCAGTGTTACGGAGATGACGGCCGTCTCGGCCTGTGGGTGGCATCTTTGTATGAAGACAGCCGAGGAAACCTTTGGGCGGGAGCGCAGACTGGGCTGTGGAGATGGAAGCCTGGTCCTCCGAAACTCTATCCGACGCAATACGCGGTGATCGGCACCTCTTCCCAAACTCTGAATGAGAGCGGCGACGGCGCACTCTTGATCGCCACCCAGGACGGAATCAGAAAGCTCGTTGACGGGAAGGCCGAGGAGTACTCGCTTCCAGGTACCGGGCCGCGGTTCCAGGCGGCCAGGCTGCTCTGGGACCGCAATGGCGGTCTGTGGATCGGAACCCCAGACCGAGGACTCTTGCATGTACACCAGGGAAGGACAGATGGTTTTACGCACTCTGACGGTCTCTCCGGTGATTACATTAACAAGCTCTCCGAGGATCGTGAAGGCAATATTTGGGTCGCCACCCTTAATGGCCTCGACCGCTTTCGCGACCTCGCCGTGCCCACGATTTCCGTGAGGCAGGGTTTGTCTAATGCCATCGTTTGGTCCGCTCTCGCGGCCAGGGACGGCAGTGTCTGGCTTGGCACTCCTGACGGTTTGAACAGATGGAATAACGGGCAGATCACGATTTACCGTAAGCGAGGCTCACGGACCGGGGGCGGCAGCAATAAACAAGAACGAGAACTCAATGTGCGCGAGGTGGTCGACAGTGGATTGCCCGATGACGGTGTGGAGTCGCTCTTTCAGGACGACCGCGGGCGAATTTGGGCGCTCACGGAGAATGGAGCTGCATACTTCGAGAATGGCCGGTTTATTCCCGTAAGGACAAGCCCTACCCACGTCGAGAATGGCGATCCGCGCCAACGACACGTCACCACCGTATTGGGATTGGTTGCGCCTGGGGGACAGTTGCATTCCATAACGGGGGACAATTCCGGGAACATTTGGATAAGCGACCAGCATCAGGGCCTTTTTCATTTGCTTGGGAGGAGTGTGGTCGAACGGATCCCTTGGGCTAGGCTGGGCCGAAAGGACTGGGCTATGGCTCTGCTCTCTAGTCCCGTGCCCGGGGGTCTATGGCTTGGATTTTCGCAGGGTGGCCTGGCGTATTTCGACGATGGTAAGGTCCGCGAATCGTATGGAAGCGTTGATGGACTAGGTCAAGGTATTGTCACCAGCCTGAGCCTGGATTTGGATGGTACGCTATGGGCCGCAACCGAAGGTGGGCTAAGCCGCGTAAAAAATGGCCGGGTCGCCACCCTCAACAGCCAGAACGGATTGCCCTGCGATACGGTTTTCTGGATGATGCAAGACGACGCCCATTCATTCTGGCTGTACATGGCCTGCGGCGTGGTGCGCATTGCAGGGACGGAGATAGACGCGTGGGTCACCGATCCAAAGCGGACGATCCAGAGCACGGTTTTCGACAGTTCTGATGGAGTGAGGGGCCGTGCCCTCACTACGGGCTACACCCCGCTTGTTACCAAGACGGTGAATGGAAGATTGTGGTTCTTGCCTCTCGACGGCGTGAGCGTCATTGATCCGCGTCACCTTCCTGTCAACAAACTTCCGCCGCCGGTGCACATCGAGCAAGTTACCGCGGACCGCAAAACCTATTGGTCGAATCTGTCCGGAGATGCATCCTCCTCGCACCCGAGGCTGCCGTCGCTGGTTCGCGATCTCACGATTGATTACACGGCGCTGAGCTTTGTCGCGCCGGAGAAGGTTCGTTTTCGTTATAAGCTGGAGGGCCAAGACCCGGACTGGAAAGAAGTCGTCAATGACCGAGAGGCGCATTATTCGAATCTTGCTCCGGGCAACTACCGCTTCCGCGTGGCCGCCTGCAATAACAGCGGTGTGTGGAACGAGGCGGGCGCATTCCTAGACTTCTCGATCGCCCCGGCCTACTACCAGACCACGTGGTTCCGAGTCTCGTGGGTGACCGCTTTTGTGGTACTCCTCTGGTGCACCTACCGGCTTCGCGTCCGCAGCATCCAGCAACGTTCGGAGCAACTGGCTTTGATTAACGCGAAATTGGAGGCGCAAATCGCAGAGAGGAAGCAGGCGGAGCAAGCGCTGCGTCAGGCCCAGGCGGATCTCACATACGCCAACCGGGTGAGCAGCATGGGAGAGCTGACTGCCTCTTTGGCCCACGAAGTCAATCAACCGATTGCAGCGGCCATCACCGACGCCAATACTTGTCTGCGCTGGCTATCCCGCGATCATCCCGATTTGGAGGAGGCGCGCGCAGCGGCGTCAAGAATCGTACAAGACGGAAGGCGTGCGGGCGAAATTGTGAAGCGAGTCCGCCTGCTCTTCAAGAAGGGTACTCTGCAACGAGAGTTGATCGACCTGAACGAGATCATCCGAGAGATGATGCTTCTCCTGCACAGCGAGGCAACGCAATTCGCCGTATCCGTTCGGACGGAACTCGCTGCGGATCTCCCTCTGGTCATGGGAGATCGCGTACAACTGCAACAGGTGTTAATGAACCTCATCCTGAACGGCATCGATGCGACGAAGGATGTGGATGGGATGCGCGAGCTCACCATCCAGTCGCAGCGCGGTGAGGATGATCAGGTACTGATATCGGTCAGCGATACCGGCGTGGGGCTTCCACCGCAGCAGGCGGACAAGATCTTTAATGCGTTCTTTACCACCAAGACCCACGGCACAGGGATGGGTCTGCGGATCAGCCGTTCCATTGTTGAATCGCACGGGGGCCGCTTGTGGGCTGCCGACAATCTTCCGCGCGGCGCAAGATTTTGTTTCACCCTACCCACTAAAGCCGAAGCACACCAGGAGAAATAACGAACGCCCATATCAGGCCCACTCCATCTGTCGTGGCCCAAACCGTGCCTGACGTTCCGACTGCGACAGTTTAGTTTCGCTACGAGTTCAAAGCACTAACACGTGGAGGGTGTGGCAAAGGGCTTCACTTCCCGGAGGTAGATTGCCGCGTGATGTTCTGTGTTCTCAGGCCAATCGGTACGCGCCGGACATGGCTAGACATGCGAAGATTCCGGTTGTCGAAATCGACGATTGC
>QIAH01000235.1 GCA_003225465.1 Acidobacteriota bacterium | reverse complement strand
TGAACAGGATGCGGCCGGCGGGCGTGAGCGTCACGTCTTTGCCGGAGCGGTCAAGGAGGCGATCGCCATAGTCCTGCTCAAGCTGGCGGATCTGGGCGCTCACGGCGGATTGCGAACGGAAAACTTTTTGTCCGGCACGCGAGAAACTGCCAAGCTTGGCAACTTCGAGAAAAGTCGTGAGCTGATCGAAATCCATGGATTGTGCGCGATTATACCGAAGACCGCAGAGTTCCCCGCAAAAAGCCCGTGCTCGAGGCTGTTACGAACTTGTGTCGTCGGCTGAAGCCTACTCTGCCTTTCATTTTCGCTATCCCAGTACTTACGTGCTGGGCTAATGAATACCGCCGTTCCGCGGCTGGTGCGGCTTCTGCTCCACGGCTCAGCACTGTGACGGGGTTTTGTCACACGCTCTCTTCTGCGAGCCAGGCGATCTATCGTCACATGACGACCGGCTCCTTTGGAGGAATGGCCTCGAAAGGCTCGACCGAGCCGATTTCGTATCGCTTGAGCTGCGCCAGCGTGGCGTTCCAGGTTTCGGTGATGGAGCAGGGTGGCCGCAATGGCTCGACGCGCAGGAATGGCAGCGGCGCGTCAGAACTGAGCAGGCTGAGGGCTCTGGGACTGCCGGTGTGACGCAGATGGCGGCGCAAGACAAGGCGCAGCCAGAGTTCTTCGCGAACCTCGAGCGGACGCAATTGCACGGAATGCTGGTTATAGCCGTGTCCGGCGAGGGAGTCGCGCAAGACGTAGGCGACGCCTCCGGTCATGCCCGCACCCAGGTTCATTCCGGCGGGACCGAGGACAACCACAACTCCGGCGGTCATATATTCGCAGCCGTGTTGACCCATGCCTTCGACCACGGCGAGCGCGCCGCTGTTGCGCACCGCAAATCGCTCGCCCGCGCGTCCAGCAACGTAAAGCTCGCCGGAGGTCGCACCGTAAAGCACCGTGTTCCCGACGAGGACATCACCGCGCTCGGAAGCCTTGTCTCCCGCGGTGATTGCGATGGTCCCGCCGCTCAGGCCCTTGCCGACATAATCGTTGGCTTCTCCGAGCAAACGAAACTTCAGGCCGGAAATCAGGAACGCTCCGAAGCTCTGGCCCGCGGTGCCGGTGAACTCGCTGGCGATCACGCCTGCCATCTCGGCGCCAATGCGGCGGCGCAGGACTTCCCCGCTCAGGTGCGCGCCGATGGCGCGGTCGGAAGTGGTGATCCGGAAACTGTGGCCGCGTGTGCTCAGAGTGTCGAGTTCGTCGGCCATGGCGGCGAGTTCCAGATGCAGACCGGCGTCGGGCTCTCGCGGGCAGGCGGGCTGGGTCGGACCTACGGCCGGCTTGAGCAGCGTGGCCAGCATCTTGCGAGCTTCTTCGGTGCGCGGTACGAGGCGGTCGGCGGCGCCGACGATCTCGTCGATGGACGATGCGCCCATGGCGGCCAGCAGTTCGCGCACCTCGGCTGCCAGCGCACGGAAGTAGCTTTCGACCATCTCGGGATTGCCGGTGAAGCGAGCGCGCAGCTTCTCGTTCTGGGTGGCGATGCCGACCGGGCAGGTGTTCAGATGGCATTGGCGGGCCATGACGCAGCCAATCGCGAGCAGCGCGGCAGTGCCGAAGCCGAATTCCTCTGCGCCCAGCAAGGCTCCGATGATGACATCGCGGGCGAACTTGAAGCCGCCGTCGACCCGCAGGCGCACCCGGCTGCGCAAGCCGGTACGAACCAGCGCGCAGTGCGCATCCCGCAGACCGACTTCCCAGGGTAGACCGGTGTTCTTGATGGAAGTGATGGGAGAGGCGCCCGTGCCGCCGTCGTGGCCGGCGATGGTGATCACGTCGGCCCCGGCCTTGGCGACCCCGGTGGCGATGATGCCGACGCCTGCGCTCGAGACCAGTTTCACGCCGATGCGTGCGCGCGGGTTCACGGCACGCAGATCGTAGATGAGCTGCGCGAGGTCCTCGATGCTGTAGATGTCATGGTGCGGCGGCGGCGAAATCAACATCATGCCCGGGACCGCGTGGCGGAGGCGGGCGATGTAGGCGGTCACCTTGCTGGCCGGAAGCTGTCCACCTTCGCCGGGCTTGGCGCCCTGGGCAATCTTGATCTCGAGCTCGTCGGCGTGCACCAGGTAATCGGTGGTCACGCCGAAGCGGGCGGAAGCGACTTGCTTCACGCGGTTGTTGGCCTCGCCCTTTTGTGTGTAGACACGAGGATCTTCGCCGCCTTCGCCCGTGTTGCTGCGGCCGCCGAGGCGGTTCATGGCGATGGCAAGCGTGCTATGCGTTTCGGGCGAGATTGCCCCGAGCGACATAGCCTGCGTGCTGAAGCGACTTAGCAGCGATGCTTCGGTTTCGACATCTTCAACCGGGAAGGGGGAATCCTTCTGAATCGTCAGCAGATCGCGGATGGCGACCGGTTCCCTTTCGTCCGCGAGCGCGCTGTACAACTTGAAATTCTCGTCGGTAGGCGACTTGATGTAACGGTGCAGGCGACGCACGATTTCCGGCGAAGTGGCGTGGCGCTCGCCGTTGTGGCGGAAACGATAGAGTCCGCTGTCCTGCAAGACTGCCGCGGTCGAGGAATAAGAAGCCGCGTGCCGCACCAGGCAATCGTCGAGCAATGCGTCGAGTGTCTTTCCGCCGAGAGCGCAGCCCGCGTCTTCGAAAATGTCAGCACACAACGCAGGGTCGAGGCCGATGACTTCGAAGAGCTGGCTATTCCGGTAACTGGAAATGGTCGAGACGCCCATGCGGGCGATCACTTTGCGCAGGCCTTTCTCGACAGCAAAGCGGTAGCGGGCAACACCATCTGGACGCAGAGCGACAGCCTGTTCGAGCGCGAGATATGGGAAAACTCCGGCGGCGCCGGCGGCCACGAGCAAGGCAATGTGATGCGTGTCGATAACCTGTCCGGACTCGACGATGACGGGAACATCCCAGGCATTCGCTTCGACCAGGGACTTGACGGCCACAGCAAGCGCGAGCAGGGCGGGCACGGCGGCATGTTGCGCGTCAACGCCGCGGTCTGTGAGAACGATGAGCTCTGGTTTTGGCCGGTTCGGCGGAAGCAGTTCGCGGCGCAATGTCTCGAGCACAGCACGAGCACTCTCGGCACCCTCACTCGCAAGAAAAGTCAGATCGATGCGCCGGACGGCAAACTCCTGCTCTAACTCCTGCAACTGTCCGGCATCGAGCACGGGAGAGCTGAGGACCGCTTTCTCTCCCAGATGCACGCGCAGCGACATCACATGCGTCTCGCGCAGCGGATCGATGGGCGGGTTGGTAACTTGTGCGAAGCGTTGCTTGCAGTAGTCCCACAGCGGCCGCGGGAGGCGCGAGAGAAACGCGGGAGGAGCATCGTCGCCCATGCTCCAGACCGCCTCCTGTCCTTCGAGAACGAGCGACTGGAAGAGCAGCTTGTACTGATCGTCGGTCCAACCGAGAGCTGCCATGACACGCTGGGGCTCGGGCGTGGCGGTTTGCGGAAGCCGCTCGGTCGGGACAATGTGCAGTGGAACGGTCGCGTGAGACGAATCCCGGAATTCCTGCCGGTGCCCAATTTGTGCGGGTCGCGTGAATTGACCGGTGCGAGGATCGCAGAGCAGCATCTCGCCGGGGCCCAGGCGCTGGCGCTCGGCGATTTCCTTGCCGTGCAGGTCGGCGATGCCGACCTCGGAACCCACAACCAGCAAGCCGTCAGAAGTCAGCGTATAGCGGAGGGGACGCAGGCCGTTGCGATCGAGCTTGGCGCCCACGGAGATGCCATCGGTGAAGACCATGGCGGCGGGGCCGTCCCAAGGCTCTTGCTTCGGCGCGTGAGCTTCGAGGAAGCGGCGCAGGTCCGCGGGAATTTGCGGGTTCGTCTCCCACGCTGGCGGAACCATGGCGAGCATGCCCGAGGCGCCGCTGTAGCCGCGGCGCAGTAGCAGTTCGAGCGCGTTGTCGAAGCTGGCCGAATCGCTGACGCCCGCCTCCAGCAGATGGACGCACTTAGAAAGCTGAAGCGCCTCCTTGAGGCTGCGTTCTTTGGCGTGCAGCCAGCGACGGTTGGCGGTGATGGTGTTGATTTCGCCGTTATGGGCCACGAAGCGGAACGGCTGCGCCAGCGACCAGCTCGGTTGCGTGTTGGTCGAGTAGCGCTGGTGGAAGATGGCAAACGAAGTCTCAAATTCGGGATTCGCGAGATCCGGATAAAACGCAGGCAGCTGATCAGGCGTTAAGAGACCTTTGTAGACGACGGTCCGCGAGGACAGTGAGCAAAAGTAGGTTCCGCGAGGGGCCTCGGCTTCCACCTGCTTGCGCAGGAGAAATAGCGACGTTTCCAGATCGACGCCTCCCCGCGCCACGTCGAAGAAGCATTGCCGGATGACGGGTAGAGTGGCGCGCGCTCGCGGGCCAGTAATCGTAGGGTCGGTCGGCGGCAAGCGCCAGCCGGCGCAGCGCAGGCCATGTTCGCGCGCGAGATCTTCAATTACCTGCTGAGCAGCGCGTTCTTGGCCGGAAGGCAGAAAGACCATTCCGAGGCCGAAGTCGCCGGGAAGGCGGATGCCCTCTTCGCAGGCGCGTTTGCGCATGAAGGCATCTGGGATGGCCATCAACAGGCCGGCGCCGTCGCCGCTACGGCCATCGGCGTCGACACCGCCGCGATGGGCCAGGCGCAGCAACGCAGTCAGGGCGCGCTCCACAATCTCGTGCGACGGCGAGCCGCCGAGCTTGGTCACGAAGCCCACACCGCAGGCGTCGTGGTCCGGGGAGTAGCGCTGATGTGCCATCTGACATTGTTAGCTGGAGCGAGGGGCGGAAGTACAACGCAGAATTTCGATGAGGCTGATGGATTTTTCCGCTGGTGGAGAGACGGGCGTCTCGCCCGTCCGGCGATGATTTCTGCGAGCTAGGAAAAGCCGGCAGGCGAGAACGCCCGCCGCTCCATTTTGTCATTTTTGTCATTCCGACGCCGAAC
>QIAH01000234.1 GCA_003225465.1 Acidobacteriota bacterium | reverse complement strand
TGCTTGTCGAGAGCAGCAGCACCGTCTTCGAAACCAAAATTGTCGCTCTGGCCGCAGTTAAAGTAGATGGCCATCTTCTTCAGCGCAGCCTTGTTTTTCCTGGCCAGCGCGAAAGGGTCGTTGGCCTTCCAGTGCGCAATGTTGATTGGATCTCCGATCAGAGGTGCGAGAGCCTCGGCCGCATCCGAGTGCGACTGGGCCATTTCGTTAAGTTCTTCCGGGGTTTTCAGAATGAGGGCTGCGCTTTGCGCACTCACTGCCGAAAACAGTTCCGGATACGCGAAGGCAAACCGGAGCGCTCCGTAGCCTCCCATGGAAATGCCGGTA
>QIAH01000232.1 GCA_003225465.1 Acidobacteriota bacterium | reverse complement strand
GCGCTCCCCACAATTCTCTGAAAGCTCCCATCGCGGTGTACGAGTGCCATCTGGGCTCCTGGAGGCGTGCCTCCGAGGATCACAATCGCCCGCTCACGTATCGCGAAACCGCTCCCCAGCTCGCCGACTACATCAATCAGATGGGATTCACGCACGTTGAATTCCTGCCCGTGATGGAGCATCCCTTCTACGGCTCCTGGGGCTATCAGACCACCGGTTACTTCGCGCCCACTTCGCGCTTCGGCACGCCGCAGGATTTCATGTACCTGGTCGACTACCTGCACCAGCGCGGCATCGCCGTGATTCTCGACTGGGTGCCGTCGCATTTCCCTTCCGACGGCCACGGTCTCTCCTACTTCGACGGCACGCACCTGTTCGAGCATGCCGACTCGCG
>QIAH01000233.1 GCA_003225465.1 Acidobacteriota bacterium | reverse complement strand
AAAGCAGCAAGGGATCTTGAAAATTGCAGGAGGAGTCATGAGGAAGTTTTGGGGAAGCGTGAGCGTACTGCTCTTGGCGGTATCCGCGTGGGCACAGACCGCAACATCCGTACCCGAAGGAACGCCGCTCAAGGTCAAACTGCAAACTACCATCTCCACCTTCAGCAGCCGCGTCGGAGATCCATTCCAGGGGAAGACCGTCGATCCGGTCGTTATCGATGGCAAGACCCTCATTCCGGCCGGTTCGACCATCGAGGGCCGCGTCACCAAGCTCAGCGAACCTCGCCGGATCAAAGGCAAGCCCAGCATTGGAATTTTGCCTGAGCACGTGGTCCTGTCCGACGGGCAGCGCTTCATGCTGAACGCTGTTCTGGTGGACACCAACATCCCGGGAACGGACGTAAACGAGGAAGGGCTCTTCAAGGGAAGCGGGCATGACCGGCGGGACCAGATCGAAATCGCCGGTGGCACGGGCGCGGGCATGCTGGTGGGCGGATTGATCGGGGGCGGTCCGGGAGTCCTGATCGGCGGAGCCGTAGGCGCAGGCGCGACCACCACACATTGGCTCGTGCAACACCGCTCCGCGATATTACCTTCGGGAACCCAGTTAATGATGGAATTGAGCCGTCCGATGACGATGTCTACGACCACGACGGCTGGGGCGGGACAGTAGGGTTCAGGCTCAGATAAAGCTACATTGACCCGGAGTTTGACTCCGGGTTTTTTGTCTTTTGGCAACACTGGCGACGCTCACGTAGGCCCAGACGCCCTCGTCTGGGCGGCCGGGCGCCAGCCCGGCTTGGCAGGTTGCTGCAACCGGGTGCCAAATTAGCAACCAGCCACGATTCCTTCTCTCTTCTGTCCACTACGATACAGGTGGCGGCAATCCCTGAAGCCGAGCTTTCGTTCGGCTGGGCAGACGAGGCGTCTGCCCCTACGCGGACGTTAGTACTGCGACATCAGCTCTCCTTCCTCGAGAAGATGTAACTCAATCCATCCTTCCAAAGGCAGCGCATCCACCGGCAGGCGGTTCTGCCACAAGCTGAGTCGCAATCGCAGGCGGGTGACGGCCGGCGATTTTGCCCCTTTGCTATCGCCGCTCGAAACCGGAGCGGCCGATAACCATGCCAGCGGCACGCGGAATTCAAAATTGCGCACCAATGCCAGGCGCGCCGCACCCTCTCCGGGCCGTTCGGAGGATTCGAGCGCTGCCTCCTCATCCACCGGACGAACTTTCCACTCCGCCAATTTTCGATCGCGCACCACCGCATCCAGCCGCAGAGCGCGTCGCGGCCGCGTCTCGCCTTCTGCCCACGATTCCAGGCTTACCACGATTTCAAACTGCATTTCCGGAATCTTTCCCTTGAAATCGAGCCGCCCGTACACATTCTTGTCATCGATTCCGGCATGCACCGAGTCGAGCAGAAACTGCTTGCCGTGCATCGCCCCGGCACGATGATCAGCCGTGTAAACGGCCGAGCCCATCCACTCGAAGTAGCGAATCATGTCGCCCGTAATGCGCGGGTGGATGTACGCCGTCTGGGGCGTGAACGATGGCCGCGCCACGATCCCGCTAATCGGCTGCGCCAGATAATCCGGAGGGGTGGCTCCCAGGGCCTGGTAGACGTTAGACAAATGTTTGCGATACAGCTCATCGAAATCGCGATCGTTGGCCGAATGATGCTCTGGCCCGTACCACCAGTTCCAGTCGCTGCCCTCGGCAATCAGCAATTCTTCGTACGCCAGTTTGCGTTGCGCCTCGGAAGCCTGTGCCGCATTCTGCTCGTAAAACGAGCGCGCATGAAAAAGGTAATCCCAAGAGCGGTTATCCTCGGGCGCGCCAATCCAGACGTTGAAATTCGCAGAGATCCACGAGCCGGGAAAGATCGACCCCAGACGCCCAAAGTTGCGCTGCCGCTCGATCGCCTCCGAAATCGTCACTGCCTCCATCCCAGCCGTTTTCTGCAGCGCATCGTAGAAGCGCCGCAAGAAGTCTCGCCCGGATTTCGGGTAATACTCCCAGGCATTCTCGCCATCGAGAATGATAGAGACGACTGCATCCTGTCCCTTATCCAAAATAGGTTGAGCAGCTTTCTTAATGTTCTGGATGAGGTGTTGCGCGGCCTCTGCCGCCGGCATCCCCGAATATACGAAGCCGATGAGGTCGGAAATGGTGTGGTCGCGAAACACCAGGTGCATCGCGGTTGAGCCCTTCTCATAGCGATGAATGGTGTAGAGCTTCTCGGCCAGATTTCCGGCCATGCGGCCTTCGTTGTCGCGTCCGAAGAATTGCCCGGTGGTACGCCCAAGAATGCCCTCGTCGGTCGCCATCCAACGCACACCTGACTCGTGGGCGATGGCAATCGCTTCCTCCGAAACACTGCCCTCCGAGGGCCACATGCCCTGCGGACGAATGCCAAACACTTTCTCGTGCAGATCGAGGCCGCGCAGGATCTGGTCTCGCGCATCCTCGGGATGGCGAAACCGGTTTTGCGGCAAGGGCAGATTCGGAGAGGAAACCGCACCGACATTCGTATCGCACAGCAGCGGCAGGATGGGATGATAAAAGGGCGAAGTGGAGATCTCGATAGAACCCTTCTTCGCGGCCGCCGCATGCGCCGGCAGGACCTGGCCCAGCAGTTCCCTTTCGCGCTGAATGACAAAGCGCTGGTCCTCGAGAGAATAGTTCCGTTCCTTCCGCACCAGCGCCGCAATGTCCTTGTCTTCGAGAAAAAATTCGTCGAACCAGGCAATCTGCGAAAGCACCTGGAGATCGGTGAAATCCTGCGGCTGAAAGAATTTCTCCGCCCGTTCCGGGGAATCGCCCGCGCTGCGGAAACGTTCCCACAACTCTCGATACCGCGGATAGCGTCCAATCAGGTTGACGGGGTTTGCTTGAAACAGATACTGCAGTGCGAATCGCCGCTCGTCCAGGCTGAGGTCGCGGGCCGGGCGCGCCGCCACATACAGAAACGGATCCTGCGCGGTTCCGGCAACGTAGTCCTGGATTTGCGTGATCAGCGAAGGTACCAGGTTGAAGTTTTGATGAACTCGCGGGAACTCGTCCAGCAGCTTGACCATTCCGTAGTAGTCCTTCAACGCATGCAGCCGCACCCAAGGCAGACGGTATTCGCCCGTCACCAGGTTCTTGTAAAAGGGCTGGTGCTGGTGCCAGAGAAGAACTACGCGCAACACGGGCATGGCATACGACTCTCCTCACCTATCGGCACACTGCTGGGAATCCTGCAGTCTAGCATGGAGCGGCGGCGGGTTCGCGCCTGTGGTCCCTACTCTGTCGTCCTTGTCGTTCCGGCCATCCTTGTCACTCCGACCCTTGTCACTCCGACCCTTGTCACTCCGACCCTTGTCATTCCGACCCTTGTCATTCCGACCCTTGTCATTCCGACCCTTGTCATTCCGACCCTTGTCATTCCGACGCCGAACGGCGGAGGAATCTGCGATACCACGGCACCAGAGGAGCGGAATCCTATCTACTTCATGGCAAGCGTCCCTGGGCCGAGCGTCCAGGAGCGTTCAGACCGCGGACGAGGCTGTAGCGACAGAGATTCCTCCGCCGCGTTCGGCGTCGGAATGACAAGGTCGTGGAAGGTAGGCAGCTTCTCTGGTTTCTCTGCCGGTCAGCCCTCTTTTCCTCGCGATCAGCCCTCTTTCTCTGGCGATCAGCCTTCCACCCGTCTCCGAGCGAATCACGAGCCCTTGCAGGTTGGTACACTAAGGGATCATTTACTGGGCAGGCCAGCCCCCGAGAACCTATGACTCCACCCATCGAAACCGCTTCCGGCACCGTCCGCTACGATGTCTCGCTGCTCACCGAACAGGATCTGTACTTCTTCAACGAGGGCACGCACTACCGGATCCACGAGAGAATGGGTGCCCACATCATCGACGCGGGCGGTGAAGTCGGCACCTGCTTCGGCGTGTGGGCCCCAAACGCCCGCGAAGTCTCGGTCATTGGCAGTTTCAATCAGTGGCATCCGAAGATGCACCGCCTTCGTCCGCGCGGAAACTCGGGCATCTGGG
>QIAH01000277.1 GCA_003225465.1 Acidobacteriota bacterium | reverse complement strand
GCCCCACGCATCAAGGTCCAAGTAAAGCGCCGTGCCGACAAAATCAATGTGGATGGCCTGCGAGCTTTCATGGCGCTGTTGGGCGAGCAAGACGTTGGCATATTTGTTTCCACGGGCGGCTTTACGAGCGATGCGCAAGTGGAAGCGCGGACCAAGGAGACTCGAAAGCTGACTCTGATCGACCTGGAGAAGTTGGTCGAACTGTGGATCGAGCACTATGACAAGGTATCCGAACCTGACAAGCGGCTACTACCGCTAAGGCCGATTTACTACCTGTCGCCATCCGAGTAGCGGGAAGTTTGTGCGAAGATGCCACACCAACCGCTTGCGTGGGAGAGATCGCTCGCCCCTGGCCTCCGCGCGCTCAATCGCTCATGTGTCATGCGTGTGCCCCCGCGCGAGCGGGCCCGGCCATTTCGGGGGGGGAGGGAGCATTTTGCCGTCTGTATACACCAACCCCTCTCCGGTTTGACCCCCTTTTCCACCCGCCTGTAATATCTAAAGATTACCTTCCAACCAACGGATCTGATAGAGCAGCCTCCGTATTGGGCCTTTTGACACAAGAACATGCCACACGAACTTCCCAAGGCGTACGAGCCGGGCGCGATTGAGGCGCGCTGGGCCGACTATTGGAAAAATGAAAGGCTCTTCCACGCGCCCACGCCGCCCGAGGGGCACGTGCGCAACACGTTCAGCCTGCTTCTGCCGCCGCCCAACGTCACCGGTCGCCTTCACATGGGCCACATGTTCGAGCAGACTGAGATGGACATCATTCTGCGCTGGCATCGCATGCGCGGCGATCTCACGCTCTGGCTGCCGGGCACCGACCACGCCGGCATTGCCACGCAAATGCTGGTCGAGCGCCAGCTGCGCAGCGAGGGCAAGTCGCGGCTCGATATGGGACGCGAGCAGTTCATTCAGCGCGTTTGGGAATGGCGTAAGGAATATGGCGGCGCGATTCTCGACCAGATGAAGCGCCTGGGCGCGTCCGTCGACTGGCAGCGCGAATACTTCACTATGGACGAGAACCTGTCGCACGCGGTGCGCGAGGTGTTCGTCCGGCTGTATGAGCAGGGGCTGATTTATCGCGGGAAGTACATCGTGAACTGGTGCCCGGACTGCGGCACGGCAATCTCGGATCTCGAGGTCAAGCATGAAGAGGTGCCCGGCAAACTCTATGAGATTCGCTATCCCGTGGTCGGCTCGAAGGAGTTCATCACCGTGGCGACCACGCGCCCCGAGACCATGCTGGGCGATACCGCGGTCGCGGTGAATGGCAAGGACGAGCGCTATACGCATCTGCACGGAAAGAAAGTCGTTCTGCCGCTGATGAACCGCGAGATTCCCATCATTCTCGACGAGCTGGCGAATCCCGAGTTCGGCACGGGCGCCGTCAAGGTCACTCCGGCGCACGATCCCAACGATTTCCGGGCCGGGCTGCGCCACAATCTGCCGCAAATCGACGTGATGGACGAGCGCGCGCATATGAACCAGAATGCCGGCCCGTACGCCGGACTCGATCGGTTCGAGGCTCGCAAGCGCGTGGTGGCGGATCTCGAGGCGCAGGGATTCCTGGTCGCGATCAAGGACTACACCATCTCGCTCGGGAAATGCGATCGCTCGGGCACGGTCGTCGAGCCACGACTGTCGGAGCAGTGGTTCGTGAAAATCGAGCCGCTGGCCAAGCGCGCCATCGAAGTGGTTGAGAAGGGCTACATCCGTTTCACGCCCGATAACTACAAGCAGATTTATCTGAACTGGATGTACAACATCCATGACTGGTGCATCTCGCGGCAACTGTGGTGGGGACATCGCATCCCGGCATGGCGCTGCGGGGATTGCGGCGAGATCATCGTGGCGCGTGAGACTCCGGCGAAGTGTACCAAGTGCGGCAGCACGAAGCTCGAGCAGGATAAGGACGTGCTCGATACCTGGTTCTCGTCCGGACTGCTTCCCTTCACCACCCTTGGTTGGCCAGAAGCCACGCGCGATCTTGAGGTCTTCTATCCGACATCGTTGCTGATTACGGGCTTCGACATCCTGTTCTTCTGGGTGGCGCGCATGATCATGCTGGGCTGCTGGTTCATGATGCCGCCCGAGAAGCCAATGCGCCCGGGAGAGAAGCCCGATAGCCGTGAAGAAGCATTGCGCAACAGCGGGCCCTTTCGCGAGGTCTACATCCATGCGCTGGTGCGCGACGCCGAGCGGCAGAAGATGTCCAAGACCAAGGGCAACGTGCTCGATCCGATCGAGGTGATCGAGAAGTACGGCACGGACGCGACGCGCTTCACGCTCGCCGCCATGGCTGCGCCCGGAACGGACATCGCCTTCAACCCGAGCCGCACCGAGGGCTATCGCAACTTCGCCAATAAGATCTGGAACGCAGCCCGTTTCATGTTCATGAACATGGATCGCCTGGGTACGACCGGAGCACCGGCGCTGGCCGGACCGGACACGGCGGGCGTATGCGGCGTTCAGGCGGAAACCCTCGAAGACCGCTGGATTCTCTCGCGCTTCAACGGCGTGGCCGCCTACGTGAACCAAGCGCTCGAGGAGTACCGCTTCCACGAGGCCGCGAACCGCATCTATGACTTTTTCTGGGGCGAGTTCTGCGACTGGTATATCGAGCTGATCAAGCCGCGGCTGATGTTGGAGGATGGTGGTGACAAGCGTGCGCCCGCGATCGCCTGCCGGAATCTGGTGACTTTATTTGAAGCTTCGCTGCGCCTGCTCCATCCCGTGATGCCATTCATCACGGAAGAAATCTGGCATGCGATCTACGATGGCAAGCCGCCTCTGAAATCGATCGCGCTCGCCGGCTTCCCGCAGTCGGACACGAAGCAGATCGACCTGAAAGCCGAGACCCACATGGCCGTGTTGCAGGACCTGATCGTCAGCGTGCGCAACCTGCGCGCCGAGTTGAAAGTCGAGCCCAGGGTGAAAACGCCGATCCAGTTGTACGCGCACGAGCCCGAGATTCGAAAATTGATCGAGCAGAATCGGAGCGCAATCGAGAACGATCGGCAGGCGAATGTGGAATCGATTTCGTTCGTGGAATCGTCCCTGGCGAAGTTGCCCGGAGCGCGGCACACGGCACGCTTCGACGTCCACTTGGTCTACGAGCAGAAAATCGATGTCGCCGCCGAATGCGAGCGCTTGAAAAAAGAACTGGAGAAGCTCGAAAAAGATATCGCCAGCGGCCAGAGCCGTCTGGGGAATGAGACCTTCCGGACGAAAGCTCCTGCGCATGTCGTCGATGGCCTGCGCAAGCAGGTGCACGAAAATGAAATCCTGCGCGACAAGACGCAGAGTAAGAGGAAAGAATTGGGCTGTACCTGAAAGGCGTTGAGCTAGAAGCTAGAAGCTGATACCTGATACCTGATACCTGATAACTGGGACCTGTACTTTGGACTGGAACAGCCGCCGCATCACCGCCATCATCGAGAACGCGTTGCTCGAAGACCGAGCGACCCGCGACGCCACCAGCTACGCCTGCGTCGACCCCAACCAGAAGGCCGCTGCCACCGTGGCGGCAAAGCAGGATTGCATTCTTGCCGGGATCGGCGCAATTCCCGCCATCCTCGACGTCTTCGCGGCGCTCGACGGTGCCGTCATTTCGCATTATGAAGTGACCAGCCACCCCGAGATTTTCGACGGCGTTCGCGTCCACAAAGCCCAGCCGGTAGCCGTCATTCGCCACAACGCGCGCGTTATTCTTTCCTGCGAGCGCGTGATCCTGAATTTCCTGCAGCGCATGAGCGGCGTGGCCACGCTGACCCGGCAGTTCGTCGAGGCCGTCAGCGGGACCAAGGCACGCATCCTCGACACTCGGAAGACCGTTCCCGGCCTGCGCCTGATTGATAAGTATGGGGTGCGTTGCGGAGGCGGGCACAATCATCGCCTGGACCTGTCGGACGGTGTGCTGATCAAGAACAACCACATTGCGTTGGCTGGCGGCATCGTGCCAGCGCTCGAGCGCGCTCATCACAACCGCCGCGGCTCTCAACCGATCGAAATCGAAGTGCGGACCCTGGCCGAGATGCAACTGGCGGCGGAGCACGGAGCCGAAGCGCTGCTGCTTGACGGTATGACGGTCGAAGATGTTCGTAAGGCGGTCGAGTATTGTTCTGGACGGAACAAACGCATTCCCGTCGAGTGCGCCGGCGGCATCAACCTGGAGAACGTTCGGGCCTACGCCGAGACCGGAGTGGATTTTATTTCCGTGGGAGCGCTCACGCACTCCGCGCAGGCGGTAGACATGAATCTGCGCGTCGTGCCGGTGTGAGGGAAGGCAGCCGACGGTCGTCAGCAAGAACAGTCGTTGGTCGTTAGCGAACCAATCGTGCCACCTACTCAGCTTGAGGAAGGCCTAGCCATTGCCGGCAGGGAGTGGGACTTAAAACTTCGCGCAAACGGCACGTTGCCCTTGCCAGCCACTATCGATTCCAAGTCTGATCATCGACGGCGACTAGGGATCTTGCTGACGACCGACGACTGACGACTTCGTTTTCGCGAACGATGATTTTAGAAGTGCTGCTCCCCTGTTCTTTCGACGCAATATCGCGGATAATGCCCATCATCAAACTTGCCAAGCCAACCCGCTTGCGTCCTCTCCCTGCAGCCGCGGTCCCGGTACAGAAGACGGACGTGCGCCTCGGGCAGATCATACGTGTACTTACCGATCACGCCATGGTCGCGGTAAGCGGCACCAAGATCGGTGACGAGATCGGGACCAGCCGTTCCGAGGTGTGGCGCCTCATTCAGCAGTTGCGCACGCTGGGCGTCGCCATTGACGGACACCCCGCGACCGGTTACCAGTTGCGCACCGTGCCTGATCTCCTGTTAGCGGACGTGCTCGCGCCGGCAGTGAAGGGCACTCTCTTCCAGCAGATCCAGCACTATTACAAGATTGGGTCGACCAACATTGCGGCCATGGAAGCTGCCGCCGGGGGCGCACCGCAAGGCAGCGTATTTGTGGCCGAAGAGCAGACCGCGGGACGTGGACGCGGCGCCAATCGCTGGCACTCCGCGCGTTCTGCGGGCATCTATTGTTCGGTCGTGTTGCGACCCAATCTGCCGCCATCCGATGCGCTCATCCTCTCGCTGGCTGCGGGGCTCGCAGTGCAGGCCGCCGTTCGCGCCATCGACTCGCGTGTGCATCCCGATCTCAAGTGGCCCAATGATGTCCTGCTGGACGACAAGAAGTTCTGCGGCATTCTCACGGAAATGAATGCCGAGGCTACGCGGGTGCGGCACGTCGTGGTCGGCATTGGCATCAACGTCAACCAGCAGAAGTTTCCCGAAGACTTGCGCGAGGTCGCCACTTCGCTGCGGATTGAGTCAGGCAAAGAGTGGTCGCGGGTGGAGTTGCTGGGCGCTTTGCTAAAATCGCTCGACCGCGAGTACCGCGATCTCCTCGAAAAACCGAACGCGCGCGAATCGATTCTGCGGCGGTTTGCGGAGCATTCCTCCTACGCGCGCGGAAAGAATGTGCATGTCGAAGAGAACGGCGGATTTGAGGGTGTGACCGAAGGTCTCGATGCCCGTGGCTTTCTGCGCGTCCGCACTGCGCACGGCCTCCGCACGGTTTTGAGCGGAACGGTGCGCGCGAAATGAGTGATGGAGCGACGGGTGTCTCGCCCGTCGGCCGAGCGCGCGAGGCTGCCCAACGAAGCGTGTGGGGCCCAACTGACTTCTATGCTGCTCGTCATTGACGTAGGCAACACCAACACGGTGCTGGGTGTGTTTGCGCGCGTTGCCGAGGTCCATGCCGGCAGCGACGAAGCTACCAACGGCGCGCGTTACGAGCGCCTGGTCGCGCAGTGGCGCGTCGCCACCGCCCTGAACCATACCGTCGACGAATACGGCGTTCTCTTTCGCAGCCTCTTTTCCATGGATAGCCTGGACGCTTCGGGCATCCGCGGAATCGTGATTTCGTCCGTAGTGCCGCCGCTCGATTCCACCCTGCGCCAGGTGTGCGAACGATACTTCAAGCTGAAGCCGTTGTTTATCGAGCCGGGAGTGAAGACCGGAATGCCCGTGCACTACGAGAATCCGGCGGAGGTGGGCGCGGACCGAATCGTGAATGGCGTGGCAGCTTTCGAGAAGTATGGCGGACCTTGCGTAGTGGTCGACTTTGGCACGGCCACGACTTTCGATTGCGTTTCGGCGAAGGGCGAATACATGGGCGGCGTGATTTGTCCGGGCATCGGGATCTCGGCGGACGCCCTGTTTGAACGCACCGCGCGCTTGCCGCGCGTGGACATTCGCAAACCAGGGCGCGTGATCGGCAGCACGACGGTCGGCAGCCTGCAGTCGGGACTCTACTACGGCTATCTTGGGCTGGTCGACGGCATCCTCGAAGAGCTTCTCAATGAGATGGGCAAGGACTCGCAGGTGATCGCGACCGGCGGGCTGGCGTCGCTGATCGGGACCGCCTCGAAGTACATCAAACACGTCGACGACTACCTGACGCTCGAAGGACTGCGGATCATCTGGGAACGCAACCTGGCTGCGAAGCCCGGCAAGGCTGCCAAGCCTGCGGACGAGATCGCCAAGACCGGCAAGCCCCGTTCCTCTTCTCGCTGAGTGCGCGTGGAAAATTACTTCAACTACTTCACCGAAATTGAAGAGCACTTCCAGCGGCGGCGGGGGGGCATCCTGTTGCTATCGACGCTCGATTGGGCGCTGATCGAGACCTGGAAAGATGCCGGCATTCCTCTTGAGGCCGCATTGCGCGGGATCGACGCGGCCTTTGATCGTTACGACCAGCGGCCCTCGAAATCGAAAAAGGTGAACAGTCTGGCGTACTGCGCGCAGGAGGTGCTGGCCGCCGCGGAAGATATGAAAGAAGCCGCGGTGGGCGCGGACCGTGAAGGTGAAGCGACAGGCAGTGCTCGCGGATTCGATCCGGCAGAGATCGCCGCGTTTCTGCGAAAGAACGCGGAGCGCCTCGATCAGGCGAAGTTGCCCTCCGGCGGAAGCATTTCTCCCGAAAAGCTGGCGCGCGAGGCCGCGAGCACGCTGCGTGATCTCGCCGACGAGGTCACCGCCAGGAAAACGGTTCGCCTCGAGGATGTCGAACGCCGCCTCACCGTGCTCGAAGAAAAACTGTTCGCCGCACTGCTGGCCGGAACGCCCGATGACGACCTAGTCCAAGTGCGGGCACAAGCTGACCGGGAACTCGCGCCCTATCGCAGCAAGATGGCCGGGCCGCAGATCGAGCAGTTGCTGAAACAGTATGTACATAAGCGGCTGCTCGAGAAATATGCCCTGCCTCGCCTCAGCCTGTTTTATATGTGAGCGCTTTCCCTGGGCGCGCCTCTGAGCCAGCGAACCAATTGAGGTCGATACTCACCGGACAGAACGCGAATACGTCCGGCCGCCCGTCGAAATTCTTGGCACGGCCTCGCATACCCATCAATATGGACCGTGCACTCGCCGCCTCAAGATTTCCCGATACGCCCAGTTTCTAACGATGGCGGAGTCGAATCCGGGATCGGTGGCCCACTCAAGCCCGGTTTTGGCTTGAGTGGGGGTAATTCAACGGCTGGACAAAGTTTTCCCGCCGCTCTTTCCCGTTTCGCGCCATCCATTCCATGAGGACAATCTATTCGTCACTCGGGTCACGTCTTTGACGTATTAACATCCCCGCTCAAGCCAAAACCGGGCTTGAGCGGGCCACCCGCTGACTACGTCGTTGCGCTCCTATGACAAACATTTAGAAACGAGAGGGCCACCCGGCAAACCCCAGGTTAGCGTCCAAAGTGCGGACGCGAACTTGGGGCACCAGCCACCAGGCTTGCTTTCGCGGCCAGCGCGGTTAGAATTGGCGCGAGATTTGACACACTTCGTCAATGACAGATCCATCGGACGCCGTCAAAACGCCACCTGTTATCCATGATCTGACGGGCAGCATCCTGGGACGGTTTACCCTCCGCGGTTTGCTCGGCGCCGGAGGCATGGGTCAGGTCTATCGGGCGGAAGATAACACTCTGAAGCGGGTGGTCGCCATCAAGCGCATGGCGCCCCAATTGCAGTTCCAGGAACGTGACCGGAAAAGATTTCTGAAGGAAGCGCAGCGAGCTTCCGCGCTCAATCATCCCAACATAGCTGCGATTTACGACGTTCTGGAACTCAAAGGAGAAATCCTCCTGGTGATGGAGTACGTCGAGGGCGTCACCCTACGGCAGCGCCTGAGGAAACCGATCAGCATTGAGGAGTTCCTGGATGTTGCGATTCAGTGCGCCGAAGGTCTAGGAGCCGCGCACCAACAGCACATCGTGCATGGCGACATCAAGCCGGACAACCTCATGCTCACCCCGGCGATGCGCGTGAAGATCCTCGATTTTGGAGTGGCCAAGCGGTTTGCGCACTTCGATCCCAACGATGCGACTGAAAGCCTCACGGCCTCTTTGAGCGGTACGCCGGCTTACATGGCGCCGGAAGTATTGCTGCAGAAACCCTATGACGGACGGGCGGATCTGTTTTCCCTGGGCGTGACCTTCTACGAGATGCTGGGCGGCAAGCAACCTTTCCAACTGGACAGCTTTGCCGGAACGCTCGCCCGAGTTCTGCACGTCGAGGTGCCGCCATTAAGCAAAGTGAACCCCAGTATTCAGGCGCCGCTGGCAGGGTTGGTGTCGAGAATGCTGATGAAGGACCCGCAGGATCGCTATGCCAGCACTGCAGATGTAGTCGCGGATCTGCGGAAAATCCAACAAGGCGGCAAGCCCGCCACGGCGAAGGGCGACCGACCACACTCGCGGACGGTGCTCCAGCTCGCAGTCCTCCTGGCGATTGCCATCGCCCTCATATCCTGGCGGCCGGCGCGGCAGCTTTGGCAATCCCTGGCAAAGAAGCAACACGAAACAACTGCTCAGAAGGTGCCTCCAACGGAAATCCTGGCAGTGCTCCCTTTCACTGCTGTCGAGGGAAACCCAAAGCTGACAGCGTTGGGTCAGGGCTTAGTGGACAGTGTTTCGGCCAGGTTGGGGCGTCTGACCGAGGATCGGGCGCTGGAAGTGATTCCGGCGGGCACGTTGCAGCAAAGGAGCGCGACGTCGCTTGCGGACGTACGCTCGCAGTATGGTGCGAATTTGGCTCTGCGGATGGCTCTGGAGCAGTCGGGAGAACTGATCCGGGTGAATTACTCGCTGCTCAATACCCAAGACGGAACCGTTGTGGGAGGTGATTCGGTTGCAGTGCCCGCTGCGGACGCGTTCGGCGTGGAAGACGACGTGGCGCAAGGGGCCGTGAAAGCGCTGCAGTTGAAACTGCGACCCGAAGAGCAGGCCGCGCTCAACGTCCATGGCACCGACCAGCCGGCGGCTTACAAGTACTACCTGCAAGCGCGCGGTTACTTGCTCGACTATGCCAAAACCGAGAATGTAGAAAACGCGATTGTGATGGTGGGTGAGGCGCTGAAACTGGATCCCAACTTCGGTAAAGCGAAGGCTGTGTTGGGCGAAGCTTACTGGCGTAAGTATTGGTTGTCGAAGCAAGACCGGTGGACCAAGCTGGCGCAGAGCGAGTGCGACAGTGCGGTAAAGCTCGGCAATGCCGGGGCCGCCGGGCACACCTGCCTCGGCTTGGTGAACGACGGTACCGGACGGTATCGCGAAGCGGCCACAGAGTATCAGCGAGCGATCGAATTGGAGCCGACCAACGAGGACGCATACCTAGGGCTCGCGCTTGCCTTCGAGCATCAGGGCGCGATCAATAAAGCGGAGGAAGCGTATCAGCGCGCCATCAGCTCCCATCCCAATAGCCCCGTCAGTTACAATTCGCTCGGTACCTTCTATCTCCGCCGCAAAGAATACGAGAAAGCGTTGCGGATGTTTCAGAAAGTGATTGCGCTGGCTCCCGAAGGGTACGGAGCGTATGTCAATCTGGGCGCCACCTTGTCCAACATGGGCCGTTATGCCGAGTCGATTGAGCCCCTGAAAAAGTCCATCGTGATACGTCCTTCCTACGCGGCCTATATCAATTTAGGGACGACTTACTTCGGACTGAACCAATTCGGCGATGCCGCGACGGCCTATGAACAGGCGATCAAGTTGAATCCGAATCAGTATGTGACCTGGGGTAATCTGGGCGATGCGCGCAAGTATCTAGGTGCGAAGAATGAAGCGCTGGCCGCCTATCGCAAGGCAGTGGAATTGGCGAGTCAAGAACTGAAAGTCAATCCTCACGACCCAGACGTGCTGAGCAGTGTAGCCAGCTACTACTCAGAAATGGGAGACCGGGATCACGCGCTTCTGTACCTCGGACAATCATTGCAGAACGGGCACAACGATAAAGATATACTTCTCGACGCCGCCACCGTGTACAACAACCTGGGTGAAACTGGGCTGGCAGTGGAGTGGCTGGGAAAGACCGTGCAGGCTGGTTACCCGGCAAACAGAATCAAGGACCTACCGGAGTTCCGCAATCTGGAGAACAACCCCGGCTACATGCAACTCGTGGGGAAATCACAAGCGTCAAACTAGGTCCCTCGTATTCCAGAGGAAAGGTATCAGGTAGCTTCGCTAACAATCGGCCACTTAAGTGGAAGTCCTGTCTTCAAACTAACCAATCAGGAGGAACCATGGCGGACCACAACGTCGACATTTGTAATGACTGGAACGGAGTTAAGGGCGATAAGGTGACCTTTATAAACAACACACAAGCATACTGCAAGATTACCCAGTCCGGGACGGTCTGGCCCTTTAGAGATGGGCCGCCGATTCCGGCGAGCGGCTCGATTGCTCCGGGCAAAACCGCAAGCACCCACTTGAAGAACGACCTGCCGGACAAAAAATATCCATACCTGGTCGATTGCTGCAAGGACAAGACGCCCAAGTACGTGACTGTTCCGTAGAGTTCGTCACTACTGGAGGGCGCCGGCTCTTGAGCAAATGACGCGTAACTGCTTGAGGTCCGGCGGCCCCACCTTTTGTCCAGGACTTTCTCACCGGCGTGAGGCTTTTCCTTCACCTTGGCACCGGCTTCACGAACTCTTATCACTTCTCTTCTAACATCGTCAGATCCGACTACTCAAGAACCGTTCGTGAGACTGCGGCTGAAGCCGCTCTCGTGTTGGCGCCCTTACGGCACGCCTGAAGGTGTTCGGTGCCATGACATCCCTGAAGGCGTGCCCTGATACGAACCATATCCATCTTGAAGTTGCTGACTACGTCCTTGAGGTTGCCGACTACGTCGCTGGGCTGCTCGGAACGACAATTTTTAGAATTGGGTGGGCCACCCGGCAGACCCCAGGTTAGCGTCCAAAGTACGGACGCGAACCTGGAGCACCGGGCGTCTCGTGTTTTCGAGACGTGGGCTTCTTCTTTACCTTCGCATCGAGTTTACGAACTCTCATCACACCCTTCCGAGAGGAACGTAGCACTCGTCGGCCCCGAATCTTCTCAGCCCGACTGGACGGGCGAGACGCCCGTCGCTCTACGGTTAACCGGAAGGTGAATGTCAAGAAAATTTGATGGGAAGCTGCTAACGGACAGCGGGATGTTCCGACGAACTTTGTCCGGCGGATGCGGCGTGCGAGGAGTGGACAGATTCGGCGCGGGCGGCGGCCAAGTCCGACAGGAGCGAGTCGAGCACGACCATGGGAAGCTCCGCGCCCCAGCTGTCAATCTCTTCCTCTTCCCAGTTTCCGTTCAGGCGGATGACTCCGTTGAGATCTTCCGGAAATGCCAGGCGGAAGCTGCCTTCCCGGCTCAGGATGTCACCGATCTGGCGGCCCGTGTGCATTTCGTAAACGCGCCGCGTGGAGCTGGTATTCCCGTTCACAAAGGCCAGGAAGACCTCGCCGGCCTCGCCGAATGAAGGCTGATAAAACCAGGCTTGCTGGGAGTCGACCTTGGGACGGGCGCGGCGCTTGGTGGTGAAGTTCGTACGCTCGATTTTTTCTTCGTTGGCAGGATTGAAATACAGAATGCGCTGGCAGGATTCGCACTCAATGACTGTCTGCCCGGCGCGCACGTCGTTGTAGGTTTGCGGTCGCAGCATCACCTGGCAGGTCATGCATTTCTGATCGCGCACTTCGGAGAGGCCGGAGCCGCGGAACTTCATGACGCGCTCGTAGTGGCGGAGCGTGTCTGGGCTGACGCCGGCGCGCAGCTTGTCGCGCTTGGCGTTCCATTCCGCCAGCAGTTTCTCGTCTTCCACGGTGCGCTGGCGGGCCTGCTCTTTTTCTCTTTCGATTTCGGCGGTTTCCGCTTTGAGTTCGGCCTCGGCGGCCTTGACGTCCTTTTCGCGCGACTCGGCGTTGACCATCAGGTCGAGGATTTTGTCCTCGTGGGCGCGAATTTCCTGCTCGGCGAACTGGATCTCCTGCATGAGCGCCTTGTACTGGTCATTCGTCTTGACGGCCAGTGATTGGTCGCGGTACTTGGAGATCTTTCCTTGCACGTCGAGGATGGCGGCTTCGTACTTCTTGCGCGCGGCTTCGTCGGCTTTGGCGCTGGCTTTGGCTTTTTCGAGATTGGCTTTGGTCGCAGCGAGCTTGTTTTCGATCACGGCCACGCGCTTGGGAAGCGCGGCCACTTCTTCCTTCAAACGCAGGATTTCCTTGTCGGCGACCTGGAGTTCGACGAGGTTTTCAAGGTCCTGCAGCATGAAGATCAATTCATTCTAGCATGTGACGACGGCCAGCCAAATGCAGCGACGGGCGTCCCCGCCCGTCCACCACGGCTCTCAATGAGTGCCAAACGAGGGCGGTTGCTCAGCTTCGCCCCACTCACTTTATTTATCAGTGTCACTGAAGGCGAACTTGGCGACCAGGAAGGGACGGGAGGTCGGTGGTGCGCTGTTCATCATGTCGACGGGATAAGGGTCCTGCGTGAAGGTCGGAAATCCCCAGACCTTGCCATTGCGAAGATCGACGACCATCCGACCGTACACCTGTCGGCTGCCGTCGGGAGCACGCAGCGACACCACGCCGGGTTCAATATAGAAGGGATAGCCTTCCTGGGATTGTGCGTTCACTGGCGGCGGCATGAGAAGCGGGCGAAAGCCAATGACACCCAGGAAAACTACGATGGCGAAAAGAAGCGTCTTGACGAACCAGTCGATCTTCATAGGAATTCCTCACTGAGCGGAACGATTCTGCAGGAATGCCGGGGGAGGACGCAAGGCCCTCATAGTCGCAGATTCCTCCGCCACGCTCGGCGTCGGAGTGACCAACGTTACGGAAGAGCCGTAATCGTCAAATCTTGTCATTCCGATGCCGCACGGCAGAGGAATCTCGCTTCCCGATGCGCGGTAAATCGGGCAATCCTGCACGATTTGCCACAGATCACACCGTTGCGCCCACCCTCCGGTGTAAACTTTCCCGCTCTGCCAGTCTTCCTGAATTCATCTCCATGGAGGGTAATCTTGAAAGACCTTTGCACGACTTTGATCCTGATCCTGTGCTTCTCGACTGCACCCGCTTTGGCGCAAGGGTCCGCCGGAGATCAGACCAAGAAGCCTCTCACCATTGAGGCAATCTTTGCGGAAGGAGGAATTACGGGGCGTCCGCCTGAAGCCGCGCAGTGGAGTCCGGATGGCAGCAAGCTTTCGTTTGTGCAGCGCGACGATGCGGGCGAGCACGGAGAATTGTGGTATGTGGACACGGCCACTGGTGAGAAGAAGGTGCTGGTGAGCGAGGCCAAACTCGCTGCCCTGGCTCCAGACGCCACCAAGATCAAGGATGAGCGGGAAAAGGAGCGCGTCACGCGCTATCACGTTGCGGCCTACGTGTGGAGCCCGGATTCGAAATCTCTGCTGTTCAATTCCCAGGGACAGCTCTGGATTTATAGCCTGGAGAATGGGACTGCGGTGCAGTTCACGTCATCGCCCGACCCGACTCAGGATCCCAAGTTCGCGCCCGATGGAACTCACATCGCCTACGTGCGCAAGCACAATCTCTTCGTCCAGTCGATGGCTGCGCAGGATGGCAAGCCCCTGACCGCGGACTCGGACGAGAACATCCTGAACGGCGAAGTGGATTGGGTGTACGCCGAAGAGCTGAGTGTGCGCAGTAACTACTTCTGGTCGCCGAACAGCAAAGAAATCGTCTTCCTGCAGATGAATGAGAAACCCGTCCCAACCTATCCGATTGTCGACTGGCTGCCCACGCATCCCAAAGTGGATCAGGAGAAGTATCCCAAGGCAGGGGACCCCAATCCAGTGGTGCGGGTCGGAGTGGTTGCGGCGAAAGGCGGCAAGCCGAAGTGGATCACGCTCACCAACGACACGGACATCTACATTCCGCGTTTTGGTTGGGTACGCGACGGAATTCTTTGGGCCGAGGTGTTGAACCGTGCGCAGGACACGATGGATTTGTATTTCGTGGATGCGAAGTCCGGGCACTCGCGCAAGGTGCTCACCGAGAGCAGCCCGGGCAGCTGGGTCGATGTCAACGACGTGTTTCGTGTTCTGAAATCGGGCGATCGCTTTCTATGGTCGAGCTGGCGGGATGGCCACACGCACCTTTTCCTATACAGCTTCGACAAGCAAAATCCGCTGGGCGCAGAGGCGAAGCTGGACCGGCAACTTGAAAAGGGAGACTACGAAGTTCTGTCGGTCGAGGCGGTAGACGAGAATGCGGTTTACTTCGTCGCGAATCAAGGGGGCTACCGGCAGCGGAATGTTTTCTCCGTGAACCTCGATGGATCTGGATTACGCCGGCTGTCGCAGCAGGACGGATGGCATTCGGCCTCGTTCTCGGAAAACGGAGCGCATTGGCTCGATCGCTATTCCAACGTAACAACGCCGCCACAGTGGGCGATGTGCGCGGTGAGTGGGCCCTGTAACAAAGTATGGGAATCGCGCGGCGTGGCGGACTACGGGCTGGTTGCACCCAAGTATCTGGACTTCAAGGCGGATGATGGATCGACGCTTTACGGGCAATTATTTCTTCCTCCGGATACCCCGGCGGGGAAGATTCCTGTGATTGTGCATGTGTACGGCGGGCCAGCAGCGCAACTGGTCACGGACGCGTGGGAAGGAACCACCGGCCTCTTCCATCAGAGACTGTTACGCGAAGGATTTGCCATCTTCACAGTGGACAATCGGGGCACACCCTACCGCGGGCGGGCATTCAGCGCTTCGATCCGGCATGAGTTCGGCGCGATTGAGTTGAAGGATCAACTCGGATCGTTGACCCAGGTGCTTGCTCAATATCCGCAGCTCGATAAGGACCGGGTCGCGATGTGGGGCTGGTCGAATGGCGCGTCGATGACGCTTTATGCGATGACGCACTCCGATGCTTTTAAGGCCGGAGTTTCGGTCGCACCCGTCACCGATTACCGCAACTATGACACTATCTATACCGAGCGCTATATGGGGTTGCCGAAAGACAACGCCAAAGGGTATGACGAAGGCGCGGTAACGAAGACGGCCGCTCAGTTGCATGGTGCGCTGCTGCTCGTGCACGGCACCAGCGACGACAATGTGCATTTCCAGAACAGTGTTCAGATGATCGATGCGCTGATCAAGGCCGATAAGCATTTCGAACTGATGATCTATCCTAACAAGACGCACGGCATTGCGGGAAAGTCGGCGCGCACTCATCTGTTCCAGATGATCGAGGAACATTTCGAACGCGAACTGAAGTAGGTGGGATGCAATGCACCAGATGACACTGGGCGATTTTGAGCTGAGCGTATTCTCGGACGGAACCTATCCGCTCGACGGAGGAGCGTTCTTCGGAGTCGTGCCCAAGGTCATGTGGTCGCGCAAGCTGGTCGCGGATGAGAAAAATTTCGTCGTCGCCGGGCTCAATTCGCTGCTCATTCGCACCGGCAAACAGAACGTTCTCGTCGAGACTGGGATCGGCAACAAGCTGTCTGAAAAGATGGTGAAGATTTACGGCCAGCCTGCGAAGTTGCTCGACAATCTTGCGGCCGGCGGCGTGGGTCCGGAGGACGTCGACGTCGTCATCAATACCCATTTGCACTTCGATCATTGCGGCTGGAACACGGTGCAGCAGGGTGACGGGGTGGCGGCCACATTTCCCAAGGCACGCTACTACGTGCAGGAGGGCGAGTGGCGGCACGCCCAGGAGCAGCATGTACGCGACGCGGTCAGCTACATCAGCGACAACTACAATCCGCTGATCGAGAGCGGCCAGATGCGTTTGTTGCACGGCGACCAGGAGATTGTGCCCGGGGTTTCCGTGCAAATCTTTGCCGGGCACACGGCCCATATGCAGGCGGTGATCGTCCGCAATGGGGGAAAGACAGCTTGCTATATTTCCGACCTCATCCCCACTTCCGCTCACATCGATCTGACCTGGGTGATGGGGTTTGATTTGTATCCGGTCGAGACAATCAATAGCCGCCAGCGCTATTATTCGCGCGCGTTGCCGGAGAAGTGGCTCACCGTGTTTACACATGACGACGCTGTCCCCTGGGCCTACGTGGAGAAAGATAGCGCGGGGAAATTGCAGGCGCGAGTGGACGCGCAGTCTTCGAAGATCGCGTAGGAGCAGCCGCCCTCGGCTGCGCCGCCCATCAGGCGGGCATGATCCTTTGCCGTCAGATAAGCCCTTTACGGATCTTCAGCAGGAAATCCTCAGCCTCCAGACGCGCTCTCTCCATGACTCGTGGGTCGTTGCGATGTTCCAGCCCGATTTCTTGCATCACCAGTTCCACTGCCACCTTTGGCCTGTAACCGGTCCGGATCAGCGTCCGTGCACGCTCTGCGAGCGTTGGGCCGGTATTCTTTGTCGGCGTAGCCGAAGCGCTCTGGGTTGCGCACTCGTGCTCACGAAATTTCGCGGCTGCCAGGCGATCGTAAGCATCTTTGGCTTCCTTGTCTCCAAGCAGAGTGGGGACCGGGAATCTCCATCGACAGCTCGAACACGCCCAGCCCACGTCCGCATCGCCCTGAACCCATATCAATGAGCGTCCCATGTCCGCCAACCTTAGCAGCAGTGCAGCCCAATCGCGGATCAGATTTTACCGGTTACTTATTGTTTACTATTTTCGCTCCAGAATCGAACTTGCGCCACGTCCTTCTCATCTGTCTGAGGCAGCGCTCCTATCACGTCCGGCTGAGGCGCATCCGTAACATGAATGATGTGCCGCCTCTCATGAACAGATTTGTATTGCCTGTGCTCACAATTCACTCAACCAGATGTAAACGGCCCCCAGACGCAATGCGCTTCTAAAAGGTGTCCACTCCTCCAAGTTCTAATTCTCTGTCATCTTGAGCGCAGTGAGGCGCCAGCCGAACGGAGTCGAAAGACCCCCTTGCTGTGTGGATCTCGCGAGAACTAGATATGCATTTCCACCACGAAGCGGGAAGCCATATTTAGGCATCATGCTCAATCCATGGGCCGAGCCAGCATCCCCCATTTAAGATGGATCTATGCCTCCGCACCACGCACGCGTGGCTCATCGACCAATAGTGCGGGAAAGTGTCGCACCTCCCGCCGGGCCAAAAGCCGTGATCTCGCTTCGCGCAGTCAATCGTCTGAAATTAGGCCACGTCTGGGTCTATCGATCTGACGTCCTCTCAAGTGCGAGCGCAGCTCCGGGCGCGGTCGTCGCGGTCACCGATGAGCGCGGCCGCCTCTTCGGTTCAGCTCTCTACTCCAGCAGTTCCCAGATCGCTCTCCGGATGATTTCCTCCGGCCCGGTCGCGGACTTTCCCGCTCTGTTGCGCGAACGGGTCCGCAAAGCCCTGGCTTATCGCGAAAAGCTGGTTCGCGACGCCGACGCCTATCGGCTCATCTTCAGCGAAGGCGACTTTCTTCCCGGCCTCATCGTCGACCGCTATAACGACATCCTTTCCCTGCAGATCCTCACCCAGGCTATGGACGCAGAGCCTGCCCGGGACGCCCTGATCGACGAGCTGTCCAAACAACTGAAGCCGATCTCCATCGCGGAGCGCGTGGACGCCCATATCCGCGAACTCGAGCAGTTGCCGCCTCGCGAATCCGGCCTCCTGATCGGCGAACAAGCGGGCACGGTTTTCACCATGAACGGCGTGCGCTTTCATTTCGACATTCGGGAAGGCCAGAAGACGGGTGCATTCCTTGACCAGCGCGAGAACTACGCCGCCGCTGCCCAGTACGCGCATGGCGAGGCCCTCGATCTCTTCTGCTACCACGGTGCGTTCGCCCTGCACCTCGCGAAGACCTGCAGCCAGGTGACAGGGGTGGATAGCTCTCGCCCTGCTCTGGAAGTGGCCGACCGGAATGCCCTCCTCAATCAGCGCGAGATTGAATGGATTGAAGCCAACGCGTTCGACCTCCTCAAGGATTACTCAGCCGCTGGCCGCCAATACGACACGATCGTCCTCGACCCGCCTGCCTTCGCCAAAACCCGCAAAAACCTCGAAACCGCCCTCCGCGGCTACAAGGAACTGAACCTCCGCGCATTGAAGATGCTTCGCCCCGGCGGGACTCTCGTTACCTGCTCGTGCTCTTACCATGTGAGCGAACCCGATTTCGTCGCAATGGTCGCCGAAGCCGCTCGGGACGCCCACAAAACCCTGCGCTTGCTGGAGCGGCGCACCCAGGCGAAAGACCATCCCATCCTGCCTTGTGTACCGGAAACTGCCTATTTAAAGTGCCTCATTTTCGACATAACGTAATGAAAATAAGGGAATCATCTACTTGATAATATCACGCTCAACTTTTATGATCCGTTTGTGCTAATCGCTCATCTAAATGAGTGACTGCAGCACCACTCAATCCAAGATCAGCTATTAGGAGGTTTTCGGCTATGACTGTAATTGCCCGTTGGGATCCCTTCCGTGAGTTTTCCACTCTTCAAGATCGCGTGAACCGCCTGTTCCGTGAGTCCTATGGACCGGAAGGCCGGGACGAGTCTTTGACCACCAGCCAGTTTGCTCCACCGGTAGATGTCTACGAGGACGAGCACAATGTCGTCCTGAAGGTTGAAGTCCCGGGCATCGATGAGAAGGATATCGATGTGCGGGTCGAGAACAACGTCCTGACCGTGCACGGCGAGCGCAAGGTCGAGAAGGAAGAAAAGGAAGAGAATTTCCGCCGGGTCGAGCGCCAGTACGGCAGCTTCACCCGCACGTTCACCCTGCCCTCTACCGTCGATGCGGAGAGGATCCAGGCTGACTACGACAAGGGCATCCTAAAGATCGTCCTGCCCAAGAAAGCGGAAGCCAAGCC
>QIAH01000231.1 GCA_003225465.1 Acidobacteriota bacterium | reverse complement strand
AATTGCGGCACTGAACATCCTGCCGAAGCCCACGCCGGCGAACTTGCGCCGGTTTGCGGAGACGCCGGTGGCGCGGAAGGCGATCAATACGATCAAAGATCGGATTGCGGGCATGAAGTGGCGGGTGCAGGCGCGGCGCGGGCGGTCGCTCGAAGAGTTGCCGGATGCGGCGGCGCGAGTCCAGGCGCTGACCGATACTCTGGATCAACCGAATCCCGATGATTCATTTCGATCGCTGGCGGAGCAGGTCCTCGAGGATGTGATCGTGGGCGGATTTGGGGCGATCGAAGTGCAGGTCTCAGGCGATCCGGCGAAGCCACTGGTGCTGTGGCCGGTGGATGGTGCTTCGATCCGCATGAAAGCGGATTGGGATGGGCGCCCGGATTCGACCCGTTACCTGCAGGCCACCCAGCAGTTTGGGCCGACGAGTTGATTTACATCCGGCTGAATGCGCGCACGCATACGCCGTTCGGGTTGGGACGGGTGGAGGTGGCGTTCGAGACGATCAACGCGTTTCTGAGCGCGCACCGGTACGCGTCACGGTTGGCTTCGAACTCGGTTGTGCAATACGCGCTCTGGTTGAAGGATTTGACTCCTGCGCATCATGAGCGGCTGATCCGGTGGTGGCAGGACGAGATCGAAGGAACGGGGAAAGTGCCGATTCTTTCGGTCGAGAACAAGCCGGAGGTACTGCGTTTTGGGGGTGGCACAGATGCAGATTTGCGGCTGGCGTGGCAGGAATTTTTGCTACGCGTGATGGCGAACGCTTTTGATCTGCCGCCGCAATTCCTTGGCGTGGAGCGGGATGTGAACCGCTCGACGGCAGCTGAGATGAATGATGTAGCTTTCCAGCACGCAATCGTGCCGACGGCGCGACTGTTTGCGGAACACATCACGCGGGATGCGATCGCGAAGAAGTTGGGGTGGCATGACCTGGAGTTTGTGTTTACGGAACTCGATGCGCAGAACGAGATGGAACAGGCGCAGATCGACGAGATCTTGTTGCGCAGCGGGGTGATGACGGTGAATGAGGTGCGGCGGATGCGGGGCTTGGCGGAGCTTCCGGTGGCGACAGGGGCCGCGAATAGTGTGGGCCACTAGCGGTGGGGCGGGCGCATGATTCGGGGCACTACTCAAGTGATTCATGGTCCTCACAGGAAATCGAAAAGCAGGTCCTTCGCTTGGCTCAGGATGGCAACGCGGGTGGTAAGGGGATAGAGATGGAGACAGTGGAACTGGAAAGTATGGCGATTGAGATGCCGGAGGTAGATGGGCATCCGAACCGGGAGCCGTTTCGCGGAGTATTGACGCTGATCGATGTTGCGTCAGACCGGGCGCCTTCCGGCGCTCGCGGGCATCGGGTAGTGCTGACGCGGGCGGCGGCCGAGGCGGCATTGCCGTCGTTGCTGGGGATGGGCCTGGACTATGCTCCGGCGCTGGACCGGCATGACGTGCGGCGGAAGGTGGGCGTCATTACGCGAGCGGAAATTGTGGGCAGGAACCTGGAACTGGCCGGGTACCTGTTCGCCAAAGACTTTCCGGAGATTGTCAAAGAACTGGGACGAGTGGGGCGGCGGTATACACGGGGGATAGCCGGGACACTGGCGGCTCCGCAACTTGGCATGTCATACGAGATTGCGGACGCCCGGGTTGCGGATGTGCGGGCAGGGGTGTGGACGTTGACACGAGTGACTTTCACCGGGGCGGCAATTCTGCGGCGCGATAAAGCTGCGTATCCGGAGACGTGGATTGAGTTGGGGGTGTGATCTCGGTCCAGTCGTCAGTCACCAGTCTTCAGCCAAACAATATTGTTCCTGGAACGGGTGGGAGTAAAGACGAGTAGAAGGTCTTAAACCGCAGAGGACGCCGAGGTATCGCGGAGAGCGCAGAGGGTGACTAGACGCGGTTTCGGGCCGGTAGATTTGGGGCAGATTTTCGAAACAAGATCAAGGAGGAGTACATGAGTGAAGAGATGACGCAGCAGATGATGGCGGCGGCGGAGCGGTTGGCGACGGCGGCGGAAGCGCTCGACCGGGTGCTGGAGCGGATCGACGCTCAACAGGAAGCTCTGAACGCGAAGGTGGACCGGATTGTGGCCGCGGTCGAAGAGCAGTTGAGTTCTGACGAGGCGGGCGCCGGCAGCGAGACCCAGGACTCCGCGAGTTTGCAGTCGCGCGTGGCTGAGCTGGAGAGGGCCAATACGGATCTGAAGGCGCAAGCCGCGCGTATGACGCGGAAGACGTTGCCGGCGGCGGTTTCGGCTTTGATCGGGAAATTTGATGGGGTCACCGGCGAGCGGTTCGATGCGGAGGCGATTGAGAAGACGTTGCAGCCACTGAGCGTGGAGCAGCGAATTGCAGTGAAGGCGGAGATGGCGCGGGCAGGGTTCATCGAGTGAGTTCGTAGCGATTGAACCTGCTGATGTGAGAGAGGGCACGGCTTGGGCCGTGCCCTTTGTTGTGAGCCGCGATTTGCTGAAACGCGGATTTGTGGTGGAAATGCCTGTCGAGGCCGTAGGTGCTGCACACATACACGGGGTCCCCTTCGACTACGCTCAGGGCAGGCTTTCGACTTCGTTCGGCTGGCGCCTCACTTCGCTCAGGATGACGAGCGAGTTGAGATGCCATGATTTTTGCTAAGGCGAGTTTGGAGTTGGAACTTATTTGGGGTTCGGAGCAGCAAAGGGAAGCAAATTCAATTCAGGAGAACACATGAAAGCACAATTTCTTGACCTGCACGCGGCGGCGGATTATCTGGGGCCAGGTGCAGTGGAGGTCAATCGTTACCAGACGGAGATTACCGACATCGTGCGGCGGCGTGGGGTGTTCGGGCAGAGGGTGCGGCAGGTTCCAGCGACCGGACATCCCTCACGGTTTTTTGAACAGACAGCGATCCCGTCGCCAACTGCCGCGCAGGGGTTTGTCGATCCCCGCACCATCGTGGCAACAGTGGCAAACCCGACTCGAGTGGAGCGGAGCGTTCCGCTCAAGGCGCTGGTTTCGCAGATCAACTACAACCTGTTCGACATCGAAGTGGGGGCGCAGCAGAGCCAGTTTGCATTCCTGCAAGCCAAAGACCTGGCGGACGCGGTGGAAGGGTTGATGCGTACGCACGATGTGGCGCTGTGGAACGGCAATGACACATCGCTGAGCACGCCGACCACGACCCAGTACTTCGGGGCGATTGGACAGATCGCCGGTGGCGGCAACACCTACACGATCCACGTAGGCGACTCGATTGTGGACGAACTCAAGGGCGTGATCGCACAGATGGTGGCGAATTCGTCTTATGAAGTGCGTCCGACAGCGATTTACGCGAACCCGGTGCTGCTCGACCTGATCGATCGGGAGCTGAAGGCGGCCTACAACGTCGTGCTGTCGACGACCGAAGTGGCCGGCGGGTTGCGCGTCAAGGCGTTGTCGACCCAGGCGGGCGAGCTGCCACTGATTCCGGAATGGTCGATCGGCTATACGGGCACGCCGGGCAGCGGCACGGCGGTTCTTCCCTGCTACATCGTAAGCGAGGACATGGTCGAGTACCACTGGCTGACGGATGCGAATCCGCGGGTGTTCCAGTTGGGACTGCCGGGATCACTGTCGTCGCAGATGGTGGTGGTGAAGTTCGGCTCGGTAGTGGTGAAGGGCGCGTCGTATGCGCACTACGAAGTGAAAGTGAATCGGTAAGCAGTTCTCAGTTCTCGGTTCTCGGTCTGTGGCGTTTCCCATCGCAACCTCGCAAAGAACGCGAGGTGAGATGGGGCACCCATGCGTTCTGAGAACCGAGAGACTTTTCTGAGAGCCAACCAGAAGGGAACTGGGAACAAGCGATGAACTATTTGTCTCCTTCGGAATATGAAAGCTATGGACTGGAGTCGACGACGCCGGCGGCGTGGGTGGCGGCGGCCTCGGCGGTGATGGACGCGCACTGCCGGCGAGCGACATTGGGAGTGGCGCAATATACGGAGCGATTGCGCATGGTGTCAGGGCGAAACACGACGCGCCTTACCTATCTGCCGCTCACGACGGTGGCGCCAGCGAATTCTCCGGTGATTTCGGCGCGGGGGCGATATTCGATTCCGCGACGCGGGGAATGGCCTTACGAGGAAATGAGCGCTTCGATCGCATGGGCGTTCGGACTTCCCGGCTTGTGGAACGATCTGAGCGTGCCGGATCTGGATGTCTCGGTAGATGCGGGCGAGTTGAGCTTGCCGGTGAATGCGCTGGGATTGGCGTTCAGCGAGATTGAAGTGGTGTATACGGCGGGACTGGCGGCGCTGCCTAATCCGGTGAAGGTGGCGTGCGCGCAGATTGTGCGCAATGCGCAGTCGACGCCGGCGCTGAATGTGCGCAGGGGCCGGCTGGACCGCATGTACATCGATTACTTCTCCGACAGCTTGCTGGACGACACGGTTCGGGAACTGCTCGCGCCTTATGTGGCGCAGAAGGTGGGATGAAATGCAACCAGCAGGGGTCGGAGCAGGAGTTTGTGGGGTCGCGGTATTGCGAGCGGCGGATGCGATGCTGCGCGCGCTGGGTGGGGAAGAGATCAGCATGCTGCTGCCGTTAAGCGCAATGCCGGGCGATCCGGCGGGGCAGTTGGGGCTGGCGGATCCGGGAGTAGAGGAAGTGAGAATCTCTCCGGTGATCGTTCGTTATCTTCCGACGGAGAACAGCGGGCCGCGAAGGCGGGTGGAATTCCTGGTGCCGGCTTCGGGGATCGCGACAGCTCTTTCGGCGCATGACTTCGCGGGGGCGGAACAATTGATCGATGCCACGCTGGGGATCGCTTACGAGGGTGAGCTGTTTCACATTGAAGGATTCACGAGCGAGTACTTCGGCGGGGTGGCGTATTTGTATCGGGTGATAGGGGTGGAGTAGTCGACGGGAGTCGATGGCATCTTGCCGGCGGGAAGGCGGGCAGGATGCCCGCCGGACAGCCGCCGGGACGGCGGCGCTACATAACAGAACTGAGCGAACCTATGCAATTTGCGAAGGATAGTTTTTCGATGGCGTTGCGGGAGCGACTGGCGGGGCTGAATCCGGCACGCATCGTGATGTTAAGTGGCGCGCAGAGACCGGCGATCGTTGTGCTTGAAAACGAGATGCCCACTCCGGCGGAACTCCTGACGGAGTGCTACTACCTCGAGTGGGGCCCAATGAGGGTGGCAGAGGCGGTATCGGCGCAAAGACCGCTGTGCGCGATGGACTGCACGATTTCGTATTGCAGTCGCGGCACGGTGGCGAGTGGAGTGGATCGTGGGCGGATTCTGGGAGAACTGGATCGCGAGCTGTTCATGATCTGCCAGCCGACAGTTACGGGAAAGTATGACTTCAGCCAGTCGCCGAACGCTAATCTTGGGAGCGGCGTCTTCTGGACGTTGCCCGCGGTGGATGCGACGAAGACCACGTTCAGACGATCGGACCACGATCCTGCGGTGGTCGAGCATCAGGCGAAGGTGACGGTCTTCTTCTTCCCGGAGGTCGAGACGATATGAGCAACGTGGTTGTGCGGCCGGCGATGGTGGCGGTATCGCGGCGGGTGCGAGCGTACTTTGCTCCGTTCGATCGCACTGCGAATCGTCCTGCGATCTTCGATCCGGGCAAACATGGAGCGTTTCTCCTGGATGCGCCTCCATCGCCGTGGATTGATTTGGGAGAGATAGAGAAATTTCAGCGGACTAGCGGAACGGAAGTGCAAGCGATGATTGCGGGCACGACTGGGACGCCGGCCGGGCAGTTTCGGCGGGCACTCGACGCGAAGGTGGAGTTTGAGTTTCGGGAATGGGGAAAGTTGCAGATGGCACTGGCAGGTGGCTCCGAGCACATGAACGTGCTGGCATTGGACCCGGATGCGAGCGCGCGACCATCGGGAGGGATTCCGGTGGGGGCGGTCGGTGTGCTGGATGGATCGACGACGAATGAAATTGTTCTGGGGGCAGGCGCGGTGGACGCATTCGCGGTGGGCGACATGGTTGCCGTCGATCTCGATTACGCGCAGCAGACCGGCTGGGTGGGGACGGGGGTGGCGTCGGCGTATGTGAAGGATCCGGCGGACGTGCAGCGGGATAGAGATTACGTG
>QIAH01000230.1 GCA_003225465.1 Acidobacteriota bacterium | reverse complement strand
TAGCTGTGCCCGACAAGGATGCTCGGTCCGTCTTGCACTGCGAGGATACGTTTCACGGCAGTTACATCGTCCTGGAAGGACGTCTCTGGCTCTTGGACGATGCTGACCTTGTAGCCATTCTTGACAAGAATGTCGTAGACGCCTTTCCAGCCAGAACCGTCTGCCCAGGCGCCGTGAACGAGGACAATATTCCGAACGTGCTGCGCTTGGTTCTGCGCTGACAGCGCGCCGCACGTAAACAGCAAGAAAACGATGCAGAGGGACTGAGAGATTCCTCGTACTGCTCGCATAAGCTTCCTCGAATTACACATTTCAATTCCCCGACTCGCGTTGGCTTGGCCACTTGAAAGGCATCGATCTAAACGGTGCCTTCCAACGTAAGCAAAAGAACGAGCGATGTTTCTTACTGTGCATTTCCTTCGGTTAAATCGGCAGAGACCGCCGTCAAATAACCAAACAACCCTCCGGAGCCATGATTCGGTCCGGCGGTGAAGTAGATCTCTGCAGCCGCAAGCGGAAAGCCGCTGGCCATCAATGGCATTTGGTCCCTCAGCCCTGGGAATGTTAGACAAATATTCCCGGTTAACCTGTGATCCGACAAAAAATAATCGTGAGAGGGTGAACCAAATGATCTCCGTAGCTTGCGAGTTTGGCGCTTCAGTAACGAAGTACCGATGCTCGAAGGACTGCTTCAACCTATACAACTGTTATTCATCGTTGGGATTGCCTTGTTGGAAGCGAGTAAGCAGGAGGAGATCTCTCCCGTGTCGTCAGCGCAGAGCAGATTCACTACAAGACAGGCTCCAGAGTTCTTGAAACCGGTGGTTTGGGAAGCGAACACGGGCGTTAGTCCCAATGCGTGCTGAAGGGGATGCCCGTTAGATGCGCTGGTACGGCGAAAGATTACGTGGTAATCAGATCTCAGCACTACGAAAGGCAGGCGACCATGGTGGTGCGTGTGGAAATGTGCCGTGTGGGCACGCTTCTATGGTCTAAGTTGCCCGCGCTGGCGATGCGGCCTTTTGTTCCGGGGAATACTAAATCGCCTTCATCTCCGTTTCTCTTGCGAATAATGCCACCGTCCATTGGTATCTCCTGGCTACTTCCCTTCGATCTGGCCATGCGATCACGCACCAGAACGGCCTGGTTAAATCCAAGCTGTCCGTCTCTGGATTTTCTTTTACATGAGATCTGCTCTCGGTTTACGTCTCCCCGGGTTGGGGCCCCACCGGGGTATGAGCGGATCCGTCGATCTTGTAGCACCCGTCGGACCGAAACTAGAAACGAGAAACTAAACGAGCATCTGCCCCGGCGGTCATATGAATAGCCAAGGTCCCGTCGTGCACGGACCCGAGAATCCATAAGTTTCCCGATGATGGGACAACTCCAGCCCACAACAGATCACAAGGAAATCCGCCCTTGGTTGGGCTGGGACTGGATGCGACTTTCCAACTGGTTCCGTCCCAATGCAATAGCAGTGTCATCTGGTGCCCCGATCCGTCGGCAGAAAAGTAGGAGCCAAACGCCCAGATGTCATTTGCCGAATTCGCCGTCAGTCCGAGCAAACGGTTCGACTGATTCGCGCTATTCGGTCCGATATTCGGGCTCGGCACCACCGCCCATTTCGTGCCGTCAAAGTGCTGGATCAACGTCAGCGTGGCAGCCTGTTTGGGAGGCGCAACCGGCGTGGGAAAGCCCACGGCCCACACATCGTTCGGCGCCAGTGCCAGCACGGCGTTCAACTTGTTTGTGCCCTCGCCTACGTTGGGAGTTCCCACACGTTTCCAGTTCGCTCCGTCCCAGTGCATCGCTGAGGTTTCGATCTTGTCTGAACCACTGAATCCCACCGCCCAGGCATCATTCGTGGCGTCGGCGGACGCGCCAAACAGAAACTCATTGGTTGATTCCACGGTTGTCGCCGTCCATGTCGTGCCGTTCCAGTGTTCGAAAAGCGGCGAGACCAGCCCGGTGCCGAGGTTCACAAGGCTGCCGATCGCCCAAACGTCGTTCACAGAACTAGAGGTCATGGCGAAAACGTTCGCCTGGTCTTTCCTCGCGAACTTGGGGCCCGGGAATAGGCGCCACTTGGTCCCGTTCCACTGTTCGATCACCTGCCCCCGATGTGCCCCGTCGGTGACGTTTCCCGCCGCCCAGGCCAATGTCGGAGAAATAGCGACCACCCCCTGCAGAAAGCTCTTGTTGTCGCCTTTGATCATCGGAGCGGGAAACGCCGCCCACGTCTTGCCATCAAAGTGGATCGTCGACTGCCCCACTGCCCAAATATCGTTGGGAGAAGACGCCGACGCCGCAAACAGTTCGCTGTTCAAGTTCTCGTTTGGAGTTGGGACTACTTGAAACGTCGGACTTGTCGTCGTTCGTTCCTGCGCCGTCGAGTCTTGAAACAAGACAGCGGTCAATCCGAAGAGCATTACCGCACCAAGTGAAAGTTTCACAAGTCACCTGAATCATTCTGAGCTAGCGATGTGTCGGATTTTGACCTTCACGAGTTGATAACTGGCGCAAGTCATTCTTATTCCCTGTCGCGGGTTACTCTTTCAAATGGCGCTCAGGACGGAGGTAGTTATCTTCAGACAATCGCCACGGGGGATTGGAGGTCGGCGGATGGTTCGGATTTGGGTCCAGCCTGGCGGAAAGAGAGATGCCTCTCCCGGCCTTCGGGTGCGAGCGCGCTCCTCAAAGTGGGCCCTCGGTGGCACGCATGCCTTCCAGAACTCGATGAAAGCAAAGTATTCCGTATCGACTACGTTTTCACATCTCCGTCCGTGTCGGTGTTATTCATGGATACATCGCATGTCGTGACCACGGACCGCCATCCCTGACGAGGGGAGCTTCACCAGACGCATTCCGTCAGATTCTGGGGAGTCATCTTCACCAAATGCACGTTGGTCGGCTTAGGCAACTCGAATTGCATTCCGGTGTGGCTGGCCGGGGCTTGTGTCCGGAAGCTTGGCTGGTTCGGACGTCCGCGAGTACCCGTCGAAGCTGTGCACGACCCCGCCGTAGACGAGATCTCACGTTAATTTCTGAGATGGCAAGAATTCTTGCCGTCTCCGAGATGCTGCAAAGACGCAGATCGCGGAGAACGACAACTTCGCGATGACCAGCAGACAAACGTCTGAGGGCCCTGAGAATCGCTAGTCGAACTTGCTTTCGTTCCAACGCCTCGAATGGGCCTTCTCGCGAGTCTGCAATCTCACTTACGAGCTGGCCTTCTCCATCTCCCCTACTGTTGTCAAGCGATTCGTGAATATGCCTTCGGCTACTCCGTAACCACATCCGGGCCTCGTTGACCGTTACTCTGAAGAGCCAAGTGTAAAAAGATGCTTCCTGGCGGAACTGAGAAATTTTGTTGAACGCTTTGAGGAAGGCATTTTGAACAACTTCCTCCGCATCCGCGTCGTTACGCACAATAGACAAGGTCTTGAGATAGAGCTTGCGCTGGTACGGCCGAATCAGTTCACAAAAGGCCCCTTCGTCCCCGCCGCGAACAAGCCGGATCTGCATTCCTTCGCTAACAGCTATCTCCGTTGAAGCCATACGCGTCTCCCAAGTCGTCACTTTGTCGTACTGAGAATGTAAACTTGGCCAAGGTCCCTTTATTCCTCCTTGATCGAATAGTGGGGTCTACCGATCTGCAATGCCGTCTTCTAGGTCAACTTGGAATGGCTTCCAGCACGCTCTGAGGAGCCAGCGTCGGAATGATCCTGCTAAGGCGGTATCCTGCCGTGTTGAGCAAGGCGGTAAATTCAGCTCTGGTACGTTCGCGTCCTCCCGTCATTACCATCATGTTCAGGTCAAGAAGCTTGCTGAAACAGTGGGCGTCATCGTCGGGCACGACCACTTCCACAAGTAATAGCTTTCCTTTCCGGTTCATAGCGAGACGGCAATTCCTAAGAATTTGGACAGCGGGATCGTCGTCCCAATCGTGAATCACGCCACAGAGAACGTAGGCATCCGCCCCCTCCGGAACGGAATGGAAGAAGTCTCCGCCGATAGCGGCGATTCTGCTGCTACATGGATCCCCGCTGAAGTACTGCCTTGCCTGCTCAATGGTGGAAGGTAGGTCGAAGATCGTACCCCTCATCTCTGGATGCAGCTGAAGGATGGTGCGGAGAAATTGTCCCTGGCCGCCCCCGACGTCTACGAGGAATGATATCCGTGAAAAGTCGTAGGCCAGAAGAACCGCGTAAGCCAACATGGATGCGACATCGCTCATTCCTCTGTTAAATGTATCGGCGGCCTCTGGGCTGCTCTGCAGGTACGCAAACAAAGAGGTTCCAAATGTGCTTGCAAAACCCGTGGACCCAGTTCGAACGCTATGAAGAAGGTTTCCCCAAGCCTGGTAATGGACTTCACCGAGCGTCATTATGATGGCTCTCTGCGATCCAGGAGCATCTCTTTGGAGACTCTTGCCCGCGGTCGCTAGCGCAAAATGATCGCCTTGCGTGTGCACGAAAATGCGTGCCGCTGAAAGTGCCCTCATGAGTCGGAAGAGACAACGGGGATCAGTGCCCGTTACAGCGGCGAGTTCCTGGCAGGACCTTGGACCATCCCTCAACAAATCCGCCAGTCCCAGTTTCGCGGCAACGTACACTGCCTGCGACAGCCAATAACCAGTTGCCATCTGAAAGAGCGCAGGCGGCAAATTACCGTTGCGGCTTCCTGCTTCTTGCGTCCCGCCAACTCCGGACCGATCGCGTAGCCAGAGCCTGGATAGGCAAAGATTCAGAAGTGGCCTTGCTTCATCCCACGAGACGATCCCTCTGGCTCGCACCAGAGATCGGAGCACCCGCCACCACAGTAGCAAACGGGCTACCATCTCACTAATGCCAGTTCTGCCGCCATGCCTGGCCCGAGCCCAACCATGATCCCCATGTCACCTGGTTGAGGATCACCTTTACGGACCACTTCATCCAACACGAACATCACAGTGGGAGATGACATATTTCCGTAATTCCGCAAGACGTGCCGTGAGAATCGCATCTGCGCTTCTGTGAGATCCAGATACTGCTGTAGATCGTCGATCACCTTCCGTCCGCCTGGATGCAATACCCAGAACCGGATATCAGACCGCGACAGCCCATGCCGATGCAGCAGGCGCTCGAGCGCCTTTTCAATCATGGGGCCGGCAATTTTATGAATCGAAGCTCCGAGTATGATGCGCAGTTTGCCGTCCTGATGTCGTAGTCCGACCTCTTCGATCTGGCCAGGGTCAAGAAACGTTTCGAAGTCCACTGTTTCGGGGTACCGGCGATCAGGTGAGGAATCTCGGGCTAGCAGAAAGGCCGCGGCACCGTCCGCACAAATTGCATTCCCCACCACGGTCTCGAGGGTGTTATCGACGTAGTAACAGGCCGAGCAGATCTCAACAGCGACCATCAATGCCACCCGAGTCGGATTGGCACGAACAAAATCGGTTGCACGTTGCAGCGTCGGAAGAGCTCCCGCGCACCCGAGGCCAAGCATCGCGCCTCTTTGCACGTTGTCTCTGAAACCCATGTGCGCAATGAAACGACTGCCAAGGTCAGGACACACATAGCCGGTGCACGTACACACCACGAGGAAATCGACGTCGCGCGCCGTCAGTCCACCCAATTCCAGACAATTCGTGATTGCGCGGCAACCCGTCTTCATGGCACCACGCAGATAGCGTTGGTTCAGTTGATCCGAGCTCTCCCCACGACTGAAGTCTCCTTCCAGACAGAAGTGCCGAAAGTCGATGTCGCTATTAAGGAACATCTTTCGAACGCGTTCGGTTTGGTACCCCGCGGCATGAAAGCTTTGTTCCTGCGTCAGCCGGAGCGGTGGATTTGCCGTACCAATTGCAACAATTCGAGGATTGCTCATCGATGAACTCTTCACGTTCTCTTCACAGAGTCGCCTTGGATCTACTTATCGGCGCACGCCTGTCTTTCACGAGCAATCCGAACACATTTCTCGAAGATTCATTTCCCGTGGTTGTAGTTCACCCCCGTCCTCGATCTCACAGGAGTCGTGATTGCGAGCGTACGAGGTCTGAGGACCGGTCCGACAAGAAGGAGTGGGCACTTCCCCCAAGGTCGACTCACATGCGCCCATCCTGTCTTGTCCAACCGTGTAGTGCTACTGCCCCGCTGCCAGTTGATCGGCAGCTGCATGGTTCGCGGCTGACTCCCTCTCACGACTTCCGGGAATCAGTTCATAGCCTTCCTCGTCGCCCATGAACCACACCTGAGCGACGAACTGCTCGTCTCCGTAGCGATGAAAAACTAGACGCTCGTGGTATCCAGTGTTGTTTTCGACGGGCACCACGAACACGATTTGCTGAGCGCCTCCGTCTTTAGACCTGAACAATAAGGCCCCGTCTCCGGAGTTTCCCCACGACTGAACGACGTAGTTGCCGGCCTTGAGTTGCTTGCTCCCGACCACGAAGTCGAACGGAATTGTCACTTTGATCTTCTTCGTATCGTCCGCATGACTAGGTACGGCTGACAAAACGAGAATCAATCCGAGAACAATGCCAGAAAGGTACTTTGCTGAATGTTTCATCGTCGTTTGGTTTCCTTTTTTTATACGACCAAGAATTGACCTACACCATGGATAACCCGTGGGGCAACCCTTTATTCCTTTTGTGCGTGGTAAGAATCGAACGACAAGAGCGTGACAATCAAATGACGACTGGGGTCATGCAAACCGAACGGATTTCAGATTTCCGCTCGTTCACCTCAGGACAAAACTGGCGGATTTAGCTGGCAACTGCTGCAGGTGCAGATGAAGATTCTGAAACGATGCGAAGCAGAGCCTAGAGTTGCTTCCACTGATCTCGAAATTAATAATAGCGGAGGGAAGACGAGCATAAACGACAAGGCCTAAAGATACCCTTCGTCGTTGGCCCAGCCAGTTCGCTGACACGACAACCACCCGCTTCAGGGTACGAACATGTACACACAGCTGTGAACAATTCGAAAATGGACCGGGTGCGCGTGGTCTACCTACAGCTTCTGCCGAAGTCTTAGGATGTAGTTATCGACACTTCGACGGGAGTCAGACTTGTGACAACTCCATACCTCGTTGAGAAGCTCATTCCGCGAAATATCGCGCTCTGCGTCCTGCTCCATAGAGTTCAATATCTTAAATTCCTGGGGCGTGAGGGGAACCAAGCTGCTGCCTTCTCGTCTCAGCTGCATGTTGCGGAAGTCTACATTCCCGTCATCGAAAACGAAGGCGTCCCTCGCTGTCCTACGCGAGGATCGACGCACCGCGGAAGCGAGCTAACACCTCTCTGCCGGGGAACGGCCTCGAAACGTAATCGTCAGCACCCAGTTCTAGGAGCACAGTTGTGTCCGACTTCAACAAGGTGCCCAATACAATGATTGGGATCTCGGGGACGCCTTGCCTGATCTTCCGAAGACATCCCGTCCCGCACAACTAGACCTTCGATGAAGCTCCAGGACGACTGCAACGGGGAAGCGTCGCGAAGCAACTCAAGGCCTGCGGCCTCATTCGCCGCACCGTGACATCGTATCCGTCCGACTCGAGAGGTCGTTGCAGAGATCGTTGGGCGATCGATCCTCCGCGATCACCAAGACTCGCGGCAAGATGTGCATCCTTGGGACCGCAGCCAGCGAACGCGGCATGTAACTCAACCGCGTATCTCCTCTCAAGTAGAGTATCGAGACCACCGGGCGTTGTTGCTCGGGACACTGCCGGGATCATTGTTGACTGGCGACCGCTTCTAGTATCTGGCGGTCGCTCCGAGCGAACCGGAGGGTTCAACTTCCCTAACGTTTTCCGCTGCAAGAAAACGAGACTGTTCGTGGGTCCCAGGGCCATGAGAGTCGGCCTCAAGTTCTGCTGTAAGTTGCGACTTGAAGCCGCGGCTCGCTTCTTCGAACCGCGCTTTCGCTCGCGCCACGTCAGCGAGCACTATGTGCAGCCGCTTCGGTCCCAGGACCAAGAGTCCGAGCAAGAGGATGAACAGGATTTCTGCGCCAAAACCCACACATCACCTCCTGTTTAAGCCTTGCTCGTGGGCAACGTGTTTGTGGTTGTGCTGTCCGAGGTCTCTTGCTCTTTCATCGCTGACTTGAAGCCGCGGATGCCTTCTCCGATTCCCTTGCCGAGTTCGGGAAGCTTCTTCGGTCCGAACACAAGCAAAGCAATTCCGAAGATAACCAGCAGGTGCATCGGTTGAAACAGTCCTTCAAACATAAAAGCTCCTTAGGTTGGGCGATGAGTGCAAGCACTCAAAGCGGCGAGTGGTAACAATGCAGGCGCTGTAACCGTTAACTGGTTACAGCGCCTGCCAGTGGAGCAGGGGAGAGCAATCAACAATTAAAACCCGCGTTGAACCGAGTCCGCTGTGATCGCCAGCTGCATCGATAACTGAAGAAATGCGGCCGATTGACCGATGAAGAGCCCGTCGTCAGTGAAAGCTTTCACCGTTGCCACCGCTCCTCCATTCTGCGTGGAGGTCGGTCGTATTACCGAACACCGCGGCAGGCTCTTGCTGATGAAGTTGCATGGCTCAGGCAGGATCTTGTTGGTTTGGGTGAGCTCGGTCGCAGGATTGTTCAGATCCGGAAACGTTAGGCCGGTCACGGGATCGACCACACCGGCCAGCGGTTGCGATACTGCGTTACCGCCCTTATCGTGCCACAGCCCGAAGTGATCAATCTCGACTCCACCAATGCTAACCAGGATCCGCAGGACGGTTGGGTCGGTTGCCTTGAAAGCCAGCGTCGGATAGAGGCTCGCACCACCCTGCTCAATGAACGCAAAGTGAAATCCGGCGGTGTTG
>QIAH01000229.1 GCA_003225465.1 Acidobacteriota bacterium | reverse complement strand
AGGGATTCGATGTCCTTCATACGCTTATTCCGCGCTGGCGCATGTGCTTTGTTGACGCTGGCGCTCGCTAGCACCATCGCCGCGGCCCAAGGCAATGGCCACGGCCACGGCAAGCACGATCGTGACGACGATGACCGCGCCTATGACGATCATGGTCACGGCCACGGGCATGGACACGGTCACGGTCACGACCGCTATGCCGACCATGACCGAGATATCCGCGACTGGTACCGCGGTCACTACGATCATCTGCCTCCGGGTCTGGCCAAACGCGATCATCTTCCTCCCGGACTAGAGCGTCAATTGGTCGTGAGTGGAACTTTGCCTCCGGGCCTGCAGAAGAAAATGCAGCCGTGCCCGCGCGAGTTGGAAGCGATGCTTCCGCCTCCGCCTCCAAACTACGTACACGTAGTTATCGGTGGCAACCTCGTGATGTACAACCGCGCCACCCTTCAAATCGGTGACGTCTTCCGTTTGGACGCAGCTTTCTAGCGCTATAACCCGCTTTTCTAGATCACTGGCAGCCAGAGAATGCCAGTGTCTCCGCCCCGGCTACTAGTTTTGCAAAAAACGGACGAGGCTGTTGACATATCGCCATAGCACTCACAACGAGTTTTGAGTGAAATCGCGACTTGAAATGTCACCCAGCGGCAGCTTCGGGGTGAGGATGGAAGGACTTGATCGCCTCCTCGATAAAGTCGTAAACCTCAAATAGCCGATCCACCTTTGTGCTCGTCAACACTCGTCGAGCTCTGGGCGATAAGGCAGAAAATTTGATTTCAGCTCCACGGTTACGCGCAGAGATAAACGATGCGACCAGTGTTCCCAGACCCCTGCTGTCAATGTATTCAATCCAGACGAGATTCAGCACGATTCGCTGGGTTTCGTTCAGCAAGCCGAGAACAACCCGCCTTAGCTTCCGAACAGTAGAACGTTATGGAAGGACCTGCCCGAAGAGCCTTCCGCGCACAAGGCTGGCGAAATATCGCCATTCCAGCAACCAAGGGATACAGTGGCCGCTGGAGACGATCTACTCCCAGGATCTATGGAATCTGCTCGACGCACAGTCGAGCGTACAGGAGGCTCATCTGTGAAGAAGCACCCGACAGTAGTAGAGCTATCGCTTCTAGGGCCCTTAGCCCTGGTCGTCGTGCTCGTTTACGGGGTGCGCGAGTTTTATGTCGCCTGAGCTCAGCGAGCCGCGTGCCACCGCGCCAATCTCGAGAAGCTCAACTACCTCGAACCCTCGGTGGCGACTATCAACACCGAGGTCCAGGAGATTCAACAAGACCAAAACGTGATCGATCAGCTCGGAGGAACAGACGACGAAACCGTGATCCAACGTCGGGACCGCATCATCAACGGCGTGAAGCTCAAGCTCACCAAGGTCAACAAGGATCGAGCCGAGAATCAGCGTCGCACTGAACAGATCCAATCCGAGCTCTCGAGCTGTCTGGCCAAGGTGAAATGATGCAAGCCCCAAGCGATTCCACCGACTACAGCTTGTGAAGCGTAATTGCGTGAATTCAACAATTACGCGTGGGAACAACAAGTCGCGGCGCACCCGCCGTGAGTCCCTACCGCACACTGTTCACCATCAGCGACCCGCTCCCGATCCAAGAGTTACGCCGGTACTCTTCTTTGCAAATCCTCCGTACCCTTTGCGTCGCCCCTGAATACTAGGACAATGTCGCTCGAGTGTCCCCGCGGGCTTGAAGCCGCTTGAGGCGCTAAAGGACTGGGTGGGATGGTTGAACATACAAACAGAGCAAGCAGCACTCTCGTCCGCGTGCGCTCAATAATTGGCGAAAAACACGTGGTGCGTGCTATCGGATGGTGCTATCCGCTCTGCTTTTTTGGGGCTGTCCAAGTACTTGATCCTGGCTGAGGTCCGGTCAAACCAACTTGTGTTGTTCGTGGCCATGGTGTGGACATTGGCGTTCGTGTTCGACCACTTCCAGACCGAGAAGACGGACGTCCAAGTCATCCCCACAGAGTCCGAAAAACTGCAGTCTCAGAAGATGGAAGCGATCGGCCGACTCGCCGGGGGAGTGGCTCACGATTTCAACAACCTGCTCGCAGTGATTTCTGGCTACAGCGATCTGTTGTTGGACAATCTTGATCCATCCGATCACAACCGGACGAAACTCGAGCAGATCAAGCAAGCCGCGAACAGCGCCGCCGCCCTCTCACGCGCCAGCTCTTGATGTTCAGCCGCCAGCAGATCATCCAACCGGTGGCGCTGGACATTAACCAGATCGTTAGTAATACGGGAAAAATGCTGCGGCGCTTGATCAAGGAGAACATCGGACTCGATGTGATCCTGGAGCCCAATCTCGATCTCGTAAGCGCAGATCCCGGGCAGATCGAGCAAGTGATTTTGAATCTAGTGGTCAACGCACGGGATGCATTGCCGAAGGGCGGAAAGCTGACAATCCAAACGCGCAATGTGCGGATGGAAAATGACTTTGGTCAGGCAGGAGCTAGCACATTGCCCGGCCGTTTCGTCCTGCTGGAGGTGACCGACACAGGAACCGGTATGGACGAAGAGACGCAGACACACATCTTTGAGCCATTTTTCACGACGAAGGCAGTGGGCAAGGGTACCGGCCTGGGCCTGGCGACAGTTTACGGAATCGTGAAGCAGAATAACGGAAGAATCGAAGTAAAAAGCATGGTGGGGCGCGGCTCGTCATTCAAGGTCTATCTGCCTGCCGTCAAGCATGCGGTCTTAACTCGTACGTCCGCCAAATACACGGGAAGTCCAAATTTTTCGGAAGAAACCATTCTCGTGGCGGAAGATGCGAAGCCGCTTCGTGATTTGATTTGCGAAGTCTTGAGCGGGTATGGCTGTACTGTTTTAACAGCCTGCAATGTTGAGGAAGCCTTACAGATTGGCAGGGGAAGAAAAGACACGATTGATCTCCTGCTAACTGACGTCGTGATGCCCGGCATGGACGGCACGGCCCTGGCCAACGAAATTCGTTCGCTGCATCCAGAAACGAAGGTGCTCTACATGACCGGGCACAGTGGCACGTTCATCCGGGCGGACATGCTGAATCAAGATGTATCGCTGATTCGGAAGCCCTTCACGCCTGGGGAACTGGGGCGCAAGATTCGCAAAATGTTGCCAGGCAAGCTAGGCGAAAGTTCGAGGGCGGGTGCTTGCCCCAAGGAGAATGCGGCTGCACAGAGGGAATCTGGGGCGTGAACATCAGAATAGAGAACGTTGCACCTTTCATTCAGATTCGGCCAACGGTGGCTGCCTCCAACGATCGTGCTCCATCCTTATCCTGCAGTCCGCTTCGCAGCCAGTCATCCGAGATAATAACCGGATGCACTTCTATGAGAAGGTCATAAAAGTCAAGGCCGACGTGGCGGCCCTCCATATTTTTTTCCGACGTCGCTGCAAGATCCCAGGTGGCGTGGAGAGCTGTCAAGGGCGCCGTTTTTTGGCGTTCATCTGTTCATCTTGACCCTTGACAGCTCTCCACGCCACTTCATAATCGAGCGAGGAACGAAGCGCAACGCAGTTCAGTGGAGCTTCGTTCCTTAGTGGAAGGGTTTCGCTTTGGGGTACCCAACCCAGCCCCATCATCTTCCCCATTTCCACTCCGCCTTTACTCTCCAATGTATTCCCCGATTGTGGTCGACAGAACATAAATTGCTTCGCGTCTCTTCCCCATCTTTTCAGAAATCCTGGCTGGCGCCCACCCACAATTGCCCTGCTTCTATCCGCACTCTAAAGGGGCCACTTCCGGCCCCGGTGCATGTTGGGGTCCGATTTAAAGCCCAGGTCCGTCACTACGGTGACGGACCTGGGTTGTTAGGGGCTGCCATCTAATGAGCGGTCTCATGGACCAGCGCATCCGACGCAGTCTCCCGAACAAGGCGGTGGATGTCGTTGCCTGCCAAACTTTCTCCAGATCGCTAGTTTTCCGCGTGCTCAACTCATGCCCTGCCTTCCGCAGTCGTCGCTCAGAATTATCGTGTCGCTTGGGGCTTTTCGCGGCGCTAGGCAGCAGCCGGTTGAACAATCGTTCCTGATACTCTGTAGCCGAGCGGCTCATAAACCTCGCCACTCACCCATAGCCGATGCAGCAAGACCGCCAGCTTCCGCGCTACCGCTACCGCCGCTCTTTTCTTCGCGTTTTTTCCCCCGCGCTCGCACAACCGCAGTCCGTAACGTCGTAAGTCGGTGTCGGGCCCGAACGGTCCCAAGATATACTGTGCGCTCCCCACCAACAGCTTGCGTAGCATGGTGTCCCCAGCTTTGCTGATTCCCAATTGCGGCTGGATCTCTCCGGAGTCCTCTTGCTTCGGCACTAATCCCAAATAGGGCCCCACATCGCGACTCTTGGCGAATCGTTCGGGTTTCTCCAAGGTCAACACGTAAGCCAGTGCAGTGAGCGGGCCCACCCCCTTCACCTGGAGCAATAACTTTGTGTGCCCGTACTTCTCGCCAGCCAGTTCTTCAATCCTCCGGTCGTAACCTTGAATGCAAGCACTCAGCCCCTCGGCTAATTGCACCAACGGCAGCAATGCGTCCCGTACCTCTTCCGGAATCGCTTCCCCCACCTTGTGCGCGAAGCTCCGGCTCGAACACTTCGGTAGCCGCGTGCCCAGGCTCTTGACCAACCCTCGCGTGGTGTTGATCAGCTCCGTCCGGGCCGCCACCAACGCATCCCGGGCGCGCAGCAGCACCAGGTCCTGACGCACTTCCCGACTGCGGTGCTGCATCGGGTGCAGCGACTGGGGATCCACTCGCCCCAGCCGGGCGAGTTTGTTGGCGTCGATCCGATCATTCTTGCGCTTGCGCCGTTTCGATCCCTCCATCAGCCGCGGGTTCGCCACCAGCACATCGTGTCCACAGCCGGCGATGATTTCCTGCACCCAGGCCGAATGTGTCCCCACTTCGATCACCACCCGCGCCGGCGTTATGGCTTGGAAAAACTCTGCTACGTCCGCCTGCGTCGTCCGCAACTGTCCCTCGCTCAGTGTCTCTCCTACCAATCCCAAAATGCAGTAGTGGCTCCATTGGTCCCCCAGATCCACTCCCACGGTCAGTCGGTCGAGATTGGGTCTCAGCTCAGGTCCTTGACCCGCTTCTCCTAGACTCGCCGGTGTCGCCTTCAGCTCCAGCTTCCCCCTCAGTTTTTCCACCAGCTCCGCCAGCACCTCCTTCGTTTCTCGCTGCACCGGCCGCTGCGACCTCGTCCGCTTCGAGGTTTGTTCCTTCTTTGTGGGAGACTTGCTATTCTTCTTCAAGGGTCGATCTCCTTATCCATTGTGATTGCACCGTCGAGAGTGCGTTAATCACTGGTAGCTTAACGCCATCCGTGATCGGGGATCGACCTTCTCATCCCATCTAGTGAGCGACGCCCTACCGCCCAAGGCTTGGGCGGATCGACTGACGCGTATTTTTGGGACTGATGAATGGAAGAAAGACTTTTATTCCACGAGTTCTTGGCAGTCGCTTATTGACCCGGAGAAGCGTGTGGAACGCACGTACAAAACGGCCGATCAGGAGCGAATCACGGAGTTCTTCATGAAACGCCTGAAGGGGAAGTTCGCAGCGGTAGCGAAACCGGGATTTCTCTACAACTCCAAGGGGCTACTCTTTGTCCTGATGTTTGCTGCAGGAAATGAAAAGGGTGCCAACGCAGGAGTGAAGATCGCGAACGATTTGATGAAAGGCCTTGGTCAGTAGAGATCGGCGGGGAATTTCCATTCCACAAACCGTT
>QIAH01000276.1 GCA_003225465.1 Acidobacteriota bacterium | reverse complement strand
AAGGCAGGTAGCTCGAGCCAATGTCGACCCATGTATATTTGTCCACTTGCCCACGAAAGAACTGGCTGCGGTTGGTTCCCTTTTCGCGAATGACCAGGGCTCGCTCCACCAGATCGCGATCGTTCACAACCAGCGCCCCACCCTCGCCACATGTGACATTCTTCGTTTCGTGGAAGCTCTGGGTCGCCAGGCGTCCAAAGGTTCCGGTGTGCTTGCCTTTGTAACGAGCAAAGAGGGCGTGCGCATTGTCTTCTACAATCGCGACGTTATTGAGTTTTGCTGTTGCACAGATGGTATCCATCTCACAGGCGACGCCGGCGTAGTGCACCGGGACAATCGCCTTTGTGCGCGGGGTGATGAGCGCTTCGAGCCGGGCCTCATCCAGGTTCAGAGTATCGGGACGGATGTCAGAAAACACGATCTTCGCGCCACGCAGGACAAACGCGTTGGCGGTCGAAACAAACGTAAATGACGGCAGGATGACTTCGTCTCCGGGCCCGCAATCAAGCAGGATCGCCGCCATTTCCAAGGCATGCGTGCAGGACGTGGTCAGCAGGACTTTGGGAACTCCGAGTTCACGCTCCAGAATTTCGTGGCAGCGGCGCGTAAAGGGTCCATCTCCGGAGGCGTGCCCGTTGGCAATGGCCTCGGCCATGTACTTGTACTCCTTGCCGGCAAGGCAGGGACGATTGAAAGGGATCGAGTACGACGTCACGAACGGCTCCGGCCGGCATCGCTGCGGACCACATATGGCGGCTTCTGCATACTGCGGAAATGCATGCGGGCCAGGTACTCTCCGATGATTCCGAGCGCAAACAGCTGCGCTCCGGAAAACAGGGCAATGATGGACGCGAGAAAGGGGAAGCCGGGGACCGGGGTGCCCTGCAGAAAGTATCGTATCAAGACATAACAGAGAACGCCGAAGCCGAAGAGCGTAAAGCCGAAGCCAATGAAACTCGCGATCTGCAGAGGTTTGGTGCTGAAGCCGGTCGTCATGTTCAGGGCGTGCGTCAGCAGCTTGCGGAAGGTGTAGCCGGACGTACCTTGGCTTCGTGGCTCATGGCGGACGGGCACAGCCGCAAAACGATTGGTGCCCCAGGTCAAGAGCACATCAATCGAGACGAATGCTCCTTCGTAATGACTGAAGGCGTTCGCAACCTCGGCCCGGAAGGCTCGGAAAGCGCTCACCTGGCGGGCAATCTGGGCGCCCATCAGACTCTGCAGAGCGAGCTTCGTGGTCAGCGAAGCGAGGTCGCGCATGAGGCCATGCTGCTCCTGGGCGGGCCGCCCGTACACCACGTCATAGCCCTGGTCAAGCACGGCGAGCAGCTTCGGGATTTCTTCAGGCGGATGCTGCAAATCATCATCCATCGTGACGATGACGGCATAGCGCGTCGCCCGAATACCGCACAGCAGTGCGTTGTGCTGGCCATAGTTGCGCATCAGGTTGATGGCATGAATCCATCGATACTGCTCGGCCAGCCGGCAGATGACCTCCCAGCTGTTGTCGGGGCTCGAGTCGTTGATGAGTACAGCTTCGAAGCTGACTGCAAGAGTTGGAAGCACCTCGGATAGACGCCGCAGCAATTCCGGCAAAATTGTTTCACTGCGGTACACAGGGATGACAATCGAAATTCCGGGCAGCAACGTTCGCGGATCGCCAGGATGATTTTGACCGGTCTGCGGGGCCAAGGTCATCCCGCCTAGCCGCGAGCAACCGTGGTGATGCCCGCGATGATGATCACCAGGCCCACGAGTTTTTGAGTGGAAATTTTCTCATGCAGGAAGTAGAACGCGCCGATCGTGATCAGCGAGTACGTGAGGCTGACAAACAATGGATAGCAGGTGGAGAGCTTCTGGGTGGAGAGAATGCGGAACCACATGAGCGCCGCGATGCCTGTCAGCAGAAATCCACCTACGAAAGCTGGCTGTCGAAGCAACGACAATGCCGCTGAAATGTTCGGGGCGAATCCGCCGGCCTGTGCGATCCCGGTCTTCATGAGCACGTTCGCCACAGCCATGCAGACGGCAGTCAACAATAGCAACAGGAAGCCTGCCAGATTCACGCCGGTCGTCTCCCAGTCAATAGAATCGTCTTCACGCGGAAGTGAGAAGGATTTGCCGAAGGGGGTACGTTATCATAAGGCGGCAAACCGCATCCACCGACACAGTCGGTGCGGATATTGCTTCGACTCAGAAAAGAAGGAACAAACGACGAGCGCAACCCAGCGGACTCAGTCCGGAACCGTAAAGTCATAGATTCGTCCCGAAGCGCTACCGCCCGACCTGGCTCCCGTCCTGCCCTCGCCCATCATTGACTGCTGGCCGGTTCCCATGAAGAAAGCGTATTCGCCCGGCTTCAGGTCATCGTCGAGCGTGATGCGATAGGTGCGGACCGCGACATGTTCGGCTTTGAAAGGAATCTCCTTGTCGCGTTTGACCCCTGATTTTCCTCCGGTCACGCCCCCAAAGGATCCGACCTGGAACTCTCGCCGATTTCCTTTCTTCTCAAGTTTGATCAGCACAAAGTCAGAGGAACTGGAGCCATCGGGCACATAGAAATAAAACAGGGGACGGCGCTCCTTGACCCGGTTCTTCGAGGTCGGACCATTCACGTATGCATCCCAATGCTGCGACCGCATGCCATACGTAAACATGCTGCCCGCGCGGCCGCCGACCTTGGCCTGGCTCACCATCTCGCTCTCCACGCGCATGAAGGTGTAGCCATCTTTCCAGTACACGCCGACTTCGGGCGGAGGCAAGTTGGGATCATTCGTGACCCCGGCAGCTGCTGCCGCCGCAGGTACGACCGTGATGGAGGCCGATGGGGCGGGGTTGATCATCACCTTGATGACCGCATCGGAGACCTTGCTCGCTTTCAGCGCTTTGAGCCCGTCGGCGCTGGTGTCGAAAGCAAGGTCCTCCGGTTTCGCGGCGCTGTGAATCTTGGTGATAATGACATCGTCGGAGATGCCCAGCGCCACCATGTCGATGATGTCCTGGTTATTGAGCCGGTGAGACATCTGCTGCGACCAGCAGACGCAGGAATGCACAATCAGGAACAGCACGGTAAGCTTTTTCAACGTGACCTCCTCGGGAATGAGGGGGGCGAATCCGGAATCTGTGCGGAAACTATAACTTTGATACCCGGAATGAGCAAGTGTTTACTCGCGGTATGTGTGATTTCGTATGTCCGGCGCCACCATTTGCGCCAGAGTAAGTCTCTTCCAGTTTCGTGGGGCAAATATATCGTCGAAGCACAAGCGTGACTGAGATTGAGCTGCAGTCGTCGGACGCGCCCTACAGGAAAGGCGGCTCAACGCACGCGGCTGCCAGAAAGTGTTGTCGGTGGAAAATGTTTTGCAGCTGCCTCTTTAGCTTCCGCCGTCAAAGAAAAAGCCTCTCCTGAAGGAGAGGCGGTCAAGGCTGATAGTCGGGCGTCCGTTAATTCATTTCGGAGGCGCACTTGCGCCCGAGGACGACGTCGAAGCCAACTGATCGACACTGTTCTTCAGCACGCTGACTTCGATGCGGTTGCGACTGCTGCGCTTGCCCGTGCTTGCCTCTTCCGCAGTCGCAGGCGCGTTGCCCATGCCCATCGCATAGATGCGGTAGGCCGGGATCTCATGATTGAGAACCAGGTAGCGTACGACGGCGTCTGCCATTCTTCTCGAGGAGGCAATGGCGGCTTGACCACTGCCGGAGGAGTAGCCGTGCACTTCGACAACGTAACCACGCTGATCTTTCAGCTGGGTCGCCATCTCATCCAAGCTCTGTTTGGCATCCTTGCTCAACACGGTCTGTCCGGGACGGTATTGAATCACAGTCTGCGTCCCGGCCTTGTACTGATCGAGGCCGTCCACCACAGTTTCGACTTTCGGAAGCCGAGTGTTAACAGCGCTCGCGGTCTGCTGCGCTAACTGTGACTTGTTGGAGGCCTCTGATGCATGCTGGTCCCCTTCGTTTGTCTTCTCCGACACCAACTGAATGCCGTGTTGAGCACGATCGTCGACATCTTTCGCCATCCGGCTGTTCGACGAATTCATTTCCTCGAGCTCATTCAGACGATCACGAATCGGTTCGGTGTGCCGCCGTACGTAGCCTTTGCTGGCAAATGGGTGGAAAATGAGCGCCGCCGCACTGGGTTGGTCGCCTTCCCAGAAGTCAGTATGGGAATCCCGCGGCTCTTTCTGGGAAGCGGTCGAGCTTTGCGACGGGCTCGTAGTCTTCTGATCGGTTGCTGCTGGCTGCTGGCTTGAGCTTGAATTGGTTTGCTGCGCGAGTGCTGGAAGCGCAAGTGCCGCAGACAAAAGTACTGCTAGAAAAATGCGATCTTTCATTTCGGTTTCCTCCCGGGTGGGGAAGCACCGGCCACTCCAAGGCGTATGGGCCGAACCATCAGCTTTGTTGCTGACTGCGGGTTGCGTCCCAGTTCATTTCAGCACTCGGACTGCCCCATCCTTGTATCGTCCGTTGGGATGATAACTACACTTAGCTGCGACTTGCGGACGCAAAAAATTGTACACCCCGTTTGCCAGCCTGGGGAGGAATCTGTGGAGAAGAAGCGGTATATCCCGAAGCCTGGCACGAACGGTGCGCAATCTGCCAAACGCAAGCAAGCCGAGCTTCGCTCGGCTGGGCAGACGGGGCGTCTGCCCCTACGCGAGTGGGACGACGAAAGCGCTACCCATACCAACAGCGTGTGCTGGCGACCCCTCACTCCAAGGCCATTCTCTTGTGGTCACCGGTGCTTTCTCAACAGACCCATTAACAACACGTACAATGTGGCAGGGGCTAGCGCGAAAATCGCAGCCATTTGGGTCATGATCACAAGAACGCGACGTGCGAGGGGTCCTACCTTCGTCCGCTCGTGCGAATAGAAGACCACGAGCAATATCAGGAAGGAAATGGCATAGGCCGTCAGCCCTGTGAGCAGAACTTTCACCTTGCCTCCAGCCGGCGCTATCGCGAAAAATGTTGGCTGCCAGATTACACCGAAGTCCGATGGATGCTAAAAATAGTGTGGCCAAGGGCGCGGTCCTCGGCGGACATCTCATCCCACTGAAAACACAAGGCTTATTGTCTTCGTTCCTTAGTTTGTCGAGGGTATCTTATTAGGAACGCGCCTGTTCAATCAGCCCGCACAAACGTACATCTCAGTTCCCTGTTCTCAGGGCCAATGCTGATTATCCAGGCTTGATTGAGTGCACGAGACTCGGCAAAACTCGAACAACACCCCCCTTCCCGTTTCATTTCGTTGCGTCGAGACTGAGGGTCCGTTCGTGTTCGGGCTCGTGAAGTTCCTATCGTGGCTACATCAACTCCTCGACGAATGAGTGAGCCACGTCGGGTGGTATCCGTGTGTCCGCATGCAGGAGCGGACCTGCGTTCAACACTGGCTCGGCTCCGTGCAACGGGGGCACGTCCGTGCGCTCAAAGAACTTTCCGATTGGGATCTCGTCACCCCATAGCAGAGATTTTCTCATCGCGGCCATCCAGTCCGTGGGATCGTGAGCGGGATCGTCCTCGAGTTTTTTCAGCCGCGGACGGAACCACTGGTAGGTGTTGTCGTGGTTATAGGTGACGCACGGGCTGAACACGTCCAGGAACGAAAACCCTTTGTGCTGGATGCCTTGTTTGATCAGGTCCGTGAGCTGCTTTTGCTCGCCGCTGAATCCACGGGCAATGAAAGTAGCCCCAGCGGCTAGCGCCAGCGAAATCGGATTAACCGGAGCCTCGATGTTGCCGAAGGGCATGCTTTTCGTCTTCATACCCATACGGCTTGTGGGCGACGTCTGGCCAGTGGTGAGACCGTAAATCTGGTTGTCCATCACGATGTACAGCAGGTCGACGTTGCGGCGCATACTGTGGACAAAGTGATTGCCGCCGATTCCGAAGCCATCGCCGTCGCCGCCAGTCACTAAAACAGTTAGTTCGTGATTCGCGAGCTTCACTCCGGTAGCGATCGCCAGGGCACGGCCGTGCAACGTGTGCATGCCGTAGGTATTGATGTAGCCGGGAAAGTTGGACGAACACCCGATGCCGCTAATGGTGACCACGTTGTGGTTTGGGATCTGAAGATCGACCAGCGCCTTCTGTACCGCGGCCAGCACTCCAAAATCACCGCATCCAGGGCACCAATCGGGATCGACTTTGCCTTTCAAGTCGGCCATCGCTACGTGCTTGGTATCTACTAGAACCGTCGCCATCTTCTGTTCTCCTCAAACCAGGATTTCATGTGCGGGAACGGACAGTCTGGACTTGCCGCCCAGTTGTTCCTTTACCGCCTCGACGATGTGATGCGGCATGAATGGTTCCCCATCGTATTTGCGAATGTATCCGTTCGGCACATAACTGGTTTCGCTGCGCAGATACCGGGCGAACTGTCCGCTGTAATTGTTCTCCACGATGATGGTGTGCCGGGTGTCTTTCAAGATGTTGAGAATCGCGTCGCCGTGCAGCGGCACGAGCCAGCGGATCTGAAGGTGATTGGCCGGAATGCCTTGCTCGGTAAGGATCTCGCAGGCTTCTTCGATTACTCCCTTGGTGGATCCCCAGCCGATCAATGTAATGTCCGCATCGCGTGAGCCCGACAACACCGGCGGGGGAACGGCGGCCTCGATGCCGGTAACCTTTCGCATCCGCTTTTCCATCATGTTGCGCCGTTTTGTTGGGTTCGTGAATTCGTCGCTGATCAAAACGCCGTCTTCGTCGTGTTCGTCGCTGGCTGCGGTGTGGGCGTAACCGGGAACACCCGGAACGGCGCGCGGGGAGATGCCGCTTTCGGTGATCTTGTAGCGCTTGTAGACTCCGTCACCACTCGATCCAGACGTAGATGGGACGGAAGTAATCAGTTCGCCACGATCAACGACAGGAGCGAAGTCCAGGTCCTTCGGATCCACGCTGAGCCTGCCTTCCGACAACAACAGATCGCAAAGCACGATGCCAGGACACTGAAACCGATCCGCGATATTGAAAATTTCGGGGATGATCTTGAAACAATCTCCAATATCGAGCGGGGCGGCGATCACACGGGGATAGTCTCCGAAGGCAGCGCCTAAAATCTGCCAAAGATCGCCCTGCTCGGTCTTGGTTGGAACACCCGTGGACGGACCCGCACGTTGGCAGTCGATGACCACCACCGGGGTTTCCATCATCGCCGAGAGCCCGAGACCTTCGGTCATCAGAGCGAAGCCGCCGCCCGAGGTGGCGCACATCGAGCGAACACCCGCGTGGGCAGCACCGATCGCCATATTTACCACGCCAATCTCGTCCTCCACTTGCCGGACCATGATGCCGGCTTTGCGTGCGTGCGCCGCCATCCAATGCAGAACACCGGTCGAAGGACTCATCGGGTAAGCGCAGTAGAATTTCACGCCGGCGGCAGCCCCGCCCATAGCCATGGCGATGTTGCCACTGAGCACCGCGTAGCGGTTATTGGTCATAGGAAGCGGCCAAGGGAAGGGTTCAAAGTGTGCAGTCGCGTAATCATAGCCAGCGCGCGCGATGCCGACATTTTCTGACACTACAGCGTCGCCCTTCTTCTTGAATTGCTCGGTGAGAACTTCCTCCAGCGACTGAAAGCCGATGCCCATCATGCTTAGACCCGCGCCAACCGCGAGCGTGTTCTGAGCTACCTTGTTGCGGGAGATGTCGGCCAACTTCGAAACTGGAAGCGGACAGAGCAGCGCGCCCTTCGCGGGGACGCCCGGCGTGATCGTGTCCGCGTTATAGATACAGGCTGCCCCGTCGGTGAGCAGGCCGAGGTGGCGATTCATCGCGTCCTGATTGAGGGGAATCAGTAAGTCAACGCGGTCACCCATGTTGCTAACTCTCTCCGGGCCGGTTCGAATCGTGAGAAAGGTGTGGCCGCCTCGAATGATCGATTGATAGGCATTGTAGGCATTCAGGTGCAGACCGCGACGGCTGAAGATCTTTGCGAAGATGTCGCCCGGGGTCGCGACTCCCTGACCGGCAGCGCCTCCGATACCGATGGTGAAGGTCTGCTTCATAGCAAACTCCTAGCCGGGATATCTTCCGGCAATATAGTCTTCCAACTTCTGAATGACTTGTTCCTGACCTGAGATAATCCACTTCACCAGATCGCCAATTGATATCACCCCAACCACAGCACCATCCTCCACCACTGGAAGATGTCGAAAATGGTGCTCGGTCATGATTGCCATACACTCATCGACGGTGTGTTGCCGGGTCACGGAGATGACCGGACTGGTCATGATCTGGCGGACGAGGGTGTCCTTCGATGAGCGCCCCTTGAGGACCACTTTGCGCGCGTAGTCACGTTCCGAAAAGATGCCGACAAGTCTATCGTTGGAGATAACCAGCAGAGCCCCCACGCCCTCCTCGGCCATCTTCTCAATAGCCTCATAAACGGAATGATCGGGTGTCACAGACAGGACTCTTTCCTGATGTTTGCTCTTCAACACCAATTCAGTCGTGTCGGAAAATTTCATCAATTTCCCTCCGCTAAGCGGTGACATGCCTGTGCGCCAACCTTACGGTCGATTATTGTTGACGTAGCACGACACAAACGGGGCGGTGCCAAAGGGATCCCGGAAGGTATTGTGTTGGCGAGAATGAATGCTACGTGGCATTTCTGACCGAGCGACACGTTTCCTCCTCGTTGCTCACCGGGAACATCGATGCGGAGAGCTGGGTGCTCTCGTCAATCCCCGAAGTCACCGAACAGGTTAGCTACAATAAGGCCGTCTAGTCGGTCGCTTTCTAAAAAGGCAGGAGAATCGTACACCCTCGGAGGTGCCTGAGGCCAGAGCCACAGCGAACTAGAATAACAATCATTTTTGACGGGCGCTCAGCTCATCGAGCTTGCGCTTTAACTGTTCAAGCTTCTGCCCCGCTTCGCCGAGCTTTCCCTCTGCCGTTAGCCGCTGGTAGTCGGCAAGGTCCTTGGCCGCTCCCCTGACGAGCGCGTTCAGATCCTCCGCAGGCTTAGTCGCAGCTTCGGACGCCGCTGCGCTTCGCTCCGCTTCGACCTGCGGCGTCGCGGCGCTTAGCGACGAGGCCTGTCCGCCAAACAGGGCGTTCATCGCCGACTCGAAGGTCGGTCCGTATACGAGCCGGTCCTGCAGCGCGAGCACCACCAGACGCAACTCTGGCATTGGGCTGCGCTGAGCTTGCAGGTAAATCGGCTCCGCATACAACAGTGCGCGCCCGCACGGGATCACCAGCAGAGTTCCACGCCGCACGTGGGAGCCCTGTTGATTCCACAGCGTCAATTGTCCCGAGAGCTGCGCGTTCTGATCGATGCGGGCTTCAATTTGCAGCGGTCCGTCGACGAGCTTCGTCTTTGGGAAGTCATAAACGACCGACGTCCCGTATTGCGCACCGTCGCTGCGCCCGGCGATCCAGCCAATCAGATTGTTTCGGTTGGCCGGCGTGAAGGGTAGAATCTCCACGAACTCGACGGCGGTTTCCCCGGGCAGCTTCATCAGCACGAAGTTTGGTTCCATCGCCAGCGTCTTCTGCTCGCCGGACTCGCTCATGCCGACTTCGGATGCGACCGTCCATAAATCCTCACGGTTATAGAACACTGCCGGATCCGTCATGTGATAAAGGCCGTACACCGACGCCTGCACCTTAAGCAACAACTCGGGATAACGCACGTGTCTGCGCAGCGCCGCCGGCATGTCCGACGCATCTTTAAATAGAGACGGGAACATCCGTCGATACGCCGCAATGATCGGGTCCTGCATGTCGAAGACGTAGAACGTCGTGGTCCCATCGTAGGCGTCGATGACGACCTTGACGCTGTTCCGCATGTAGTTAATCTGACTGTCGTTGAGAGGATAGTGAGTCGAGTATGGATAGGTGTCTGACGTGGTAAACCCATCCATGATCCACGACAACCGGCCATCGTCGCCGACAACGATATAGGGATCTAAATCGTAAGTGAGCAGAGGCGCCAGCGCCGTCACACGCTCGCGCACATTGCGACGCATCAGCAGCCGGCTCTGTTGGTTGATGTCGTCACTGAACGGCACTTTCGCGAGATCACCTTCCTCGAATGCGATGAGAATACGGCGCAGGAACCCGCCGAGCAGGATGCCACCGTTGCCCTCGTAGGACGTCAGGTTGTTGGTCTGGCCCTGCGGGTAATTGAATTCCTGTTGGCGGGTCTTCACGTACACGTCGGTGTTGGTCAACTCGCCGAAATAGATTTCCGGGCGAGTTACGGCGATGCTCTTCACCGTGCTCTGGATGGGCATGTTGCTGAGAATCAACGTTGGCAGCCCTTCCGAGGTGAATCCATTCACGGGGTTCATGGTGATACCGTAGCCGTGGGTGTAGATGAGCTTCTCGTTGATCCAGTTGCGGCTGCTCTCGGGGAGTTTGTCGACACTCAGTTCACGGGTGGCGAGCATCACCTGACGCGTGGTACCGGCAATGTCATATCGATCGATGTCAATGTCTGGGAAATCGTAGTAGGTACGGATTTCCTGAATCTGACGGAGCGTGTCCTGGAGTGCACGCCAGTCCCACAGGCGGATGTTCTGCAACGTCGCCTGATTGTTCGCGGGGTCGGTCGCGTCGACGGTCGTCTCCGCAGGGAATTCGCGCTGCGAGACGCGGTTCAGTCCATAGGCCTGCCGCGTCAGGTCGATGTTGTAGGCAATGTAGGGCCGCTCGCGAACCAACTCGTTCGGCTTCACGATAAAGTTGCCGACGTACCAGGCACATATCTGGAGCGTGAAATAACAGATCAGGACCGGAGCGAGGGCAGCCACCAGCCATCGCACCCGGGGCGCTGACACCGCGTTGATGAATGCAAAAGCAGCGCCAACAATGAGTGCCGCACAAACCACGAGCAGGCCGGTCAGGATGAGATGCGCACCGGTATAGGTAACACCGCCAAAGATCGTATGATCCTCGAACAAAGACTCGAACCGGCTGATATACACGCGCATCGCGAGAACCAGCAATAAGAACGCAAACGCAACGGAGAATCCACGCCAGGGCAATGGGATCTCGCCGCCTCGGCGGCCCGCGAGCAGCCGCGTGCTGCCGGTAATGATGATGAAGAACACGGCGACTACACAAGCGATCACTGCTACCGACATCAGCCAGTCCGTAATGAACTGCCAAGCGGGAAGAGTGAATAGATAGAAGTGCAGCGGCTTGCCGAAGATGGGATCCACAACGCCGCCAGTGTTGCGCGGCGCATACCAATAGAGCGCGAACCTTGGCCACTCTGCCATCATGCTGGCGCCAGTTGCCGCAGCGATGACAAGCGAGATCACGAGCACGATGAGACGCAGGATGCGATCGACCGGCAGTCTCAATGGCCGGCCGCTGATGAAGATGATGCCACCACTCAACAACTCAGGCTGGTAGGTCCGCCTCAGCGCCAGGAACCAGCCGTACAGAATGAGAAATGTGCCCGCGAAAAATGCCGCGAAGACCGCCCATTGAAGGCTGAGCGTCTTCCGGAACACGTCTCCGTAACCGAGCGACCCGAACCAGAGGGCGTCGACGTAATACGATAGCGCCGTGCGGCTACCAAAAATAATGATGGCAGCGAGGGCAAGAACGACGAAAAACCGGCGGCGGCGAGGAGGCCGTGTTCGCCAGTCGATGGACTCCGGCATTACTCTATCTCGCTTTTTGTCAGTGCTTCTGTCTGGAATTGCAAGCAGACGGTATTGTACTGTGTCGGGAACTGACGCAAATATTGAGCCAGCTTTGCGCTGGCGCGTTCACGCGTTTACCAGTTTAAAACGACACTCTGCCCCGCCGTGACGGTAGCTGGCCGGCTGTTGTTGCCAAGTCTGACCGAGTATTTTCCCGCCGGCACGGAAACCGGCTGGTTGACTTGTTTAGACACAAGCTGCGTGCCAGAAGCGTCCAGCACGGCGTAGTAATCCGAGCCTGCGGTTCTCACCGTGAGGGATCCTGACTGATACTCGCCGCTGTGGCCAGCATCCACCTGAACCGTCATGGCGATGTTGTTGAGCTTGGCGCGGTAGGCCCCGGGCATGAGTGAAAGCGCGCGCCCCAGATGCGCCGAGGCCAATTGAGTACCTGCCGAATCAATAATGGCGTAGTACTCGTCGGTGGAACCCTGGAGCACCACAGCGCCCGTCTTGACCTCGGTAGTGACACCAGAAACCATGGTCACCGGCGTGGTCGTGTTGTTCACCTTGACGTTGTACGTGCCGGGAACGAAGGCGAGCGGCTTCTCCAGGTGTGCGGAGGCGAGCTGTACCCCCGCGTTGTTCATGACGGCGTAGTATTCGTCGGTCGAGCCGTGCACCACGAGGGTGCCGGCGGGCACATTCGTGGATTCGCCGGTGCGGACCTCTGCCTTGGCGTCGCTGTTGTTGATGCGGACAAGGTAGCTGCCGGCAAACACGCCCAGCGCTCGCCCCACGTGGCTCGATGCCAACTGCCGTGTCGCGCCGTCCAGAACTGCATAGTATTCGTCGGTGCCGACATCCACATTGAGCGTCCCAGGCTTCAGCTCGAGCAGCGCGCCCGCCTGCAAGTTCGCTCCAACATCGCTGTTATTCAGGCGAACCGTATAACTTCCAGGGAACAGCGACAGAGCGGAGGCCACGTGCGCCGAAGCCAATTGCCGGGTTGCTGAGTCAAGCGCCGCATAATACTCATCGGTCTTTCCATTGACCAGGACTGCGCCTGTTTTGCACTTGGTCAACATCTTCGATTGGGCTGAGGTTGAATGCGTAGAGCCGTTCAGCACCACCTGATAGTCTCCGGGCGGTATGGGTGTGATCGCATTCACGTGCTCGCTTGCGGTCTGTTTGCCAGTCGTGTCGCGGACCGCAAAATAGGCGTCTGTCGAGGCCAGCACCTGGATGCCGCCTTGACCGGCGGGAACCTGCGCGCCTGCGGGCAACGGTTCATAGCTGCAAACTCCGTCTGGAGGCAAGGCTTTGTGGCAGGTCACCAAAAGAATAGCGGCCAGGGCAGCCGCCCCCATTTTCAAGTAAGTACGTGCGGATCTCTTACCCAACATAGACGGTCGCCTCCTTATCGCTTGAGGCTACAGTTTTTGCCCCCGGAGTGCCTTCGGTCTTTTGGGCCTTTGGTTGGTGATGCTTTCGCGTTCCCAATAGCTGCTTCAGGAAGTGTTGCACCAAAGGTTCGGGGCGCACTACCTTGACGGTAGCCTCGCGATGGACCGCCCAAGCCGCGCCTAGCGGGTATTGAATTTCACAAAGGCCCAGTTTCATGCCAATCTTAAGGGCCGTTCGTCCGCATTATTATAGTCCGCGGGCAATGGCCTTGCGGCCGATCTGACGATTCTGGATCTCCCGAGCGGGCGTTGTTTTTCGAGCTCCTGATGCATCTCGAGGAGAGATCAGCGTAAAGTAGAGTCTATGCGTAAACGGGTGATTCGACTTCCGGAGATTGCTTCAGCTTCAGAACAGGACTGGCTCGACGTGGACAAGTCTGCTTCGGTCGAGGTCTCATCGGAAGATGAGAATCATCCGATTGAATTTGCGCTTCTAGGGGACGAGATGCGCGGCTGGCGTGCAGCCGAACGCGGAAGTCAGACGATACGGCTGATTTTCGACAGACCGCAAAGGCTTAGACGTATTTGGCTGGCCTTTGAGGATAGCGAGACCCCCCGCACGCAGGAGTTCGTTTTGAGATGGTCTTCGCAGGTTGGACAGCCCTTCCGGGAAATCGTGCGCCAGCAGTGGAATTTCAGCTCACCCGGAGCAGTCCGCGAGATCGAGGACTATGCTGTGGAACTGGCCGATGTCGGAGTACTCGAATTGATCATTGTGCCTGACAAGAGCGGCGGTGCAGCGCGTGCGTCGCTCGTCAAGATGCGTTTGAGCTGATAAACCAAAGCACGTTCTGAGAAACAGCGCGAATACATCACCAAAACGGAGACGTGACCATGTCGGGCGTGACGCAAGGTGTGAAATTCAAGCCCTTTTTCGCAGTCGAATCGGAAGATCATTTGCCCTCGGGCAGTGTCGATTCCCCGCCTTAACAGTACGCGCCACCAAAGCCGAGCCAAATTCACCCAGTATTAGGGTGAATGATGTTTTTCAAGTCATCGATCTTAATCTCTTAGGTTTTCGTTTCCGTTCTCAACGGACTGACTGATCTTGTCCCGACTGGCCGGCCGCTCCGCAGCAACGTCGTTGTGCGGTGTACCAGAATCCGAGCAAGTAGAAGCTCCTGCTGCCGAAGAGGCTGTGACTTGAGTGCGGCGCGAGCGATCACACGAACATCTAATCTTTTCTTGCTGTTCGGTTATTCTCAATAACAGGAGTGCCAGCTGTGCCGAAACGAGCCGAGGGAGAACCGCAATACATTCCTTGTTCTACCTACCGCCTGCAGCTGAGCAGTCATTTCACCTTCGCCCAGGCAGCGGCTTTGCTGGACTATCTGCAAGACCTGGGGATTACCGATTGTTATACCTCTCCTTTTGTGATGGCGCGTCCCGGCAGCCTGCACGGCTATGACGTGACCGACCCCACGAGATTCAATCCGGAAATCGGCACGGAGGAAGAGTTCCAGCATTTCGGAGAGCAATTGAAACAGCGAGGTATGGGCCTGATTGTGGACGTCGTCCCGAACCATATGTGTGTCACTCATCCCTCCAACATATGGTGGTGGGACGTGCTCGAGAACGGACCGGGCTCCCAGTTCTCGCGATATTTCGACATCGACTGGAATCCTCCCAAGGCCGAACTTACCAATAAAGTGCTGCTGCCGTTTCTTCCAGACCAGTTCGGCCTGGCCTTGGAGAACCAGCAGATCAGGTTGATCTACCGTGGCGGTTCTTTCTTCGTCGACTGCCAGGGTACCCTTTTTCCAGTTGCTCCTCGTTCCTGGCCTCTGATCCTGGATCGGGTGCTGGACCAGATACGGCGGAGAACTGGGGAGTCTCGTGATCACGTGATGGAACTGGAAAGTATTCTCACCGCGATCTCCTACCTGCCGCCGCTAGACGAAACGGACCCCAGCAGGATTCGGGAGCGCCAACGGGAAAGTGACATCATCAAGGGGCGACTGACAAAGCTGATGGAAAGCAGTGACGTAGCCCGTATCGGCTTGAGCACGTCGCTTGACGACATCAACGGACGCAAGGGCGATCCGCGCAGCTTTGATGCACTCGAGCGCATTCTCGCTGATCAGGCGTATCGCTTAAGTTTCTGGCGTGTTGCCGCTGACGAGATCAACTACCGCCGCTTCTTCGATATCAACGATCTGGCAGCAATCAGAGTGGAGGATCCCGAAGTATTTGAGACCGTGCACGCGTTGGTGTTCGATCTCGTGCGCAAAGGCTATGTATCTGGGATGCGGATTGATCATCCGGATGGCCTGCTCGATCCGCAGAAATACTTTGAAGATCTCCAGGAGCAAGTTCCGATCTCTGGCAAATCACAGGCGAGCCCAGACAAAGCGGGTGCGCGGCGACGGTTTTTCCTCATGGCAGAGAAGATCCTGGTGGGGGATGAGGAACTTCGTCCTTTCTGGACCATTGAAGGAACTACCGGATATGGCTTTCTGAATTTTCTCAACGGACTTTTTGTCGATGCCTCCCGGAAGCGCGCTTTGCTTCGGCTCTATTGCCAATTTAGCGGCTGGTCCCAGTCCTACGCCGATTTGGTTTACGAAAGCAAGCTGTTGATTTTGCAGGTGTCCTTGTCCAGCGAACTGGAAGTGCTGTCCCGCCGGCTGGACCGGATCTCCGAGCAGCACCGGTGGTCGCGAGACTTTACGCTTCACAGTTTGCGCGCTGCTTTGGGGGAAGTAATTGCTTGTTTCCCGGTATACCGTTCGTACATCCGGGAGGACGGGTCGCATCCCGATGACGAAGATGAGCGGCACATTCGTTATGCAGTTCGGTCTGCCAAGCGGCGCAATCCGGCCGTCAGCGAGTCGGTGTTCAACTTCATCGAGAATGTTCTCCTGCTAAAGGATCCGGAAGGGATCAGTGAGGCCGATCGATCCGAGCGCCGGCTTTTCGTAATGCGCTTTCAGCAGCTCACTGGGCCGGTCATGGCGAAAGGTCTGGAAGACAGCGCGTTCTATCGCTACTGCCCTTTGCTATCCCTGAACGAAGTGGGCGGTGCTCCCGACAAGTTTGGCGTTTCAGCCACCTTCTTCCACGCAAAGAGCCTTATCCGCCAGACATCTTGGCATAATTCCCTTCTAGCTACTTCGACGCACGACAACAAGCGAAGCGAGGACGTTCGCGCCCGGATCAATGTGCTGTCTGAGATTCCAACCGACTGGTATCGGGCGATCCGTTCCTGGCAACTGCTCAATCGGGACAAGAAGGTTTTGGTTGCCGGAGATCAAGTGCCTAGCGCCAATGACGAATACTTCCTGTATCAGACGTTGGTTGGCACCTGGCCTTTAGGTGGCATGAATGAGAAAGAATACGCGGAATTCGTGAACCGAATTGGCACCTACATGGAAAAAGCCCTCAGGGAAGCCAAGGTTCATACCAGCTGGATCAGCCCAAACATTGAATATGAAAGCGCCTTTCAGAGTTTCCTTGCTGCGATACTGGACCGCTCGCAAGGAAACAACTTCCTGACTGCGTTCCAACTGTTTCAGGCAAAGATCGCGAGAGCCGGGATATTCAATTCACTCTCTCAGACTTTATTGAAGATCACTTCGCCTGGTGTCCCGGATTTCTACCAGGGAACCGAAGTATGGAACTTCAGTCTTGCCGATCCAGATAATCGCCGTCCTGTGAACTACGACCTGCTGCGGAGCCTGCTCAAGCAGCTTCGGGACGCCGAGGATCAAAAAGTCGAAAATCTGGTTGACCAGCTGATTCGGGACCCGGTCGACGGAGCTATCAAGCTCCATGTGACGCGATCGGCATTGCGGTTTCGACGGGCCAATCGAGAACTGTTTGCGAAGGGTAGTTATACCGGACTGCGTGTCGCGGGCAAGAAACAGAGGCATGTTATTGCCTTTTCCCGGTCGTATCGTCAGAGAGAGTTGGTTATCGCAGCCGGCCGTTTCTTTGCTCTGCTGGGGGCAGACAGAAGTTTACCGGTAGGCGAAGAGACGTGGAACGACACCGCGGTTGTCCTACGGAGACAAATTGCCGCCACGAACTATCGCGATTTGTTTACGGGCCGCGTCGTAGCCACGGAAAAGCGGAATGGGAACCTGGTCCTGCCCGTTGCGGAAGTGTTTTCTCATCTTCCAATCGCACTGCTTACAAGTGGAGATATCCGATGAGACACCACAGAACCCCGATGACTTTATCGTGGGAGCCGCGATTGTTCCGCGCCGTCGAGAGCATCGCGAAATTGTAAGTCTTAATTCTCTTGGTCTACCGGATGGATTCAGGTGAGCTCGGTTTGAACAAGCAGGATCGGACCTGGCAGCATCTTCACCTAGAGAGGCGATAGTTCATCCTCCTTCTCTTCCTTTTTCCCCGTAACGATTTTTTTCTCCAGGAACTCGCGCGCCACGTCCTTGCCTCCGATACCGAACGCAATCGCCAGGCTGAGCATTACCGCTCCAAACACAGTTCCGAACGTGATCAGCATCGTTTCTTTTGCAACTCCCAAAACTTCGAACACCATTGATAACGCAAATATACTGATGATGATCCGGATTGAAATACTCAACAGTCGCGACGACCGAAAGTTAACATTGA
>QIAH01000275.1 GCA_003225465.1 Acidobacteriota bacterium | reverse complement strand
TCGTGCCCACCACGGAAAATCTCTGTATCCGCATCTACGAAATTTTGCAGCGTGGCTTCCACCACGCTCATCTGGAAAAGGTACGGATGGAAGAGACGATGATGAACTCCTTCGCCTACGCGGGAGGAAAGGACCTCCGCGACTAGCGCATAGGTGACCAAGCAATTCTGGGGTTCTTATCGAAGTTGCGCGATTTTTTTCAGGCAGCGCAGACTCCAGTCGCCCTGGGCGGCAAAATTCATTAACCCAGTGCGTCAGGGCTGGCAAGAATTGCAGATCGACCGTAAGCCTCGCAGGGGCGGCACCCCGGTCGACGCGGAAAAGCAAACATGAAGCAAACAGCCGAGACAACTACCCTCACCACCGCCACCTTTGAAGACCTCATCTGCGAAATGCTCGTCCGGCTGGGCGAGGATCCCGTGCGCGAAGGCCTCCTTCGCACCCCCGAGCGGGTTCACAAGGCTTTCGACTTCCTCACCAGGGGCTATCACGAGGACCCCGAAGCGCTCCTGAAGGGCGCTCTCTTCACGGTTTCCTATGACGAAATGGTGATCGTGAAGGACATCGAGATGTTCAGCCTCTGCGAGCACCACATGCTGCCGTTCTTCGGAAAGGTGCACGTGGCCTACATTCCGAACGGCAAAGTCATCGGCCTCAGCAAAATTCCACGGCTGATCGAACTCTTCTCTCGCCGCCTGCAGATCCAGGAGCGCCTCACCACCCAGATCGCAGAGACTATCCAGAAAGTCATCGAGCCCCAGGGTGTCGGCGTGGTCATTGAGGCGCGCCACCTCTGCATGATGATGCGCGGTGTCGAGAAGCAGCACTCCGCGGCTGTGACGTCTTCCATGCTGGGTTGCTTCCGCGAGGAAAACGAAACGCGCAGCGAATTCCTGTCCCTCATTCGCCAGCGCACCAACGGGACTTAGGGTGGCAGCAAACTTCGCGTCGGCTCGGCCACAACATCGATATAATTTCCCGTCTTGCGATGAGAGTTCGAGGCTGAGAGAACGCGCTTGCCCAAATCCACAAACGCACGCTCCCACGATTCTGCGCTTGCTGGTCGAACCGCGCTCATCACGGGGGCTAGCCGCGGTATCGGTTTCGCCATTGCGCATGCGCTGGCCGGCGAAGGATGCGACCTTGTTCTCACCGGGCGCAAACTGGACCCAGTTCGGAAAGCCGGCAGGGAACTGGTGCAACACGGGATCCGCGTCCTCGCCAAAGCGTGCGACGTGCGCGATCCTGTCTCGGTCAAAGCTCTTGCCGCCAGCATCCGCAAGCAGTTCTCCCGCGTCGACATCCTGGTCAACAATGCCGGCATCGGACACACGAGCTTGCCGGTCGCGAAACTTCCCTACAATGCGTGGAAGGATGTCATCGACACGAACCTGAACGGCATGTTTCTCATTACGCGCGAGATCTTGCCGCTGATGCGGCGCGGGGGCGCCATCGTCAATAACCTGTCCATCGCCGCCACCCAGGTCTTTGCAAACTCATCCGCCTACAATGCCTCCAAGCACGGCGCACTTGGCCTGACCAATACGCTGCGCGAAGAGCTGCGCGCCGAAGGGATTCGCGTGATCGCCTTGCTGCCGGGCGCCACCGACACGGAAATCTGGAATACGCTCTGGCCCGACGCTCCACGCAAAAAGATGATGTCCCCCGAGACGATTGCCCGGGCGGTGGTCAGCGCGCTGGTGCTTCCTGAAAACAGCACCGTCGAAGAGCTGCGAATCCTGCCTACGGCGGGAACTCTCTAGCAGATCGCAGTGCATTGGGGCTGCCAGTGAGAATTACTTGCGAACGGCATAGTGCAGCTTGACCACGCCGTCTGGGAACTTCGCACAGGAAATCAGCTTTAGCGTCACATTGCGACGACCGGGTGCAAACAATGAAATGCCCTCACCGATAAACTTCGGAATCACGTGAATCATGAACTCATCGATTTCGCCTTCATCCAGAAACGACGCAATGATGGCAGCGCCGCTACATCTGATGATTTTCACAGGATATCCAATGTCAAACATTAAGAAACGAAGTGGTCACCACGTCCCGTACCGATAGCGATTTCGTCGCTGCGGGAACAGCTTGATCATGAGGATACCCACCACGAATCCACCCACGTGCGCCCAGAACGCGATGCCGGCCGTCTGCGAAGTCTCTGCGATGGACGTGGCTGCTCCGGCTAGAAATTGGCTCACACCCCAGTAGCCCAGCATCAGCCAGGCGGGAACATGGAAGAAGAAAATTGGCGGGAACCAAATGAGCACGCGGGCCCGTGGGTAAAGGATAAAGTAGGCGCCCATGACGCCCGCGATCGCGCCACTGGCGCCGATGCTGGGCACGGGCGAGCTGGCATTGAACATGATGTGCGTCAGGCCGGCAGCGAAGCCGCTGAGCAGGTAGAACAGCAGGTAGCTGAAATGGCCGAGGTAGTCTTCGATATTGTCGCCGAAGAGCCAAAGCATCCACATGTTGCCCAGCACGTGACCGATCGAGCCATGGAGAAACATCGAGGTGAAAATCGGCACCAGAGCGGCAGCGGGACTGAACACGGGTGTACCAGTCAGCAGGCCGATTTCGACGCGCGGAACTATGCCGAATTGCGCGACCAGCGAGTTCAGTGCGCCCCGGTTCTGTATTTGAAGTTGCCACTCGAAAAAATAAATCAGCAGGTTCAGGGCGATCAGAAAGTACGTGACGAATGGGGTACTGAAAGTCGGCTGATCATCGCGAAGAGGAAACATGAGGAATCAGGTAAATTAGTAGTCTCAGATTCTCTCATGAACGCAGTTCTCATCATCGACAAGGCCGCCGGTTTGACATCGCACGACGTGGTCGATCGCGTTCGCCGCATAGTCGAGCAGCGTTCGGTCGGGCACCTGGGCACGCTCGACCCGTTGGCGACCGGTGTGTTGCCGCTCGTGCTCGGAAGCTTAACGCGGCTGGCGCAGTTCTATACCGCCTCGGAGAAGACTTACGAAGGCACCATGCGCTTTGGGTTCGCTACCGATACCTACGACGCGGAGGGCGAGCCGACGACGCCTCCGCAGAATGTGTCCCTTGCGCTTGCGAACGTGCAGGAGCTCGCCAGGCGCTTCCGCGGCGTGATCGAGCAGATGCCCCCGCCGTTCTCGGCCAAGAAGATTCACGGCGTACCCGCCTACAAATTGGCGCGCAAGAAGAAAGAAGTAAAGCTGGCACCGGTGCAGGTGACGATCCATGAATTTGAAATCGTGTCGTGCGCGGGCGATCGGGCTGAGTTTCGCGCGCGGGTTGCATCGGGGACGTACATGCGTTCGGTGGCACACGACCTGGGAAGGGAACTGGGCTGTGGCGGGCATCTCGAGTCGTTGCGGCGCACCAGCGTTGCCGAGTTTGGACTCGCCGATGCGCGCACTCTCGAACAGGTGGAATCCGCTTATGACGCCGGGCAATTTGACGAGATCTGTGTGCATCCCCGCAAACTGTTGCCGCAGATGCCTTCGGTCACGGTGACCGATGAGATCGCCAGGCAGGTTCGCAGTGGGCGCGCCGTCAACCTCCCGGATTTCTCGCGGGCGAAACAGGTGAAGGTCTTCTATGGGCAGCGGGAGTTGATCGCCATTGCCACCCGGGTGGCTGGAACGCTGTTCCATCCCAAGCTTGTGTTCGCGGCGGAGAACATTCCGACATTCCGCTAGGTGGCGTTCCAAAAATACCCCGCCAGACTCGGCGGCCGAGTCTAGATCGAAAGTTCGCGCCCTCAGCGGCTAAAGCCGCCATTGGCGAGCGCTCGATGCGGCGCGGCTGAAAGCCGCGCCCTTTCAAAGCGCCAACAACTTCAGACGCGAACTGAGCGACACACACTAAGGTTGCAGCATGCTCTTGTCTGGGAGTTCTCCCAGAAAACGTTTAGGAGCCGGCAGTGCGGCGTCGGCTCCCATGTTTTGACTTAATCGTGCCGGCTCAACCCATCGGCCATTGTCTTGATCAGGGTTGCGTTCCCGTCATCGTCCTTCACTGCCCACACGAAAGCTCCGCCCAGGCCGCCGTGATTGACGTAGATCGTCTTGAGGCGCACCGTAAGAGCATTGTCGTATGTCCAGAAGGTCTGGGTCGAAGGGTTATAGAGCCAGGCAGCAATACGCCGCCCATCGAAGTAGCGTTGATAGCCCTCGCTGGTTGCGGTCGAGAGCGTGAGATAGGTCTCAACTCCCGGAGTCTGCAGGAAATCCGCAGGAGCAAACGGGGCCGCCCCGGTAGAGGTCTGATATAGACCGTGGTGAATATTTGGCACGCCCGTCCAGCCGCGGCCATAGAGTGGAATGCCCATTACCAGCTTGCGCCCGGGCACTCCCGCTTGCAGATAAGCATTAATGGTGTAGTTGATGTTGAAGTTCTCCGAGGCGACCGGATCCTGCGGGCTGTCGTAAAGGGGCGCATCGTGGTTCGTGCTGTTCTCCCAGGTGCCGTGGAAGTCGTAACCCTGCACGTTATAAAAATCGAGTGTGCGGCCGACGTTGGCCAATTCAATATTCGAGAAATTCTGTTGTCCGGCGGGACCGAACATGGTCAGCAAATAGTGACGATGATTGGCGCGTCCCAGCGCGTTCAGTTGCTGGCGGAACTCGCGCATTAAGAGCGTAACGTTCGCTGTATCGGAAGCAGCAGGGAACTCCCAGTCGACGTCGATACCATCGAAGACGCCAGCGGCAGAGATCCCCGGGGCGACATTACCGTTGATGAACAAATCAATGCAGGAAGCGACGAACGCTTGCCGTCCGGCCTCGGTAGCGGCAGCGGCCGAGAATCCGGGCGCGCCCGCCAGCGAAATCAAGACCTTCAGGTTCGGATGCAGTTGCTTGAGCTGCTGGAGAGCAGCGAAGTTCCCGTAGAGAGGACCCGTGTAGGGGCCGGTGATGGTGGGGAGAGACGCCTGGTAGTCGGCAAAGGGATCGGCGATGACACAGCCGGTACTGTTCACGCCGCCGAAGGCATAGAAGAGATGCGTGAGTCGATCAGCCACTCCATTATTCTGCAGGTTGGCGATGTTGAAGTTCGCAAAGTAGATGCTCCATTCCTCGAAATAGCCACCGACCACTTTCTTGCCATCATCGGCGAGCGCCGTGCCGCAGGCGGTCAAAAGCAAAGCGATCAGAAGCACACGAAACAGCGACGACGTGAGAGAGCGTGGGAAACGATGGGAACGCATAGGAGATCCTCCCGGATGGGAAATTCAGAGTGGCGGGAGTATAGACCTATATAGCAGTTGTGGCAATTGGAATTGTAGAAGGCCGATTAATGGCGGGTATGTATCTCGAGTGATATATAGCGATTGAACAGACAAGGCGAGCTTCGCTCGCCTGGGCAGACGGGGGCGTCTGCCCCTACGCTTACTGCAGGATCGGCGAGCAGCAGGGCTTGCGTACTGGCTTTGGTTCCATAAGTTCCACGCGGGTGAAGTTGGGATCGTAGAGATTGAGCTGCCACTTGCCGTCGCGGCCGATCTGGGGAGGCTCTTCCGGCTTGGGACCGCGCTTCAGGACTGTCTCGTAGCCAAGCTTCACGCTGGGCACACCCAGTGCGCAATGATGCATGACACCGAGTTCGTGCGGATTGGGATTGTGCACGTTCAGCATGTACTCGAGCCAGTCCGTACCGTCGGGCACACGCATGTCGACCCAGTCGGTGCTCTTGTCGGTCATGCCGCCGTGCCAGATGGGTTTGAACCCGAGAATGTCTTTGTAGAAGTGATCGGCGGCGGCGCGATCACTGACCACCACGCCGACGTGGATAATGTGATCGGAAATGCGCGTCGATGGAAGAAATTTCCCGAAGTTCCGGCTGTGCAGTGAGCCGGGCATGTATTGGATGAACTCGACGTCGTGGCCGTCGGGATCGATCACATCGAATCCGCGGTTTCCATCCTCCATGGGCTCGAGCTTATCGGGAACCTTCACGCCCTTGCCGGCGAGATAGGCAAGCAACTGCTCCGCGTCGGAGGTTTCAAAGGAAATGTGCGAGAGCCGATCCTGCTTGGGATCCATAAGTTCCGGGAAAACTTCAATGTATTGGTGATCGTTTACTTTGAAGTACGTCAGCAGGAGGCCAGTACCTTCGTTGGCCGGCTTGTCGAGGCTGAACGGCTCTTGATACCCGAGCACGCCCCCGTAGAATCTGCGGGCGGCGTCCAGGTTGTCGGTGCGGAGTCCGATGTGAGCGACACCCAGAATCTTGGGACGCGCAACCGGTGGAACATTCTGCGCCGACCCGTAGCAGACGAGCAGAAGGGAAACAAGACCCAGCAGAGGTTTCATCGCGCTTCGATAGTGCGTCAGGTCTAAAGTGGCGTCAAGGGTATCAGGCCAAAAGCACTAGGCGAGGCGATATATGTAATGTCCGATAACAGGTATTATGTTAAGTATAGCTATTCGTCCCTCTCGGCCCTGTTTCTCCCTCGATTTGCACCAGCTTGCCTGGCAATGCGGGTCGGTCGGTCCAACGAGGATGAGCACGGTAGTCCCGTCGGAGTTTTCCGAGCACCGAACCCAATTCAACCGAGCCGTTTACGAGAGTTTCGATTTTCACGAGTCGCAATACGCAGACTATTTTCAGCCAATGCAAGCCGCTGCTGATAGCGCAGCCGCACTGGGTTACACTCGGTGTTCCACCGAAAATGCACGACCGATGCTGTCGATCGAGCTCACCCGGGACTGCTCGATTGTGGGTATCTCGCTGGCAGAATCATGAAGGATTTGGTCTTGGCGCTGCGCGACGAGATGCAACCGTCAGCGTTTGCATGGCATGATGAAGATGCCTGGACGACCTGACACAAGTGGAAGCCATGCGATATTTCGCAATCGCGATCGTGCTGGTATCAATGGCGCTGAACTCGGCTTGCAGCGGCGGTTCGGGTTCGCATAACTCCGGCTTCCCTTCTATCACTACGCAGCCCGCCAATCAGACCGTGGCCGTCGGACAGTCTGCCACCTTCCGCGTTGTGGCGACGGGGGCCAGTCCGCTGAGTTATCAATGGCAGAAAAGTGGTGCGGCCATCTCGGGTGCAACGGCAGCTTCCTACACCACGCCACCAACCGCGGCTGGGGACACGGGCTCGATGTATCGGGTGATCGTAAGCAATTCCGCGGGCCAAGTCATCAGCAACCCGGCGACGCTGGCGGTAGTCGCCGCGGCTACAGCCGACGTCGTCACTTATCACAATGACGACGCCCGCACCGGACAGAATCTCAATGAAGTCATTCTCACACCCTCGAACGTCAATTCCTCGAGCTTTGGCAAGCTCAATTTTTTCAGCACGGATGGCAAGGTCGACGGCCAGCCACTGTATCTCTCGTCGCTAAATCTGGCGAGCGGAACGCTTGACGTTCTCTACGTGGTGACCGAGCATGACAGCGTGTACGCGTTGGATGCCAATGCTGGCACGGTGCTGTGGCAGGTATCGGTGTTGGGAACGGAGGAGACGCCCAGCGATGACCACGGGTGTTCTCAAATCAGTCCGGAGATCGGGATTACTTCGACTCCCGTGATCGATCGCGCGGCTGGGGTGATCTACGTTGTTGGCATGTCGAAAAACGCCTCGGGAAGCTACTTTCAACGGCTGCATGCGCTCGACCTTACGAGCGGCGCTGAGCGTTTCGGCGGGCCAGTCGATATTCGGGCGTCGTACCCAGGGACGGGTGACAATACTTCAGGCGGAAATGTGATCTTCGATCCCAAGCAGTATGCTGAGCGGGCGGGATTGCTCTTGCTGAATGGGACGATCTATACGACGTGGACTTCGCACTGCGACTTTCGTCCTTATACCGGGTGGATTATCGCATATAACGGGAGCACGCTCGCGCAGAGCAGCGTATTGAATCTCACCCCGAACGGGAACGAGGGATCCATCTGGATGTCCGGAACCGCGCCTGCGGCGGACAGCGCAAACAATATCTACTTCCTCGATGCGAACGGCACCTTCGACACGAACCTGACGGCGGGTGGCTTTCCGGCGCAGGGAGACTTCGGGAACGCTTTTCTGAAGGTGTCAACTTCGAGCGGCCTGGCAGTGGCCGACTATTTTGCCACCTTCGATACGGTGCAGAAGTCGAGTACCGATACGGATCTCGGCTCCGGCGGGGCCCTTGTGCTGCCGGACCTCACTGATGGCGTAGGGCAAACCTGGCACCTGGCGGTGGGTGCGGGCAAGGACTCGAACTTGTATGTCGTGAACCGAGACAATATGGGGAAGTTCAATCCCAGCGCGAACAACATCTATCAGGAGCTTGCGGGCGCGTTGCCGGGCGGCGTCTGGAGTATGCCAGCATATTTCAACAATGCGATTTACTATGGGCCGGTGGGCAGCACGTTGCGGGCGTTCAGCATTACGAATGCGCGGCTGACGACCGCGCCGACCAGTCAGACCAGTACGGTGTTCGAGTATCCCGGCACGACCCCGAGTATTTCGGCGAACGGCACGAGCAACGGCATTGTCTGGGCGCACGAGAACACCAGCCCGGCGGTGTTACACGCGTATACTGCTGGCGACCTCACGCAGGAACTCTACAACAGCAGCCAGGCCGGCGCGCGCGATCAATTTGGAGCGGGCAATAAGTTCATTACTCCGACCATCGCGAATGGGAAAGTGTATGTGGGGACGACGAATGGGGTGGCGGTGTTCGGGCTATTGCATTGACTAGGTGTCCAGCACGTCAAGATGGCAGCTGAAGGTGTTGTCTGGGAGCAGACTTAATGTCGCACGGTCTAGCGTGACGAGCTTCCCCTTGTGGTGAATCGCCAACCCAAGCAGGTAGGCGTCGGTGATCTGCTGATGGCCGACCATACGAGCCGCAAACGGTTCGGTAGCCTGCACCAACGAAATGTCGTCCCGCCAGAAATGATGTCCGGAGTGCTTCATTGTGATGGCTAGGTTGGCGAGCGCTTCTCTTGGCGTGATCGTGAGCATCGAAAATGCAGGGTTGGAGACGACACGCACGAACCCGGCTTGCGTGATCGGACAAGTGGCCCATCCTGCGGCAGCATGCCGCGCAAACCAACGATGAGATCTAGCGAATGCCTCGTGCTCTGGCCAACTCAACGCGACCAGCACGTTAACATCGAGCAGTCCGACCATTACTGATCTTCTGTCTCCAACTGCTTCACACGTTTAGTGGTGATTGGCGAGGAGCCAGGCGGGATGTCGAAAACAACGACGCCGTTGACGATCCGAGTTGGTGTAGGCGCCTCAAGGCCACGGCGCACCAGTTCCGATGCTGCTTTGCCAAGTGCGAGTGAGCGGCTCTCCGCGTACTGCCGCAACAAGGCGAATACGTCATCTTCGAGATTAAGGGTGGTTCTCATTTTCCAAATGATGCCGTATTGGCATATTGATGTCAATACGTAGCTTTAGCATCAATCGGTGATTGAGATGCGCTCTGCCAGAAGAGTCCTTAGATCTTCGCGAAAAAGGCGCAGGATCTCCAACCTTTCCGGAGTAGCTTCGAGGAATTCGCCTTTGTTCTGAAAGACCTGTCTTCCCTCCTTCTCGACCAGCACTCCGATGGCTTCTCCCATGCGCCAGCCTGGGGTCCCCAGAATCTGCAGACCATCCGCACCCGGCACCAGCAGCGCAATGCAACCGTCGCGCACTACGCCGATGCACTTGGGAAAACGATCGAATGTCTCCAGCTCAAAGCCGGCGAGATAGATGCGCTGGAGTTGTTCGGCGGGGTCCATGATTAGCTTCGAGCTTCGAGCTCCGAGCGATCACGGGTTTGCTCGTAGCGCAAAGCTGGCAGCGAGTCTTTACATCTTGTATCGCCCAAGGTCCTCATCGTTGAGGTCCTCAAGCATTTTGCGGAGGTCTTCGGGGGTCAGGCGTTCGGAATTGTTGGCGGCGAGCTTGGAGGACTTGAGGACGTCGTCTTCGACGAAGATGGGGCAATCGACGCGCAACGCAAGCGCAAGCGCGTCCGAGGGGCGCGAATCGATGCTGATGATGCGGCCGTCGCGTTCGACCCAGATCACCGCGAAGAAGGTATCGTCGCGCAGTTCGGTCACAACTACTTTGCGCACCTGCGACTCGAGACCGACCAGCACGTTCTTGATCAGATCGTGGGTCATGGGACGCGGCGTGGTGACCTTTTCGATTTCGAGTGCGATCGCGTTGGCTTCGTACACACCGACCCAGATCGGCAGGACCGTATCACTGCCAATGTCCTTGAGAATCACGATGGGCATGTTCGTTACCGGATCCATCATGAGCCCGCGAATTTTCATTTCGACTTCCATCGTGAAACCCCTGGCAAGACTGCCGATTCCTCGAATCCGCCTTGCAGCAACGCCATGCCTTCGGCGCTGCTAATTTTCTCCTTATACCACCATTTGCCCGAGCAGACTGTTCGGAAAGCTGTTGGTAATCAGGACTGAAACGTAGCTGCCGGGCACGGGCGCCTTCACATCCGGTACCGTAAAGTTTAGCGTCTTGTTTTGCGAAGTGCGCCCGATCCACTGGCCGCGCGCCTCATTCTTGCCTTCAATCATTACTTCAAGCACTTCTCCCAAGTGCCTCTGATTACGACGTTTCTGGATATCTCGTTGGCGCTCCATCAAAACCGCGAGACGACGCGCTTTCTCGTCATCGGGAATGGCATCGTCCAGATTCAAAGCAGGCGTATTAGGACGCGGGGAATACTTGAACGAGAACACTCCGTCGTATTCGACGTCGTCGAGCAGGCTAAGGGTTTGCTGGAATTCGGACTCGGTCTCGCCCGGGAAGCCGACGATGATGTCGGTGGTCAGGCTGATTTCGCGCCGGGCGGCTTTTATCCAGGAAATCCGCTCGAGGTACTGCTCCCGGGTGTAGAGACGCTGCATGGCGTCGAGCACGCGCGTGGAGCCACTCTGTACGGGAAGGTGCACGTGGTCGCAGAGAGTGGGCACGGCCTCGATGGCCTCCACAATATCCTTACCGAAGTCTCGGGGATGCGAAGTGGTGAAGCGAACCCGCTTTATGCCTGAGATCTCGCCGACGGCCGCGAGCAATTCTGCGAAGGACTTCTTCCCTGCTGGATCCTTGTAGGAATTGACGTTCTGGCCGAGCAACTGGATTTCGGTGTAGCCCAGATCGGCCATCTGGCGTGCCTCGGCGAGCACCGAGTCAGATGTCCGGCTGCGCTCCTTGCCGCGCGTAAAGGGGACGACGCAGTAGGCACAGAACTTGTCGCAGCCCTCGATGATGGTGATATAGCCGCGATGCGGATTGGTGCGCGAGGTGAATTCGGTTTCGAAGCACTCGTCGGTCTGGCGGTCGTCGAGACCGGTGACGTGGCGGTTCCCTGCGTCAATCTGCACCAGCATCTGGGGCAGGTTGCGATACGAGGCCGAACCGCAAACCATGGAAACGTGCGGGGCGCGCTCGAAAATCCCTTCGCCTTCCTGCTGCGCGACGCAGCCCAGTACGCCAAAGACTTTGCCCTGCTTCTGATATTTTTTGTAGTCGGCCAGGCGGTGGAAGACCTTCTGCTCCGCCTTGTCGCGGATGGAGCAGGTGTTGTAGAGGACCAGGTCCGCTTCCTCCACGGTCTGTACCTGGCGATAGCCCTCGGAAATGAGCGTGCCGATGACTTTTTCGGAGTCATGCACGTTCATCTGGCAGCCGAAGGTTTCTAGGTAGAACTTCTTGTCAGCACGGTCCGGCATCGCTGAGGTCAGTATACCGTAGGTTTTGAGCGTTCTCTGCTGGCCGGGGCGGGGTCAGGCACAGGAATTCGGCGAGCGGAGAGGCCCAGGCACTCGGCGATGCCACTCCTGTACTTGTCATTCCGAACCGGCATCAGCCGGAGAGGAATCTACAGTGCGGGGAGACGCAGATTCCTCCCCCTTTGGCGTCGGAATGACAACATTCGAAGCGTTATGCGCTCTTTGAAGCGTGTAGCGGCAAGGCTTCAACGGGAAGGCCCTCGTTAATCAACTGGCCTTGCCGGCATTCGGAGCCACAAACGCTGGACGGGTATCGACCGTTTCGTCGTTCTCAAGGAATGCGACCATCCAGCCGAGAACGCGCTTCCAGCCTTCGCCGTGACTGGCGAGACTTGGCAAATCGCCGGCGAATCCGCTGTGCCGCAACTTCACCGTGGTGCCAGTGCCCATTTTCTGAGGGCCGCGCGGCTGGAGGCCATGAATTTCGCGGGGCGCCAATTCCCAGCGCACCAGCGTATTTCGAGTGGGGCTGTAGCTGGGCACCCAGGTATGAACCAGTCGCCGGGGAGGATCGACTTCCAAATACTCGCCGTCCACGCGGAAAGATGTACCGTCGGCGCCCACCCCCACACTCGACCACTTGCCGCCGACACGAAGATCCGCCTTCCATTCGGTGATGCGATACATGCCTCGCTGTCCCCACCAGCGCGGCATCTGGTTGGGATCAGTGAGTGCCTGGAAGACACGCTCGGGCGGGGCGGCGATGAAGATCTCGGCTTCGATCGTGTCTTGATCGGGCGTAACGGCTATGTTCGCCATGAAACCTCCGCAGTGCCTTCTCTACGAATTTTGAAACCGCTGAACTGCTCGCGCATGGCGACGCCGCAACGAAGGTTGGTGTCCGACGGATTCAACCTCAGCGGCTAAGCCGGATCGAATCACAGCCCTTACAGCCTCGCTGAAGGCGGGCCCCTTCCAAAGCAAAAGCTCTATCGCCGTCTTTCAGGAAACTGTGAGACGGAAAGCGCGTCGCTAAGCTGAAACCTGCTTGCGCATCGCCACCGTCTCCCCCTTTTCAATGAAAGCCTGCAACCAGCCCAGCATTCTCGGCCAGCCTTGGTCGGGAGTAATGATTGACTACATAGATGCCTTGACGCGGGTCAGCTCGAAATGTTCCTTCATTTCCTTGCCGTCCTGCGCGAAAGTCCAGTCTTCACTGTGGTGGTCGGAATCGGGCATCGTGATCACCAGGCGATCCATGTGTCCAGCTTTCGGGCTGGCGATGTTGGTGCCGTCGACGAAGGTGAAAGTGATCGTCTTTCCGTCGGGCGACGTGCTGGCCTGCATTCGCGGCTGGTTGCCGGCTGCGCAGTAGTGGGTTGCCAGCACGCGGTCGTTGTCCATATGGAACATGGTGATCATGTTTTCTTCTCCCGTGATTTCACTGAGCACAGCGGAACCGCCGGAAGTCGTGCGGAAAACCACCTTGACGGGATTGTTGTTGACCTTCGCTTCCCAAGTGCCGTTGAGCGATTTCAGACGGTCGAACGTTTTCTGCGCATCCGACTGCGCGAAGGCGGTGACGGTAGTCAACAGAAATGCGACTGCTGCAGCTAAGCGAAGCGATTTCATGGTGAAGCGTCTCCTTAAGAGTAGGATCTGTTTATCAGCGAGACGGGTCTCGCCGTAGTTCTATTCCACGTTGCGCTGTTTTCCTTTGGACTTGCGATGCGGGGCGCGGTGCGTGCGCCGCCGCACGGAAGATCTTGAGGCAGCGATCTCCTTCGCATATTCGGCTTCCACAAAAGCTTTCAAATTGCTCAGGCTGCTCGACCAGAAGCTGCGGTATTGCTCGAGCCAGGAGTCGACCGCCTTCAGGGGCCCGGGGTTGAGATGGTAAAAACGGTTGCGGCCTTCGCGCTGCTCGTTGACCAGGTGCGCTCGCCGCAGCAGTCGGAGGTGTTTCGAAATCGCTGGCCGGGAGATAGGAAACGCCTGGGCGATCTGTCCGGCCGGCTGACGGCCTTTGCGCAGCAGGTCGAGCACCGCTCTGCGAGTCGGGTCGGCCAGAGCGCTGAAGGTCGCTTCCGGCGAATACGTAACCGTTTGGTTCCGCATAATGTGTAACTGTACGGTTACATGATGTGGCGTGTCAAGAGGAAAAACAACAAGGTTTCAAAGTCTCAGAGTCTCAAGGTTTCTCCGTGGACGATGTGGTCTCCGCGGGCAGGCTACATGCGCGAACGACCCGCGAAACCTAAATGTCGGTTTCAGGAGCGTGACCGCTTGAGCGCGTCAAGAAGGTATCCGGCGGGAAACAAAGTGAGACCGAAAGCTGCACTTGCGAAGTCGAGATAGTGCCCAACGCTGCGCTCCTCTCCCCAATGCATCGAGGGAAACAAGTGAGTGGTTTCGCAGACGTGCGTGAGAACAACGACGAGCAGACAACCGGCGCCTACGATTTGCAGCAATGAGCCGGAGGTCTTTCTTTTTGAGAACAAGATCACCGCGCCCGTGAGCAGCAGGCACACAGGCACGAGTGCCAACAGCGCTTTAGAAGTGGGATTCATGCCGTCGCGAATGCGCTTTAAAATTGCCGACGACGATGTGCGGATCGGCGTTGCGCATCGAGCATCGTGGCTACGCGCACGCCACTATCCATGCACACCATTTCCATCACGCACGAGATCCAGAAAAACACGATGCAGGCGATCATCCTCGCTCAGCTCGGGATGGAATGTAGCCGCCATGGCCTTTCCCTGCCGCACCGCGACCGCATCGTTGCCTTCCGTCGCGATGACTTCGACTCCCGGGCCCATGCGTTCAATTTTCGGTGCGCGGATGAACACCATCTCGAGCGGAGATTCGCCGAGCTTGCCGGTGCGGATCGAGCTGTCGATCTGACGCCCGTAGGCGTTGCGGCGAACGCGAATGTCGAGCGCTCCCAGACCGAACTGGCCGGGGTTGGTGACTTCCTTCGCCAGCATGATGGCGCCCGCACAGGTGCCGAATGTAGGCTTCACGCGCACGAATTCCTTGAGCTTCGCGATTCCCTGTTCGCCGAGGATCTTCAGGAACGCGCCTGACTCTCCGCCCGGGATTACGAGACCGTCGATTTGATCGAGTTGCTCCGGCTTGCGGACGAGTACTACCTCGGCGCCAAGTTCTTCGAGACGCTTCTTGTGGGCGTCAAAGTCGCCCTGGATGGCTAGGACTCCGATTTTCATAGTCGTTGGTCCTTGCTCCTTGGTCGTTGGCATTCGGTGCTCGGCATCCAGAAAAATTCCAAAGCAACCACGAAGGACACGAAGGGCGCACTAAGGGCACGAGAAAGCATTGCTCCGCTCGTATCTCGACGCGCGCCTCACTGAATGCCGTGTGCCAACCGGCATCTTCCTACCATCCTCGCGTCTGCAGCATGTGCGCTTCGTCGAGGGCTGATATTGCCAGCCCCTTCATCGCTCCCACCAGGTCTTCGCTGACTTCAAGTAGTACTTTAGGATCCTGGTAGTGCGTGGCGGCGCGGACGATTGCCTTGGCGCGCTTCTCGGCTTCGACCGGGTCGGCAAATTCGGTCGAATTCTTCATGAAGATGCCGGAGCCAACGAAGACCGCCTCGGCGCCTAGTTGCATGACGAGCGACGCGTCGGCCGGGGTCGCGATGCCGCCGGCCGAGAAGTTCGGCACGGGCAACTTCCCTTCCTTGGCGACGATCCGGATCAGTTCATAAGGCGCGCCATGCTCTTTGGCTTTGGCATAGAGTTCTTCTTCGCTCAGCACGGTCAGGATTTTCATTTCCTGCACGATCTGGCGGATGTGCTTCACCGCGTGCACCACGTCTCCGGTGCCGGCTTCGCCTTTAGTGCGGATCATGGCTGCGCCTTCGGCGATGCGCCGCAGGGCCTCGCCGAGGTTGCGCGCACCGCATACGAATGGGACCTTGAAGGCGTGCTTGTCGACATGGTGGGCCTCGTCGGCAGGCGTGAGCACTTCGGATTCATCGATGTAGTCGACGCCGAGCTCCTGCAAAATCTGCGCTTCGGCGAAGTGTCCGATGCGGCACTTGGCCATCACCGGGATGGAGACGGTCGCCATGATCTCGCGAATCTTTTTGGGCGAGGCCATACGGGCCACGCCGCCTTCGGCGCGAATTTGGGCGGGAACGCGTTCGAGCGCCATGACGGCCACGGCTCCGGCACGTTCGGCGATTTCCGCCTGCCGGGAGTCGGTGACGTCCATGATTACGCCGCCCTTGAGCATTTCAGCCAGGCCCGTCTTCAGGCGAAGGCTAGTGGAGTGTCCATTGTTCTCTGACATGGTTGATCCTTTCTGTGTCTCGCAATCTTCATTCACAATCCAAATTCTTTTCCATCTTGATGAGCGGGGTGCCGAATAAGTCGGCTCCGCCATTCGCGACGCGCGTAAAGCCGAAGCGTTCGTAGAGCCGGATCGCGCTGGTTAGAAACGGCGTCGTGGTCAAGAACATACGCGCGCATCCGTTCTGTCGGGCAAAGCTCTCGACCTCGTTCATCAGCACTTCCGCGATGCCGCGTCCGCGCATCGATGGCACAACCGCGACTCCGCGAACATACAATCCCTTTTCGCCTTTAGGAACAGCAGATGCTGTCCCGGCAGTGCGATCCTCGACGAGCGCGATCCAGGCTGGACCCTCTTCCATTCGGCTTCCAACCTGCTCCGGATCGGGCGTGGTAGCCGCAAAGCCTTTGGGTGTGTACAACGCCTCGAATTCCAGGAACGATTGCCGCAGTACGTCTGCGATCTCGGCGGCGTCCGTCGGCACCGCTCGCCGGATCCGCGCGCTCGGTCGCATTCTGGCCAATTCTCTGCTCAGTTCCGTGAACCTTGAAAAATTGTAGCGAATAATTGGACTCTCACAGATATCCATTTACGGTATTCTTACCATACCACTTTTAGTATGCCCCGCGAGACTACAGCGTTTCCGCTCAGCCTGCCCGCGGCACCGCCGGGTGGAAGCTTGTACCGGTGGCTGTACGGAGAGTTGCGGGCCGCGATTCTCGACGGGCGGTTGCGTCCGGGAGCGCGGTTGCCTGCGACGCGCGATCTCGCCTCTGCCTACCATCTTTCGCGGGCAACCATCGTGACCGCCTTCGACCAGTTGAAGTCGGAAGGTTATGTCGAGGGCCGCTCGGGATCTGGAACGTATGTAAGCGAAGTGCTGCCTGAACACTTGCTCGATGTGCATGGACCGCATCAGGAATCAAGGCTGCCACACCGGCGTATCGCGCTGTCTTCGTATGCGCGCCGTCTGCAGCCGTTTCGTGGGTCGGTCGCCCGCCCCTTGCGGGCATTTCGTGCGCATCAGCCCGCGCTCGATCTATTTCCGACCAACTTGTGGGCGCAGGTGGCGGCGCGCCGTTTGCGGCGAGTTTCCGCCAGTCTGCTCGCGGGTGGCGAGGCGCTCGGCTACCGTCCTCTGCGCGAGGCGGTGGCGGCATACCTGAATATTTCGCGCGGCGTGAAGTGCACAGCGGAGCAGGTGTTGATCGTTTCCGGTGCCCAGGAAGCGCTCGATCGCACGGCGCGCATCCTGCTCAATCCGGGCGAGCCGGTTTGGATGGAGGAGCCCGGCTATCCGGGAGCCGGTGTGGTGTTCCGCGCGGTAGGCGCACGCATTCGGCGGGTTCCGGTGGATGCCGAGGGCCTTGCTCTCGCGAGCGGCCGCAAGAAATGGCAAGCGCCGCGACTGGTATACGCCACGCCCGGTCATCAATTCCCTCTCGGCGTGACCATGAGCCTGCGCCGGCGGCTAGCGCTGCTGGAGTGGGCGCGGCGCTCGGGGACGCTGATTTTCGAAGACGACTATGACAGTGAGTACCGCTATTCGGGGCGGCCCATTCCTGCGATGCAAGGTCTCGATCGCTCAGGTGTCGTGATCTTTGCGGGAAGCTTCAGCGCAGTACTCTTCCCTGCCCTGCGGCTTGGGTATTTGGTGGTGCCGCCGGAAATGGTGGATATCTTTGCGGCGGCCGAGTCGGTCACCACCCATCATCCGCCGCTGCTGGAACAGGCTG
>QIAH01000274.1 GCA_003225465.1 Acidobacteriota bacterium | reverse complement strand
TGCTCTCGGACTGCCCGTCCCTGCGAGCGACAGCTACCAGGTCGGGTGCCGCCCTGCGCTCGCACTGCCAGCCTCGCCAAATAGCTGGACTGCTTCCACTTAAGGTGAACCCACGAACAAACCTCCCACCTGCCCTAACGAATAGCTGAATCTCCATGGCAGTCATGTACAATGGCGGCAAACCCTTAAAGCTTGGGTGTTACTGCGCGGGCGTTGAGACGCGGTCGCATTTCATAAAGAGGCAGTTCCAGACTTCGTTGACCGAGAGTGTTTTTCGAGGCCAGCACGATTGGCCTAGGCTCTGCCCGCCCTGCTGAGTTGTTCGTCGTTTTGCGGCGCAAGCCTCGGCTACTCCCCCGCGCCGATGTTAGAAACGAACGTTCGCCGAATCAGGGTCCGTTCAGGCTGTGACTGATGCACTTTCTCTCTTTATCTGAGTAGACGAAATTCAGAGGAATCATGGGCATTCGACTTCGTTACTTTTCCGTTTTGTTGGTCTTCCTTAGCTGCTTAAGCCGTTCGCACGCTGAAAACGCTTTCGATCTGTCCGGGCCGCGTCTCGACATTAAGGTGACTCGAGGCGGGAAGACCTTGCCGATCTCGCAAGTCCCAAATCTTCAGCCGGGAGACCGCGTCTGGGTGCGTTCCGAAATGCCCGAAAGCCAGTCCGTCCACTACCTGTTGGTGGCGGCGTTTCTGCGGGGATCGACCAACCCGCCGCCCGAACACTGGCTCATGAAAGCCGAAACCTGGAACAAAGGGGTGCGTGAGGAAGGTATCGTCTTTACTGTGCCTCAGGATGCACAGCAGGCGCTTCTGCTGCTTGCGCCACGATCCGGAGGCGATTTCAGTGCGCTGCGATCAGCTGTTCAGCGCAAGCCCGGAGCTTTCGTGCGTGCCTCGCAAGACCTGAGCCAGGCAAGCCTCGACCGCACTCGACTCGACAAGTACCTCGCCGCAGTCCGGCAAGTCTCGGCCACGGATCCCTCTCAGCTCCACGAGAGCTCGTTGCGCCTCGCCCGCAGTCTCGGCATTAAGGTCGATGAGCAGTGCTTCGACAAACCCGCCGAGCAGCAGGCCCCCTGCCTCATGCACAACAGCGATCAACTCGTTCTCGATGATGGGCATAGTCAATCAATGGTGGCAGCTCTAACCGCCGCTCCCAACATGGATCTGGTCGGCGTGATCAGCGGCACCAAGATCGGGGGCGGCGGCGCTTACAGTTCCTACATCGGCGCTTTCGTGGATGTCGCCCACATCATGGAGAACCTTCATACCGCAGAATACCAGTACATTCCGGCTTTGGCCCTGCCTAAAGAAGACCAGGTCGATCTCAAGCTCAACAATCCACCCTCGTTCAGCAAACCGAAATCGGTGATCGTGGTGAGCTTGCCGGCAGTCGAGGCAGCGCAATTCCCTCCTCTCCGCGCCGTCGATTCAAAGCAGGTTTATTGCCTCCAGACCCCCTCCCTGGTTCTGCCTGCAGAGGGCGCTCCGCTGGTGTTCTCCACTGCTCTTGCCCATGATTTTGTGCTACATGTGGAGAGCAAGCTGGGGGCGAGTGTGGACTTGCCGGCGCACGCCGACCCGGTACACGGCGGCTTTGCGATTGACACCACTGCTCTTCGAAACAACACGCTCAGCGGCGATCTCAAAGGCACGCTGCGCGGCTCCTGGGGTTTCGAACGCATCGACGGTCCAGTCTTCCAGTTGCGCGGCTCCCAAATCACCAAATGGGAGATCGCTTCCGCTGATCAAAATGGCCTGATTGTCGGCCGCGAAGACACTCTCCATCTGCACTCGAGCGATGCCACCTGTGTCGGTGACGTCACCCTGAAAAACCAGCAAGGTAAAGTTCTGAAGACCACCTGGAAAGTCGAAAAGCCCGACGACTTGAAAGTGCAAGTGCCCCTGAAAGACGAAGCGCCCGGAGCAGTCACCATGCTGGTCCAGCAGCATGGCTTGCCCAAACCCGATGAAGTGCCCCTGCACGCTTACTCTGAAGTCGGTCATCTGGACCATTTCACCATCAATGTGGGCGATCAGAGCGGAGTCTTGCGAGGCACGCGTCTGGATGAAGTCTCCGGTCTCGAACTCAACGGCATCCACTTTGCTCCCGCAGGTCTCACGCGGGTCCAGGAGCAAGACCAATTGAAGCTGGTCGCCGCCGATCCATCCGCAACATCGTCCCTGAAGGCGGAAGAGAAGCTGGAAGCCCGGGTCGCTCTCAAGGATGGACGCATGGTGCCGCTACAAACATCCGTGGAAGCACCGCGCCCCAAAGTCACGTTAATTAACAAAAATATCCAGCCGGGTTCCTCCCCCAACTCCGCCATCATTCACCTTGCGAACCCAGACGATCTTCCGCAGGACGCTCGGCTCTCGTTCTTCCTGAAGAGCGAAATCCCTTCGGCTTTTGCACGCGATGAAAAGATTGAAGTCGCCACTCAGGACGAGTCCTCACACGTTCAACTGACCATGGCCGACGGCGGTTTGATGCTGCAGGACTCGCAAACCGTGATTGCCGTGCTCGACCCGCTCAAGAGCTTGGGAGGCTCTGTGTTCGGACCCCTGCGTTTCCGCCCGGTCGACTCCAAGGGCGTGACCGGCGACTGGCAGCCTCTGGCCAGCGTGGTGCGGGTCCCGACGTTGAAAGAAGTCACCTGCCCAGACAGCCCGGACAAACAATGTACCCTGGTTGGCACGAACCTCTTTTTAATCGATTCGATCGCGTCCGACTCCGAATTCAAGCACAGTGCCCCTGTGCCGGTCGGGTTTTCGCAGGGTACTATCGCTGTTCCTCGTCCAAACGGAACGCTGTTGTACATCAAGTTGCGTGACGATCCTGCCTCGGTGAATCCGGTCGCATTGCCGGTCTTGCCGGAACACAATTAAGGGCCCGCTCGAGAGAGAAGGAAACAAGGCGGAAGTGGCCTCGGTCGATCTGCACGGCTCGTGCGCAGGTACGAGGTTCACCACTTCCGCCTTTTTTTACAACGCCGTTGTCAGCCTGCCGAGGTTTGAATCCCTGTGCTTTGAAAGGAACGGCCTTCAGGCCGTCCGCCAGTGCCCCTCGAAAACTGGGGGCTTCAGCCCTCGGGGTTTAATCACCTCCGCATCTGACCAGAGTCTGCTAGCGCCGCTGCGGCATCCTAGGCTGGGTAGCTGGCTGCGTCGAAGTATTCGGCGTGGTCGGCTGTGTGCCTGCGGGGTATCGGTCGTTCACTCCCGGCTCACTCGCAGGAGTTTCTGGGTGCCGCAGGGCTCCCGTGGTCCCAATGGATTGCCCGCTGACCACGAGATCCACGCGCCGGTTCATTTGCCGTCCCTCCCGCGTCGAATTCGAAGCCACTGGCTCACTCATGCCAACGCCATGGGATTCGATATTCTCTAGCCTCACTCCCTGCTCCACCAGGAAGGCTCGAACCGCATTCGCGCGTTCCTCAGACAAGCGCTGGTTGAACTCGAGTCCGCCCACATTGTCGGTATGTCCCTCCACGTTGACGTGCAGGTCAGGATAGGCAAGAAGAATGCCCGCCACTTTCGCGAGTCTTTCCCGAGCGCCCACCTTCAAGGTGTGCTGGCCAGTGTCGAATAAAACATCTGGCATATCGACGATCAGACCACGTGCGCTTTCGCGGGTTTGCAGCACCTGATTTAACTGCTGCAGAAGACGTTCCCTGGTCTCCTGAGCTTGCTGCTCAGTCTGCTGACGCGCTTGTTCGGCCTGCTGGGCGGTTTGCTGAGCCTGCAGTGCCTGAGACTGAGCGGCCTGCTGCTGCGCTAAAGCATCGGCCCGCGCTGCTTCCGCCTGTTGCCGAGCCTGCTCGGCCTCCGTCTTAGCCCGCTCAGCTGCACGCCGGTCCCGCTCCGCCTCCGCTCGCTGGCGCGCTTCGTCGTCAGCCTGTGCTTTTGCCTGCTCTGCGCTTTGCTGAGCTTGTTCCGCCTGATTTTGCGCCTCTATCGCGCGCTGCTCAGTAGCCCGCCGCTCCGCTTCCTGTCGTTCCTCTTGCCGCTTTCGAATGGACAACACGCGGGCATCTTCCGCAGACTGAACCGCACCCCGGGCCACCGTCGCGATTGCCTTGTCACTTTGCTTACGATTTGAATAGTCCTCGGCACGTCGCAGGAAATCCTCTGCCTTGCTGAAAGAGTCCGGCGCATACCTGTCTGCGCCTTCCGCGCGCGCGATCGCTACCGCGTTGCGAGCCTCAAGCAGGTCAACGGGAGCCGAATGATCGGCGCTGGTTGCGGGCAGGTCTGCAACGTTCACATCTACCGTGTACTGTCCTCGTTCGACCGCATCAAACTTTGTGTCGATGGGTTCTTCCCACCCCTTCGTGTTTTTGCGCACAACATTTTCAAGAACCACCAGATTACTCGGACGTGTCACCGCAAAATAAGGTTCTGCCGTGACGATCAGGCCGAATGCCTGCAGATCGGTGGTCACCTTGACCGAACTCTTGCCATCATCGAAAACTGGCACTTCTCCCAGATTCGATGCCCTACCTTCGGGTGTAATTGCCCACAGCACGTAGGTCAGGTACTCCGGCCCGAAGCTACGAGGCGACTGAAGATGTTCGAGCTCGGTATTGATTTCGATTCTTCCCGTCCGACTCTCGACTGTCGCTCGGCCGCGGGCATCCGGCATCAGATTCGTTCCTCGGAAATCCAGCGACGTCTTGCCACTGTGGTGCTGATAATTCACCGCCTCCGCACTTCGTGACACCACTTTCACCCGATAGACCGGAGTGTGATCCATCGGTTCGACACGGGTTTGGTCCTGATAAGTATCTGGCTGCTGCCCAAACGCAAGCCCAGCCAGCAGGAAAACGACAGCGAGGTGAAACAGTCTCTTGACCATAATGACCTCCGCGCGAATGCCTCCTTGCGCTGCATTCGGGCGCTCGAAAGATTAGGCGCGCTGATTCGAGGGTGTCACTATGGATGGCAGCGAACAATCCGGGCTTTGCTGCATATGTGAGGCAAGACCAACCCAATCAGTTCGATTGTTTTAGCCTCGAATAATGCGAGCTAAATAAACGCCGAACCCCGCATACAGCATCGGCAGATGTCACGATGAGAATGCAGGCATGCCCCTAGGAAGAGAGGCGTAGATTTCCTGGTGGAAGTTTCCAGGGCGGTGTGTCGGCTTCTGACGTAATTCTAGCTGCGCACCTTCGGTGTGCTGCACTACGAAAAGACATTATTCAGCCCGCGGCTTGCGCCGTCCCGCTCGCCCGAGAATTCGTCGCACTTTCTTGGGAGACATGGAAAGACGACTCGCCACCCGCGACACTTTGCGCCCCTCTCGTTCCCATACTTTCGGGATAATCAGCTCCGCAAACTGCTCCGTGATTTGCTGAAAAGTCTTATCTCCGACCGACCCCTGCGACCACGCCCGCAGCACCGGGTCCACCCGCCCACCGCGCAGCACCTTCGACTTCAAAGATTCCAACTCCTCCCATGTTCCATCGGGGTGAGTGCCTTTCGAAAGGGTCACCGCCTGATCGTAGGACCTTCGCGCCAGCTCAGGATCATCGAAGAACCGGTTGCAACACGTCAGACCTTGCCAGATGTAAGCGTCCGCAAGCAGGCTCCGGTTCTGAGTTTGTTGTGCCATCTCGATCGCGTCCCGCGCGCAGTCCTGCGCCAGACGCGCGTGACCGCCCGGTTCGGAGCTGTCTCCGATCTCTTCCTCAACCCGGACATTTTCAATCATGCACTCCAGCAACCGCGCCCGCGCCATCAGGATGTGGTCACCCTTTTCTTCGCCCAGTTGGAAAGCAGCCTTCGCTTCCCTCTCCGCATATTCCAGATCTCCGTTGTCGAGGTGAAGATAGCCGTAGTTCAAGTGCACGCTGCCCAGCCCGTGATGGTTGCGATACTGCTGGTAAATGGCTGCCGCTTCGTCCAATTCCGCCAGCGCTTCCTGATGAAGTTGCTCGAAGCGATTGCGATGCAGGTCCTTGCCTCCGTTATCTTTGGCACGGCCACGGGTCGCCGCTTTCCGCCTCCGCGCGGCATCCGCGTCAATCTTGCGGCGCAGCTGCAGCGCAATCAGCCGTTTGACCAGCGCAAGATTATTCAAAGAACGCGCGATGTTGCGATGCCGCGGATCCCGCTTCCGGTAGCGCGCAATGGCGGCCGTGAAATGCTCAATGGCGTGTTGGTATCGGCCTTGGCGTCGCGCGATCCTTCCATAGGATGAATAAATATTTCCGAGGGTGAGGTGATCGTCGGTCTTGCTGAGGGCGGCCTCCGCCTCCTGCAGGATTTGCAACGCCTGCTTCGCATTTCCTTTCTGAAACCACAGCCAGCTCTCGAGAACCCGCATGACCGCCGCCATGGGCTCATGACCAAGCTCCATGGCCAGTTCCCTGCCCTTTACCGCGTAGGCGAGCGCCTCATCGTACTCGCCTTTCATCCGCAGACAGCGGCCCTTCCAGAAATTCGCGATCGACAGGAGTTCTTTGTCATCGGTCTGTTCTTCGAGTCCCAGCACAAAATCGAGGTGCGCGATGGCCTCCTCTTTGGCTTCCTCGGACATAGCGATCATGCCTTCCGCCAACCGCAAGTACAGATAATCCTGCAGTGGCAGGCGGGAACGGATGGACCGCGAAAAGCGCGCGACAATCTCCTTCACGAGCGCGGGACGCTGGAAGCCAATATCCACCCATTGCGCGAGGTAGCCCGCGAAGCGCGCGGCATTCTTTTGTTCGGGATCAAATATAGTGAGAAGATCGTGGTGCTCTTCGAGACGCGCCATCCCCCGCCCGATGCGACGGCATACCAGATCCTGCTTGAGCTGCGCTAGAAAGTCGTCGCTGATCTCACGAGTTTCCTGGCTCATGTTCCGGACGAACAGTTGACCATAACTTAATCGATGTAATCGTAAGCGACCAGCGTCAGGAATTCTGCGAAATCCTGGTCCGTCATCATGCGTTCGAAAATTGCGGCGGCGTCATCCATGCGCGCTCCTTTCAACCGCTTCTTTTGCTCGCCGATGAAGCCTCGGACCATCTCGCGCGTCACCGGACGCCCATCGTCGCTGAGCTTGGCGCCATGCTTCACCCATTGCCACACCTGCGAGCGGCAGATTTCCGCCGTAGCCGCGTCTTCCATGAGGTTATAGATGGGAACGCAACCATTTCCGCGCAGCCAAGACTCCAGATATTGCAGCCCCACATCGATGTTCCACTTCAAGCCGGCCTCGGTGATCTTGCCCTCGGTCGGGGCGAGCAGATCCTTGGCAGTGACGTGTACATCCTGGAGAGGGCGATCAATCTGATTGGGCTGTTTCATGTGTGCGTCGAAAATCTCCTTCGCGACGCCCACCAATCCAGGATGCGCCACCCACGTGCCATCGTGTCCGGCATGCACCTCGCGCAATTTGTCTTGCCGCACTTTTTCGAGCGCCTTCTCGTTCGCCTCCGGATCGTTCTTGATCGGAATCTGCGCCGCCATTCCGCCCATCGCGTGAATTCCCCGCCGGTGGCAGATGTTGATCAGCAAATCTACGTAAGATTTCAGGAAATGCTTTTCCATCGTCACGGTTGCGCGATCCGGCAGGACGAAATCCGGCCGATTCCGGAATTTCTTGATGTAGCTGAAAATGTAGTCCCAGCGCCCGCAATTCAATCCCGACGAATGATCTTTCAATTCATAAAGAATCTCGTCCATCTCGAACGCCGCCAGGATGGTCTCGATCAGCACGGTCGCGCGAATCGTGCCCCTCGCAATCCCCAGCCGATCCTGGGCAAAATTGAAAACGTCATTCCAAAGGCGAGCCTCCTGATGACTCTCCAGTTTCGGCAGATAGAAGTACGGGCTTGTGCCTCGACGAACGAGTTCCTTCGCATTGTGGAAGAAGAACAACCCGAAATCGAACAGCGCTCCTGAGATCGATTTCCCGTCGACCTGGAAATGTCTTTCGTCCAGATGCCAGCCTCGCGGCCGCACCAGCAATGTCGCGAGCTGCGGATTCAACTGGTACCGCTTACCCTCAGGACTGACGTAGCTGATCCGGCGCCTTACCGCATCCACCAGGTTAGCCTGTCCCTCAAGATTGTTCTGCCAGGTGGGCGAATGGGAGTCCTCGAAATCGGCCATGAACACGTTCGCGCCCGAGTTCAGCGCGTTGATGATCATCTTGCGATCTACCGGTCCGGTGATTTCTACGCGTCGATCGAGCAGATCCGCGGGAATTGGCGCCACCTTCCATTCTGCCTTCCGAATCTCCGCCGTCTCAGGGAGAAAGTCGGGCATCTTCCCGGCTTCAATTTCCTGCTGGCGCACGCGTCGTTTCGCCAGCAGTTCCTGGCGACGCGGTTCGAACTTTCTCGCCAAATCTATGAGGAACGTCCGAGCTTCCGGACTCAGAATCTGGGACTCGATCTCAGCGATGGGGAGGGAGGCTGTGGTAGTCATGAAACCTATGATATGCCTCGCCGAAACCGCCTGCCACAGCGGAATTTCATCACTAGGACAAATCGGACTACTTGCCCAATGTGGACCGGCATTCTTGTCCCACGCTGGGCCTTTGCGTTGTACTGCAGGCGAACCTCAAAGGGGGAGGATTCTTACACATGAGCACGCAAACCGCATCCGAACTTAATAAGCAGTGGCAGTCCGACGCACGCTGGACCGGCATCCTGCGCCCATACAGCGGCGAGGATGTGGCAAGGCTGCGCGGCTCGATTCACGTTGAACATACACTCGCGCGGCTCGGGGCCGAGCGCCTCTGGACGTTGTTGCACACCGAACCCTACGTCTCCGCGCTCGGCGCTCTAACGGGCAACCAGGCCGTGCAGCAGGTCAAGGCGGGATTGAAGGCCATCTACCTCAGCGGCTGGCAAGTCGCCGCCGATGCCAATAACGCGGGCCAGATGTATCCCGACCAAAGCTTGTACCCCGCCGACAGCGTGCCGACCGTCGTTCGCAATATCAATAGTTCCCTGATGCGTGCTGATCAGATCCATCACATGGATGGCAAAGACTCCACTTACTGGCTCGCGCCAATCGTAGCTGACGCCGAAGCGGGGTTTGGCGGCACCTTGAACGCCTTCGAATTGATGAAGGCCATGATTGACGCCGGTGCTGCCTGCGTGCACTTCGAAGATCAGCTGTCCTCCGCGAAGAAGTGCGGTCACCTCGGCGGCAAGGTCCTGATCCCGACATCAGAAGCAATTCAGAAACTGGTCGCGGCCCGTCTCGCGGCGGACGTGCTCGGCGTGCCGACCTTACTGATGGCGCGCACCGATGCCGACAGCGCCCACTTGCTGACCAGCGACATCGATCCGCGCGATCGCGAATTCCTAACCGGAAAACGCACCGCGGAAGGCTTCTTCCGTATTCGCGGCGGGCTTAAGGCTGCCATCGCGCGCGGCTTGGCCTATGCGCCCTATGTCGAAATGCTCTGGTGCGAGACGTCGGAGCCAAATTTGGAAGAAGCTCGCGAATTCGCCGAAGGCATCCACGCCAAGTTCCCCGGCAAGATGCTGGCCTATAACTGCTCGCCCTCTTTCAACTGGAAGAAGAAGCTCGACGACAAGACGATCGCCATCTTCCAGACCGAACTGGCCCGCATGGGATACAAGTTCCAGTTCGTTACCCTGGCGGGCTTCCATGCGCTGAACCTGAGCATGTTCGAACTGGCGCGCGGCTATCGCGACAGCGGTATGACAGCGTATTCGCGGTTGCAGGAGAAAGAATTCGCTCGCGAAGCGCAGTACGGATACGAAGCTGTCAAGCACCAGCGCTTCGTCGGCACCGGCTATTTCGACGCACTCACGCAGGTGATCGCTGGAGGTGTGGCTTCAACCACCGCACTCGAAGGCTCAACCGAACAGGCGCAGTTTGCTGAGATTAAGCCGCAATTGCGTCCGAAACATGGCCCGGATGCATCCTGCCAGCCGATTTTGGGCGATTGCCCGTCCGTCGTATCGGAAGTGATGCCTGCGGAAGAATCACTCCTGCCCTCAGGAGACTGACACTCGGACGCCAGCGGCGTAAAGTTCCCTTCCGCCGCTGGCGTCATTTTTATTTCACGAATGTCAAACCGTGCGGCACGAAATGGGAGAACGTGTAGGCATAAAGCATCACAATCACGCCTACGATGGCTCCCAGCGCGACCGAATGCCAGACCACGAACCGGAAGATCGTGCCTTCGTTGCCGACCTGCTCGGTGGCCGCGGTCGCAATCGTGATGGATTGCGCATCCACCATTTTTCCCATCACGCCGCCTGCACTGTTGGCCGCGCACATCAGCACCGGGTCGATGCCCAGTTGCTGAGAGGTAATGCGCTGCAGGCTTCCGAAGAGCGCATTGGAAGATGTGTCACTGCCGGTTAAGGCTACCCCCAGCCATCCAAGAAAACTGCCGAAGAATGGATACGCCCATCCGGTACGCGTGAAAGCTAGTCCCAATACCGCATCCAGTCCCGAATAGCGAGTCACAAATCCCAGTCCCAACATGAATGAAATCGCGATGACCGCCAACTTCATCCTCCTCAATGTGTGCCAGAAAATCTTCGCCAGTCGCCCCGGGCTTACGCCCAGCAGCAAACCTGACACGATCGCGGCGAGAAAACAGCCGGTCCCCGTGGCGGAGAGCCAGTTGAAGTCATAACGGGCCGCTTCGGGAGTCGGTTTCGCCACCACGGGCGCGGAACGATACACCGCATTATGGAGGTACGGAACGTCCCAGCCCGGCGGCCCCGGTCGCTGTTTCCCGGTCGGCAGCATGACCTTAAACGCCGGTGTGGTGGCCTGATTCAACGCGAGCTTGATTTTTGGCAGGCCCCATAGCAAGACGAAGAGGGACAAAATTGCGAATGGCATCCACGCCTTTAACACTTGACGCGCCGAATAGGACCGTATTTTCGCCAAGCCGTCGAAATCATTCGGAGCCCAGTCTGCACCGAACTGATCGCTGACTCGCGCCGTGGGCGGTGTGACCGTGGGCGCGGCCTGATCGTAATCGAAGCGCCAGATTCGTTTCGGCTTCCAGAGATGGAGAAAGGCCACGGTCGCGACAATCGACACCACGCCGCCCATGATGTCCACCAGGTTGCTGTCTACAAAATTCGACCAGAAGAACTGCGTCAACCCGAACGAGATGCCCACTACCAATATGGCCGGCAGCACCTCAAAAGTCTCGCTCCAACCCACCATCGTCCGCACCAGCCAGAACGGCACAATCACCGCCGTGAACGGAAGGATGCGCCCGATCATGGCATTCAGGTCGGATTCCGGCAGTCCCGAGACGGCCGCTAAGGTATGCACCGGCGTTCCGATCGCTCCCCAGGCCACCGGAGCTGTATTCGCAATCAGGTTCAGCGCGGCCGCGTGGAAGGGCCGGAATCCCAAGCCAATCATGAAGGCACCCGCGATCGCGACCGGCGCCCCGAACCCGGCCGCGCCTTCAATGAAAGCGCCGAAGCAGAAAGCCACCAGCAGTACTTGCAGCCGCCGGTCGGGCGTGATGCTCGCAATCGACTCCTTCATGATCTCGAATTGCCCTGTCTCGACCGAGATGTCGTAGAGATAAACTGCCGCCAGCACGATCCAGGCAATTTTCAAGAGTCCGAAGGCCACCCCATAGCCGAAGCTCAATGCCGCGAGCGTTACCGGCATCTTGAAGAACAGCACGGCCACGCCCATCGCGGTCAGCGCTCCGGCGATCGCACACAGGTGGGGTTTCACCCTCAATCCTGCCAGCAACCCAAAAAGAACGAGAATCGGTAGAGCCGCAACCAGCGTGGAGAGCCACCAATGCCCAAAGGGGTCATAAACCTGGGTCCAGGTCATGTCTATCTCCCTCACCCGCGCAGGGGACCTTTGTTCCAGCTATGGTCCCGATCGGGTCCTTCTCTGAAAAACTCATTGAGCACCGAAAGCGTGCCCAACATCTGGAGTCGATCGAGTTAGCAGATGAATCCGAGGGCGCGGATCGATACAACAAATGCACATGGGTTATTACAGCCGAGGTGCGACCAGCGGGCCCTCGCCAAGATCGGGAGAGAATATCACTCAACTTCGAGATGGCAAGCATAAACCTACGCCAGTCCGCGCCCAGCGCGACCCTAGGGCGGTGCGACCCGTCGGGTTCAGTTCCGGGCGGCTCGACCGCGACACTCCTTTTAATGGGCCTTGCAGCCTGCGCCATCGCTCAATTAAGGAAAAATGACCTATCCGTTCGTGGGAGGCGCGAGAAACTCTCTATGGCGATTGCACACTTTCTCGGCTTCCACGATCGGGTAAAACGGAAAGGCTTGGATACCCACCCGTTATCAAATGCTTCCTGCGGAAACATTACATTCTCGAGCTAATTGACAGTCACCACTCCATTGCGATAGCGTGTGGCGGTTTCTGTAGCTTTCACATTGTGAGAACGTGCCGCGCAAGGCTGCGCCTTCCAGAGAACACGAGTGTTACTGGAGGAAGAGTTACCAGCGTCACCTATGCCATATCCTGCATCCGCGATAAGCTGGCGCCTCGGTTCAATCCTATGAAGATGACGACATCGAATTTCGGAACTTTGTTGGGCGGGTGCATCGCTCTGACCGCCTTGTCCTTCGCAGCAATCGCCCAATCGCAGAGCACTGAACCCCGAACCGTGCACCGAAGCGCCATCGCCTCGATGCAGACGCGTTCTGACTTTGCCAGCCGCATCGAGAACCAACTTCGGCAGCACGGCATGGAAGCACGGGTACAACTGGACGGGGACAGTCGCGACCTGTTGCGCATTGAGTCGCAACAGCTTGGCCGAAGCGATGTCTATTCTTTTGTCAATTCTATGTCAGCCCACCAGGCCCGCCAGATCGGCTTTAGCGCGATCATCTTCTCGAACGACAAACAGCATTGGGATTACGATCTGGCAAGGGAATCGATGATTTTGAGTCCAACGCAGCCGTAAGGCCTGGGAATTGCGTCGCAAAAGACTGGCATTGGCGCTAGCGAGTACGCGCCTTGCCTGAGCTTCCGTAATCGGGGTCACCATCCTTCGCCGGTTGTTCTTCTGGGGCATCCGACGAGTGCAGCACAATCCCGCTGACTTCATTCTCACCTGAAACGACATTCAACTCTCGAGTCTGGGCGTTCAACTCTCCCGTGGCAGCGAGTTCATGCCAAATTTCCAACTTGTAACGCCCCGGCGGGACATGACTGATCTGGAAGTTCCCGGCCACGTCTGTCATCGCAAAAAAGCGCGTTTGCAGCACGACCACGACCGCGCTCATTTCCGGGTGAATCTTGCAGAAAATGTAGGAGACGCCGGGTTGACTGAAGCGGATTTTACGGGCTGCCCCGCTCTCATACAGACCAAGGTCAATCGTCTTCCCTTGATGAATCGAAAACACACTGTGAAAGAACAGATCCTCGTTGGGGAACTCGATCTGCGTTCCCCGGGTCACGGCAAGCACATGCGGGACGAATTTCTTGTTCTTTTGCAGCAGCCGGGCCATTGGACCAGGGCCAGCCGACCCACCCGATTGCAGGGGCGTGAGCCAAATGACGACTTCTCCGCTATCCGACTCACTTGCAGAACGATGCACGACCCGCACCGAACCGTGCACCGTGGAATCCTCCGCCAGCAGTACCCCGCCGCCCAGCAGAAGCAATGCAAAACACGAGGCATACAGCAACTTCGCCAAAACGGACGAGAGCCCTCGGTGAATGGGGCATAGTGCGCCCAGCAAACCTTGCCTCCGAAGCATGATCTTACGATTGTCAGAAACTGGAGTACCCAACGCAAGTTACTCATGTTTACGGACGTTACCGAAGTGTGGAGTGCCCTAGAATCAATGACCTTTAAGCTGCTCTATACGCATGTTTACGCGGCCCTTTGAACATCTCCGGACGACGCTTCTCGTGTCGATGCTGGCAGTCGTGTTTCCATTGACTGCCGCCGTCCTCGCGCTTGTCCAGGTGCGCATGCGTGCCCACGTTTCCGAGGACCTGGTCTCGGCTCTGCGCACGGAGTCGTCCGTGTATGGCAAGATCGAAGAGGCACGCCGGCAACAGTCCGAACAGAACGCGGCTCTGATCGCGAACCTACCGAGCCTCAAGGCCATGATGTCCACTCGCGATCCCCTAACCATCCAGGACGGCTCCGAGTTGTTCCTGCAAACCAGCGGCGCCGATGTGCTGATCCTCGAGGACCTCTCGGGCAGATTGATGGCACTGCATTCAAAATCCCAGAAGGTCGCAGCTTCCAGCGAGAGGCTCATGTTGTTTCATTCTGCCGGCAAGCATGACTGGTGGTTCGTCAACGGTCATCTCTACGATTTAAGCTTCGCCCAGGTGAATGCAGGCGGCGGGTCGGAACGCCATCCGCTGGGAGTAGTCGCGCTCGGGCGCGAAGTTACTCCCCAATCCATTGCCGGAACCGATACTCTCGCGGATAGCCCCATCATTTTCGAGCGAGACGGACGTGTGCTCCTGAGTTCGCTTGACCCAGCCGGTTGGAGCGAGTTCCAGGGGTGGCTATCGAAGTCATCGCATACTCAGCGTTCCATCCAGGAAATCGACATCGGCGGCGAGCGATACCTAGGCAGCTTCATCGAGCTCTCGGGTGACCATCCGATCCGCTTGTACTGTCTGAAATCCTACGATCAGGCGACCAGCTTCCTGAGCCTGTTGAATCGCATGTTGCTCGGCTTGGGCGCGATTGCTATGCTGTCGGGAACTCTCGTGGGCTTCGTCCTTTCTCGCCAGATTACTCGCCCCCTCGAAGACCTGGTCGTGGCCAGCCGCCAGATGGAAAAAGGCGATTTCGAATTTCCCATTCACGTGCAGGGTAAGGACGAGGTCGCAGAATTGACCCGCGCCTTTGAGGAAATGCGGAAAAGCTTGCGGCTGTCTCGCGAAGGCATGCTCCGCTCGGCTCGCTTGGAGGCCGTGGGACGCCTCGCGGGGGGCATCGCACACGATTTCAATAACCTCGTGATGATCATCAAGGGCTACAGCGATCTCTTGCTCGAGTCCGCGACACCCGAAACTCGCTCTCACCTCGAAGAGATCAAGCATGCTGGTGACCGTGCCAGCGGCCTCACCCAGCAGTTGCTGGCCTTTAGCCGCAAGCAAGTCCTCGAACCGCAAGTGCTCGATCTGAACCGTACCGTGCGAGGCATGCTGAAGATGCTCCGCCTGCTGCTGGGCGAAAACATCGAGCTGCTGACCAGCCTTTCCGATGGTATTGGCCGTGTAAAAGCTGATCTCGGACAGCTCGAGCAGGTCATCATGAACCTGGCCGTCAATGCTCGGGACGCACTGCCAGGTCGCGGAAAGGTGATCATCGAAACTCACGCCTGCGACCTCGATGAGACCTACGCCGCGAACCACAACGAAGTCGTACCTGGACCGTACGTGCTTCTTGCCGTGACCGATACCGGCTGTGGAATGAACAGTGAAACTCTCACCCAGATCTTCGAGCCCTTCTTCACCACCAAGGAACCTGGCAAAGGCACGGGCCTGGGGCTAGCCACTGTCTATGGCATCGTGAAGCAGAGTCGCGGGCACGTTACGGTCTACAGCGAAGTTGGCGTGGGAACTACGTTCAAGATCTATCTCCCGGCGCTTGACAAGCCAGCCTTATCGCCGCAAACCCTGCCCGCCTCTGAGCTGGTAACCGGGCAAGGTACCGTCCTTCTTGTGGAGGATGAAGCGCCACTGCGCACGCTCGCTGCCGAAGCCCTCAAAAGGCTCGGCTACGAAATCCTGCAGGCTGGAAACGGCTTGGAAGCCCTCGTCATCGCCGATCACCACGACGGTCCTATCGACGTCGTCGTCACCGACATCGTCATGCCCCGCATGGGTGGCCCGGAATTGGTCGAGAAGCTGCGCCGGAAACGTACTGGCTTTTCTGTGATCTTCATGTCGGGATACACCGAGGCCGCTGTGCTCGAGAACGCCAACCTCGGCAAAGACGCCATCCTGCTCAACAAGCCCTTCTCCACCGAAACTCTAGTCCGCAAAATGCGGGAGGTGCAAGACTCCAGCCAGACTCTCCCACAAGCGACGCCCGCGCCCTCCGTCGAACTCTGATTCCGTTCTGTGTTACCGATTTCACTACATTCCAGCCACCCAGTTTCGTCTTGCTCTCACCGGCGCAGCGATGATATTTGTTCTCAGCCCCCACAGCGATCCAGTCTGACGTCGAGACATCTCTTTGCCCGACTCCGCCATACCCGACTCACCGGAAACCGTAAGCCTGCTTGGCTCGGGCATCTCCCTCGCCGAGGCGGAGGATCCGCATCGGCCCAAAAAGGCGATGGGATTTCGCGACCTCATCCTCTTCTACGTCGTCACGGGCATCAGCCTGCGCTGGATCGCCACCGCAGCCGCCGCTGGTCCCAGCTCCATCGTCATCTGGATCGGCGCATGGCTCGCTTTCTACACGCCGCTGGCGCTGTCCGTGCTGGAACTCTCGTCCCGCTACCCCAATGAGGGCGGCCTCTACGTCTGGAGCAAACGTGCCTTCGGAGACTTCTCGGGGTTCATCTCCGCCTGGACCTATTGGACCAGCAACCTTCCATACTTCCCCGCGATACTCTACTTTGCCGCCAGCAACGCTCTTTTCATCCGCTCCGGTGCGTGGGGACATCTCTCCAACAACGCCACGTTCTATATCGCGTTCTCGCTCATCGCGCTCGCCGTCGTCACATGGCTGAATGTCATCGGCCTCGATGTCGGCAAATGGCTGCACAACCTGGGCGCACTGGCCATGTGGATTCCGGTCATGATCGTGATCGGGATGGGCATGATCGCCTGGCACCGCTTCGGCTCCGCAACCGCCTTCACCCCACACACCCTCATCCCCAAAATTCACCTCAACGACATCATCTTCTGGTCCGTTCTTACGTTTGCATTCGGCGGTTGCGAAACCGCGTCGTTCATGGGCGAGGAAATCAAGAACGCTCGCCGCACCATCCCATTTGCGCTTTTGGTTGCAGGCTTGACCGTGACCTTCTGCTACATCGTGGGCACGGTCTCCGTGATGCTCGCGTTGCCCGCGTCCGAGGTCAGCGATCTACAAGGCTTGATGCAGGCCATCACAAAAACCGCCGAGCGCATCGGCTGGCAAGGTGTGATTCCCTTCGCTGCCTTCATGATCGCGCTCAGCAATCTGGGAGCTGCCGGCGCTTACCTGGCCGCCGTCGCGCGCCTGCCGTTCGTTGCAGGCATTGATCGATTCCTGCCGCCGGTTTTCGGAGCGCTTCATCCACGCTGGCGAACACCCTGGGTCGCACTCGTAGTGCAAGCTTCTTTAGGTGCGGTATTCGTCTTTTTAGGTCAGGCCGGCACCAGCGTCAAGGGCGCTTACGACGTGCTCGTGAGCATGGGAGTGATCACGTACTTCATTCCGTACCTTTACCTGTTCGCGGCGATGTTCAAACTGCAATCCGAAATTGCGGGGCCCGACGTGATTCGCGTCCCCGGTGGAAAGCCCGTAGCCCGACTGGTCGCGATCGTCGGCTTCATCACGACTTCCCTCACTATCGCCATCTCTCTTCTGCCACCACCCGACGAACCCAACAAACCACTCGCCGTGATCAAGGTTGTCGGACTGTGCGGATTGCTGGTGTTGATCGGAGTGGCAATCTTCTACCAGCCAAGAATTCGAGGCTTCTTCGCT
>QIAH01000228.1 GCA_003225465.1 Acidobacteriota bacterium | reverse complement strand
TATATTCCATTGCCAGGAATTGGGCGTGGCGTTTGACGGGTCCTTGCCACCCGTGGGGGAACCCGCCAGACCACCAATCGAGCTCAACGACGCGCCGTCCAGGGTACGGGGAACGTTGCTTGCGTTGAACGAAAATGGGGCATTGGCAGCGAGAATGTAAGAAGTTCCGCCGACTTTATCGCGCTGGAAAAATTGGCCCAGGCCAGCACGAATCGCGGTTTTCCCATCGCCAAACAGGTCGTAAGCGATACCGAGACGAGGAGCAATCAAGTGATAATTCTGGTTTGCCAGGTACTTGTTTGGCCCAGGCGTGCCACTACTTAAGCTTAACCCGAACAGGGCATTGGCTTTGGCGCAAGGATCTTTTCCAGGCACTACCCACAACCCGTTGCAAGCATCGGTTGCCGGCTTGGTCGGGTCGTAAAGCCTGGGCTGGAAGTTCGTCGAGTTGCCGGTCGGCACGTAAGGCGTGAACAGAAGCGACCAACGGAACCCGTAATCAAACGTCAGCCTGCGGTTCACCTTCCACGAATCGCCCACATAGAATTCGTAATCCCGCCAACGCATGTTGATGTAGACGTCTGTGGAACTTTCGCCGAGGAAATATTGATTACCTGGAATCATCGCATTGGCGAAGGCCATGCCCGTCTTCACGTCGGCACCTGCCGGCTGCACATTGGTGTCGGCTGTGCTTGTATTGAAGCGTTCGGCGCCGCCACCGCCGTTGAATTCGTTCTTCCCGTTGAATCCAAGGAATACCCCGAACTTGAAAGTGTGCGCTCCCTTTACCCAGGTCAGATCATCGCGGACTCCATACAAGTCCTCGTTGTTGCTCCAGGGGGCAAGCAACTGGGGCGCGCTTCCACCCTGTCCCGTGTTGCCCGTATTAATGACTGGCAAGCCCACCGGGTGGGTCTTCACGGACGCGGGGAAAAGCGTGGGGAACGCGGAATTGATTTGGGTCAACAGCCCCGCGTTGGTACCGCCGGCTGTGACGAAGATACGATTGTTCGAATACGAGAATTCGGCGTCGTTGATCAGATGGGCGCCGAGTATCGAGGTCACTCTGCCCACGATTGATTTTGAAGGCTGCGACCAATTGCTCTCCAGCGTCGTGAAGCCGTCATCCCCCCAATAACCAGCATTGGGAGCGGGATTTACCCAGGTGTCCTGCGTATAGCGAAACATGACCGTGTGCTTCTTCGTCATGTTGAAATCGCCGCGAGCATTCTCCTGGCGCCAGTTAAGATGGGTGCCCGGAAATACTTGCCAGTTCTTGCACCCATTGGAATTACCAAAAGCAGTGCTGACACCAGGCTGGGTAACATCACAGTTTTGGTTCGGCGCAGGATACTGCTGCATATACGTCTTCACAGCAGGGAGTATCTTGCTGGGATCTATTACAAACGGGTTTCCGCCCAACTGAAATGCCGCCGGGAAACCTGCAACCATCGTATCGCCGCAAGTTATTCCACCGGAAAAATCGCCACTGAGTTCTGCGGCATTGGGGACACAACCGGTTCGGGGCACGCCACGAACTTCCCTATTCCACTCCTGGCTCCAAAAGAAGAACAGCTTGTCCTTCTTTACCGGGCCCCCAAGAGAATAGCCGTAGTCATTGCGCCGCAGAATCGGTTTGTCGTTGTTAGGATTGGAGTAAACCGTCCCAGTTGCCGGATGAATCGCACCTTTTGCTCGGTCATTAAAAGCTTGCTGCGCCGCAAACCAGTTATAGGCATTCAGGGCATCGTTTCGGCCCGCGTAGAAGGCGCTGCCATGCCAGGTGTTGCTGCCTCCACGAGTCACAATGTTGATAACGCCACCGGAAGCCTGTCCGTATTCCGGACCGTAAGCGTTGCGCAGCAGTTTGAATTCAGCGATGGATTCGAGGGAAGGATAAATAAGGATCGTGCGGTTGGAACCGATGTCGTTGTTGTTTGCGCCATCAACCAGGAACAGGTTGTTGGTCATCGAATTCCCGTTCACCGCGAAATCGACGCCGCCCTTGAGTCCTTTGCCGACCGCGTCAAAACTCTTCGAAGCGGAAACGCCGGGCTGCAACTGTGTCAACTCTACGAAATTCCGGCCGTTAAGTGGCAACTCCCTCACCTGCTGGCCGTCCACGACGCCCGCCAGTTGGGAGTTGTCGGTTTGCACCTGAATCTCATTGGCCTCCACTGTGACCTGTTCCGCTGTGCTTCCAAGTTGAAGTATCACGTTTGTGACTGCAGTGCTGGACACGTGCAAATCAACGTTGTCGGTGACTGATTCCTTAAAGTTTGCCTGCTTCACGCTGACCCGATAGACGCCAAACGGCAAGTCGGGAGCGGAGTACTCCCCCGCATCGTTTGTGGTGACTGTGCGAGTGAGGGCGGTTGCCTTATTAGTAATAATCACGGTTGCGTTCGCAACCACCGCTCCCGAAGGATCCGTGACCACGCCCTTAATTGTTCCAGTGACTTGCTGCGAGAAAAGCGGTGAGGAGAGGGACACGAATACCAGGGAGACTAGCGCAACCCACAGGCCTCTACGCATACTTGCCTCCGTTACAAGATCGATTTTCTACTGGTAAAAGAGTATTGCGCTCGCCCCAAATCTATGAATGGATACTGCTATATATCAGCGATAGGGAACCGGTCAAGAAGAAAATTGTAATTTCTCACGCGGGCAGTCGAATACCTGCCTCGCCGGTCCCACCGTAGCAGCTCATCCATATACGAAGAGCACTTGGGCATCGGGACCGCAAACCCTGAGCCTGGAACTGTTGCGGCTATGGAAAATTGGAAACAGGCAAGGATTTCTGATTATTAGCCAATCGTTTTTTTAAAGCTGGTGTGATTGGATTTACGTTACGGTTTTGTTGTTCTCAGAAGGGTATTAAAGGCGACAGAATTAATTTATTAGCTTAAGCAGCCTCTGCGTGCATGCTTAAAAAAATTCATCACAAGAGCAGCCTATGCTCCCTGGAAGATCGCGACTAAACTAACCTCGCCAGACAGTTTGCTTTAAGGCCGCTATATAGCACACAGTCTACTTCGGGTAAACGTGTAACAGCGGGGGCCGTGTATGCTGGCCGCGACGGATGGTTCCGCACACGTGAGCGGCCAATATAGTCTGGCGGCCGTGGTACGTCTGTTCAAAATTGCTCATCTTCCCTTAGGATCTTCGGGACCCCTAACTGCAAGTAGCGCCGGCGTCTCCCCGGCTGACATCTCCGACCGTTTGGTGTGTCCACCATGTCAGCGCTACCCTCGGGCGCACAAAACTTATGTGCGTTATCGCACGCTGGGTTATAATGCTCAGCAATAAGAAAATAATGGATATCTGCAATGGCTTCTGCCTCCACCGCTAGGAGCAAAAGTGCCTTCGACCCCGGTGCCTTCCTGGTCACCATCGGTGAGGCAACGAAACCTGTTCTCTTTCCGAAGAAGCAAACCATCTTTGCGCAAGGGGATCCGGCGGACGCGGTTTTTTATCTCCAGACGGGCAAGATCAAACTCAGTGTTCTCGCGAAAACCGGCAGGGAAGCAACCATCGGCCTATTAAGCGACGGGAGTTTCTTCGGCGAAGGCGCGCTGGCAGGCCAAAAGCTTCGCATGTATTCAGCGACCTCAATGACGGATTGCGCGGCCCTGAGAATTGCGAAGAAGTCTATGCTGCAGGCGCTTCACCGGGAACATAAGTTTTCGGATTTATTCGTGGGGTATTTGCTGGGGCGGAATATCCGTTATGAAGAGGACTTGGTTGACCAGCTTTTCAATTCCAGCGAGAAGCGCCTGGCGCGAATACTTCTGCTCCTGGCTCATTTTGGTAACGAAGGCCAACCTGAATCCGTGATTTCCAGCATCAGTCAGGAAACCCTGGCCGAAATGGTGGGCACAACGCGGTCACGAGTCAGCTTCTTCATGAACAGGTTCAGGAAGTTAGGATTCGTTGATTACGACAGCAAAGGCTTGCATGTTCACAGCTCGCTGCTCAACATAGTTCTGCACGATTAGCCGCCGCCCTTCCCGACCAACTCCCTCCTGCACTGATTCTCCTCTGTGCCAACCTCGCGCCATTCACAGAACATCTACCAATCCGCACGCTGAAGTCGGTGGCGAATCGATGCTAGCCTGAACCGCATCGTGAGCTTATGACCTCGGCCGCCGTTGCTTCGTTCGCCAGATGATCGTGCCGACCATAAAAACTGCAGTCAGGCTGACTCTCTGGCCTGCCTCGCTTGTGGCGCTGACCCACTATGTCGTAGACCCTTCGTAATCTGCCCACGGGTTGGCACGGACCGCTAGAGTAAAGACGAAAAGTACCACCAACCACGAGGCGAACGCTCGTTCACTGCTTGCAATGATCAGTGGCCTCCAGCAGGGTGACAATTCATGAAAACGCTTCTGGCATTGATCTTGGCATGTGCTTTCCTAACCTCAGCTTTTGCTGATAACCAGAAAGAACAAGAGCGTGTGAAAGAGTCTGGGGAAGTTCTGAAGGAGATCCTTAATATCCCCGACGACATTCCGCAGGAGCTGCTCGATAAGGCCGAATGCCTCGTCATTCTGCCCTCCGTCAAAAAGGGCGCGTTCGGAATTGGCGGCAGCTTCGGCCGCGGCGTCATGATCTGCCGCAGCGGAGAGCGCTATACCGGCCTCTGGGGACCTCCCGCCATGTTCGCACTTGAAGGCATCAACATTGGCTTCCAGTTGGGTGGCGAAGCCACCGATTACGTCCTGCTGGTGATGAATCCCAAAGGAGCGCGCTCCCTGCTGAGCAGTAAAGTCAAACTTGGCGCCGATGCCTCTGCTGCCGCTGGTCCCAAGGGGCGATCCAGCGAAGCCGCCACCGACGTCGTCATGAACGCCGAGATTCTCTCTTATTCGCGCGCCAAAGGATTGTTCGCCGGCATCTCGCTCGAAGGTTCCACCCTACGCTCCGACGGCGGCGCTAACGAAAAGCTGTACGGTCAAAAGGTAAGTGCGAAAGACATTATTCGATCGGGTAAAGCGAGAACCCCCGCTTGTGCCCAGGAGTTGGTGGCTCTTCTCGACAAGAAAAGCCCCAAGAACCACTCCGAGCCAAAATCATTACAGTAATACTGTGCGCGTCTTGTAGGTCCTCTGATAGTGAACTGCTACACGTGCTCCCTTTTCAGCCAGCTTCAGCGCAATGCCTCGGCCAATTCCGCGAGCTACCCGTGATCAGCGCGTTCTTGCCCTTGAATCACATAGACACCTCCCACGGCGGCAGCATGTTAGTACTCGCTCCCGAAGCGGTCAGACGCCGGGTCGCCTGAATGCCTCGTTTCAACTGTTCTTGAGTCCGGATAGCAGCCAGTGAACCTACGTAATCTTCGCTCCCAAGTTTGATTGCGCTACCTTTTATTTACTGGTGTCACGGCGGATGATTCTCAAACCCAACTTCAAAGACCGGCGTCGCCGGCAACGCCAATTGCTGAACACCTCTGTACAAGTATTCACGGGGTCTGCCCACATGAATGCTGTTGGCATCAATCTCAGCGACGTCGGGATGTGCTTGTTTTCACTCGCTAATCTGCCCTTGGGATCTCAAATTG
>QIAH01000227.1 GCA_003225465.1 Acidobacteriota bacterium | reverse complement strand
TCCGCTAGTCCGGCTTTGCGTTCTGCACGTCCTGAAGCTGCTGAGAGGTTCGGCGTTCGCGCTCGGCATCGGCGGTGCGTCCCATATCCTGGTAAGCCTGTCCAAGCAAGTGATGGGCAACGGAATTGTTCGGATCCACGCTGAGAGCATGCTGGAGCGCGCGCGCCGCCAACTCAGCTTCCCCTTTTTTCTCGAGCACCTTCCCCAGCAGGATATAGGCCCCGGTCGAGGTAGAGTCCAACCAGATCGAGCGCTGCAAAAGGCGTTCCGCTTCATCGAACTTCTGGACACGCGAATAGGCGTCGGCCAGTTTGTAATAGGTAGCAGCATGCCCGGGATTGATGGCGAGTTCGGCCTGGAAGTCGGTGATCGCTTCCGGAATTTTCGACTTGTAGAGGTGCAGTTCCCCCAGGAAAAAGTGGACGAGCGGCAACTTCGGATCGAGCGCGATGGCTTTCTGCGCGTACTCTTCGGCGATGGGATCGAACTCCTGCCGCAGCAGGACGCGTGCGGTAAAGAGATAAGCGGCGGCTGAATCCGGCGGCACATCGAACATGCGCGCGAACGCTTTGCGCGCCAGCGGATAGTCCTTGGTCTGGATGTAGCAGACCCCCAAGATATAAGACGCATCGACGTTTGCGCGTGGATACCAGCCCTGCACTTTTTCGAGTAGCGGAATCGCATCCGCAGGACGGCCGGCGAGGTAATTCGACAGCCCGAGCAGTTGCACCGCTTCGTTGTCTTGCGGATCTTCGCTCGTTGCCTTCTTCAAGGCGTCGATCGCCTTCACGTAATCCCCGGATTTGTAGTACGCGATGCCAAGCTCATGCGCGACCCCTTTCATGTCCGGGTTCACGGCCTGCATCTGCTGGAGTTGTGCGATTGCTTCCTCATTCTTCCCCTGCTGCAGCAGACGGCGCGGCGCCGCAAAGGCATTCTCCGAAGAAGCAGAAGGGGCGGAGGGAAGCTGTTGTCGTTCCTGCAAGACAGGGCGGTCTGATTGTGCGGCCGAGGGTAAGTAGAACAACAGAATAACAATGATGCCGAACCTGAATGGACGCATGGTCAATCTCGGAGTGTATGAGGCGATTAGATCATAAAGCAGGATTGCGCGGGGTCTCGCCGGCGGGTCAGTCCGTTTTCCAGTAAGAGCTTTTAACCGCAAAGAACGCCAAGACAGCCGCAAAGGGCGCGAAGACGCGCTTGCCAGTGCCGCCAAGATGCCGGCGCTACCTCACCTCAAAGCGCAATGCTTCCCAACCGCAAAAATTAGAGGGAACCTTGGAAGGCTCCCTCGTTGAAACGTGCTGATCGATCCGGGCTAGAACTCGAAGCGGACGGCGAACTCCAATTGCCGCATGTGCGTGCCGCCCTCGAGCGCCGTGATTTTGCCGTTGTTTCCGCCCGGGCAGTCTACGCAACCGTTGGCTCCGTTGTTTTGACTGAAGGCGTAAACCGGGTGATTGAAGATGTTGAATGCGTTCATGAGGAACTTTGCCCGGAACTGTTCGGTGATCGCGAAGGACTTCGAGACCGACAAATCGGAATAGAAGCCTCTCGGACCGTTGTAGGTATTGCGGCCGTTGTTGCCGATCAGGCCGCAGTTCGGAAGAGCAAACGGTCCTGCAGCCGGACGCGGCAGAGTGCAAGTATCGGTTCCAACAGGGAGCGAGTTTAGATTGAACGCCAATGGAGCCAGGGGCGTGAAGAAAGTCCGGGTGTGATTGACCGTGTCCAGCGGTCCGACACCGGTGTGAAGCTTCGAACTTGTGGAGTTTGGCCGACATGGACCTGTGTCGGTCACATTGCCGCACTCACCAATGCTAGGCGTCCAGGGCAGGCCGCTGCTCCAATTGGTGGTGTTGCTGACCTGCCATCCACCGATGATGTAATCCTTCGCCTTGCTGGCATCTCCCATGTACTTCTTGCCCCTGCCGAATGGCAATTCATAGATGGGATTGAAGACCCAGACGTGGTTGCGGTTGAAATCGATTCGTCCCCAGGAATCGACGTGGCTGACCGCGTAGTAGTTATCTTGCGGATAACCGTACGCCTTGGAGTAGGTATAGTGGGTCAGGAATTGCAGGCCTTGCGCGAAACGCTTATCGAGTTTGACTTCGAAGGCGTTGTAGGTGCTGGCAGCGTCGTTGCCATAGTAGTTGCCCAAGTCGAAGGGGATCTTGGGATAGAGAGGCCGACGCTGGTTCTGCGAGGTGAAAGCGTTGAATGATGCAGCTGCTGGACCGCAGAAGCCAATTGGCGTTGCAGAGTTGGGCATGGAGGCCGCTGGACAGGGCGTGGTGGTTGCCGGTGTGCCTGCGCCACCGCTCAGAATGAAGGCCTTCGTTATGTCGGTGCCTTCACCAACCGCCGACGGGTTGATGTCATAGTTCGGACCGTCGCCGGCAAACCCGTGCGTTCCCTTGCTGCCCACATAAGCAACTTCGAGAGACATCGTGTTGGTTAGTTGGTGTTGCACGGTGACGTTCCATGCGTCTACGGTCGGCAATACCTGCCTGATGGGTCGAATATGTGTTCCTGACAGTTGCGAAGTCAGCGGGATAAACCCGTTCGAAGGAACGGCGGGGAACGCGTTCGCTGGATCGATACCCGGAACGGAACTCGGACCTGCATCCAGCGAGAACAAGGGAATCAGGTGCGCCGAAGCAGCGGGATTGAAGTTGCTGGCATTATAGTTTTGTTTGAGCAGCACCGGCAGATTTTGCGTAACCGTGTGCCCGAAGTTCGAACCGAAAACGCCGATGTCATAACTGCGGCCATAGCCCATGCGAACCACAGTCTTCGGAGTGGCTTGGTATGCAATGCCCAAGCGTGGAGCGAAGGCGCGCCAATCGTTATCGACGCTGCCGCTCAGGCTGTAAGGACCGACGCCTGCAACGCGGATTCCGCCGGTTCCAAAGTCTACGATGTTCGCGAATCCTCCGTGTCCTTTGCTGTCCACCGTCTCGGGGAAGTAAATCTCCCAGCGCAAACCGTAATTGATGGTCAACTTCGAAGTTGCGCGCCAGGTATCCTGTCCGTAAAAGAAGAAGCGCTTCTGCCGCTCAGCTGCGTTGTTCGCACCGGCGATAGTGGGGTTGTTGACGTAGCGGGCAAACGCGGTCACGTCGCCCAAGAGGAACGTGGCCAGGTCCAAGCCGCCATTCGTGCCATTGGAAGTGGCCTCGGGGCTGAAGTTGTATTCACCCGTCCGGTTGTTGTCGCTGGGGATGCGTAAGTTCATGGCGTAGCGCAGGTCCGCCCCGAACTTGATCTGGTGATTGCCTTTGACGTGGGTCCAGTTGTTGACGAACTGGAATTGCTGCTCGCTCTCCGTTAGTGGACAGTTGCAGCGAGCGACACCGAGACCGTCACCGAAACTGGAAATGACCAGGCCGTTGCCGCCCGCATTGTCAGTGCCGTTGTAGCCGCTCAATGGATCCTTACCAAGTTGGAAGGATCCCAAGCCGGCCGTCTTTGGGTCGCCGGTGTTGGCGCCGGGGATCCCGAAGTTGGTCATCGGGCTGCCGCTATCAGGCTTGCTGGTTTGGGGATTGTACTTGAAATAGCCGAACCGGAAGTCGGTTAGCCAGCTGTTGGTGACCGTCTTGTTGAAACCGGTCGCCAAGCTGTAGTTATGCGTGTTGGAACTACCGGACAAGCCAGGAGCGTCGCTGGTTCCGCCGTTCCCGGGTCCCCCTAACGCGCCCAGCAGGCCTTTGCCCGAGATCGTGTAATACGCGAGACTGAACCGGCCGAATACGTTCAACGTCGGGCTTACCGTGTAGTCGATGCGAGTATCGAAACTATTCGACTTGAAAGGACCTGAGCCGGCACCTACAAAGTTATTCAGGACTGGAGCTCCCGACCCGGGGTCTGGGAAAAGAGCAAGGATCTTGCCTGCAGCTGGCGAGATCCTGCTGACCGGGATCTGATTATTGGCGAATGCCGTTCGGCCTGTGCCCTTGTTTGGGTCACCGGAGAGTGGATCGTAAATTTGTCCTCCGCCCGGCGCCACGGCGAGATATTGGCTCAGGTCGCACATTCCCCCTGGATTCGTAGCAGGATTGCACGTCGAGAGAACTGTGTGAGTAGGAACGGTAAATAGTCCGCTCACGCCATTGATCTGCCGCGTTCCCTGGTAGTCGCCGAAGAAGAACAGCTTGTCTTTAATGATCGGCCCGCCAATGGTGCCACCGAACTGTGCCCAGCGAGAGCCTGGAATGAGGCGACCCGTAGCGGGATCGGGCTTGAATTGTGTGAACGGGTCACGGGCGGCGGTCCAGTCTGAGCGGCGATAAAAGAAGCCGGTGCCGTGCAGGCTGTTGCTGCCTGACTTGGTCTGGGACGTTACGAGGCTGGCCACAGCCTTGCCGAATTCAGCGTCATAGTTCTGCAGGGCGACCTTGGCCTCGGTGACGGCGTCGAGATTGGGGCTTACGACAATGATGCCCAAGATCGGGTCTTGGTTATCAGTGCCATCAAGCTCGAAGCCAGTTCCGCTGAAGTGCTGTCCTTGCGAAAAGATCTGATAACCCTGCTGCGGATTCTCCGTGGCAGCGTGGCTCCAGCCGACAATCTTCTGCGAACCCGGAGCCAGCAATTGCAACTCGGTGAAGTTCCGATTGAGAATGGGCACTTCTACGACGGCCCTATCGTTGAAAGTGACAGCGACGTCAGCGCGGTCGGTCTTGAGCTGGGGAGCCTCGGCGGTGACTTCGACGGTTTCAGTGGCGCCGCCGACCTGGAATTGCAGGTCCACGCGTGCTCCGGCGTCAGCCTGAACGACAACATCTTTCTGTTCGCTGACCTTGAACCCTGCCGCCTCCACTCGCACTGTATAGCTATCCGGGACCAGGTGCGTGACCGAGTAGTTGCCGTCCGCATTCGTAGTCGCGGTGTCCTGGGTGCCCTTTCGCTGGTTGATGACTGTCACTTTCGCGCCTGCAACCGCCGCGCCTTGTGGGTCGGTGACTGTTCCCAAAACACTTCCGTAAACCGCCTGGCCGAGAGCGACCGGCGTGCAGACGATGCAAGACAAACCCAGAACAGCCATCGCCATCAATACGACCACGCACTTGGTTCTCATTGCGTTCCTCCACATCATCTCGACAACTGGGCGCATTCGCTCTCCATTTTTGCGGAGAGTCTTATTGCGCGATTGGAGAATTTAGCTGAAAAACGAGCGAATCGAGAGCCATCCCCCACGCAGCTAGTACAAAACCACTAGGTACTAAACCGAACCTGCAGTTGCATGTCCTAAATCGATATTTTCATAGGTTGTTGAAAGTGTTAGGGAACGCTGCTCCGCTTCGCCATCAACTCCTATGACAATTGGAAGCAGCACGCGAGTGCGCTATGAAAAGCAGAATCAAATATTTTGAAGCTTTGAACTGAACACACGACGAAGCTGCAAGCATACCGATCCATGAGCGCCTGCACGACGAGACACGCTCGTTTGAAGAATCTTAAAGTTACGCCATCGAAGCGTCGTGCCTGACCAAACCACGGAGACACCCACACTTACGCACTCAGACGTCGAGCGTCTGAGCAGTGGCAATCTGTGCTTTCGATCCGGTGAATTAAAGTTTCGGAGGGTTTGATACGGTTACATGCGATCAAGAGCATGTGTTGCAGTCAGTTGCCCGCCTTGTTACGCTTGGTTACATGAGCGTCACAGGTATTTCTGTGCGGGAGCGGGATCAGTACCTGGCAGCCATTGAACGATTGGCCGGGAGTCAGGTGCTACACGGCTCAGAGTCGCTCTGCAAATTACTTCGATATTTGGCAGAGCATAGTCTTCAGAATCCTGGAGTCCCGGTCAAGGAATATCAGATTGCGACAGAAGTGTTCGGACGCCCCGCAGATTTCGATCCTCATCTCGACTCAGCCA